>JACMKT010000038.1 GCA_014380005.1 Rhodospirillales bacterium
ATGTCGTCTTGGTGTTCTTGGTGCCCTTGGTGGTGAAACCTGCAGCGTATCCCCACATAGGCTCCCCGGAATTCCGTGACGAACCTTTTCTAACGGGCTTTTTCCAAGGGTTTCCGGGGAACCCGCAGCCCACACCAACTGTCCTTCATGGAAGTCCGTGTGGCGCCGGCTTTCATGGCCGTCAGCCGGCCGCCGGACGAGCCCGAGGCGAGGGCAGTGCCGTTGCGCATTGCCCCCGGTCTCCCAGGAGTGGAAGCCATAAGGAGCGATACCCATGCCGCCACGGAGCCTGGAACATGCCCTGGAGGGCATCCAATTCCCCTGCGACCGCTCGCGGCTGGTGGAATATGCCCGGCGCAATCAGTTGGGGCCGCACACGCTGGAGGCGCTGGAAGCCATCCCCGACCGCCAATACCGCGATTTCGGTGAACTCGTCTCGGCCCTACCGGAACCGCGCCACGCGGTCGACGCATCCTTGGAGCAGGAGGACGATGTGTTCGTCACTCCCATGGAATCCGCCCTGCAATTATGGCTGTGCGCCGTGCAGGCTTGGCCCGAATGGGTGCGGCTGACACAACGGCTGTGGTTCCCATGGCTGAAATGACGTCACAACCATTGCACTCACGGCCCCACCAGCCAAACATCGCATAGGTTGCCCGCCTGATGACAGACGGACACGGGCATGGTAAGAGCGCAGCTTCGATCATCGACAATGCGCGGTGCCTGCCCCATGTCCATTCGCGCCATTTTCGTCGGCCTGATGCTGACCCTGTGCTTCGCCGGCGCCGTACCGGCGGGCGTTGCCGCCGGCCAACCGCCCAAGGACGAACTGGTGGTCGGGGTGGCGCAATTCCCCACCACCCTGCATCCGTCCATCGATTCCATGATCGTCAAAGCCTATGTGCTGGGCTTCGTCCACCGCCCCCTCACCGCCTATAATGCCAAGGGCGCGCTGGAATGCCTGTTGTGCACCAAGCTGCCGACCCTGGAAAACGGCTTGGCCAAGCTGGACGGCAAGGGCATGACCGTGACCTTCGCCCTGCGGCCCGAGGCCAAATGGGCCGACGGAATCCCAGTCACCACCGACGACGTGCTGTTCAGCTGGCAGGTGGGGCGCCACGCCCAAAGCGGTGTCGCCAATGGGGAAATCTACCGCCGCATCGTCAAGATCGAGGCGGCCAAGGACAAGAAAACCTTCACCATCCATCTGGCTCAGCCCAGCATTGCCTATAACGTCCTGACCGATTTCCGCCTGCTGCCTTCCCATCTGGAAAGCAAGGCATTCACCGAGCCCGCCGAATACCGAAACCGCACCACCTACACCGCCCAGCCTACCAATGCGGGGTTGTATATGGGGCCGTACCGGCTGGCGGAAATGGTCTATGGCCGCCATCTGGTGCTGGAGCGCAACCCCCATTGGGGCGGCAAACCCCCGGCCTTCCGCCGCATCATCATCCGCGCCATCGAAAATACGGTGGCGCTGGAGGCAGCCTTGCGCGCCCATGAGATCGACATGATCGCCGGCGAGAACGGATTGCCGCTGGATCAGGCGGTATCACTGGACAACCGCAAGCCCACCGACGTGGGCATCCTGTTCAAGCCGGGCTTGGTCTACGAACATCTGGACATCAATCCCCAGCACCCGGCCCTGCGCGACATCCGGGTCCGCAAGGCCATCCTGCACGGCTTCGACCGCCAAGCCATCAGCCGCGAGATGTTCGGCGGCCGCCTGCCGGTGGCCCTGACCAATGTCAGCCCCGAGGATCAGGCCTTCTCTCCCGGCGTGGCGGTTTATCCCTACAGTCCGCAAAAAGCCGGGCAATTGCTGGACGAGGCCGGGTGGAAGACGGCGGCACGCGGCATCCGCCGCAACGCCGAGGGCGAGGCGCTGGTCATCGAATTGGCCACCACCGCCGGCAACCACAGCCGCGAACTGATGAGTCAGGTCATCCAGATGGAACTGCGCAAGATCGGCATCGACGTGCGCCTGCGCACCGAGGCGCCGCGCAGCTTTTTCGGCACCACCGTGACCCGGCGCCAATTCCCCGGCCTTGCCCTGTATTCCTGGTACGGCACCCCCGATCAGGTGCCGCGCAGCACCCTGCATTCGGCCCATATCCCCACGCCCGAAAACAATTACTCGGGCCAGAACTTCACCGCCTATGCCGATCCGCGCATGGATAAGCTGATCGAGACGTTGGAAGGCGAGATGGACAAGACCAAGCGCAAGGCGCTATGGGGCGATCTGCAGGCGCTTTACGCCGACGACCTGCCGGCCCTGCCGCTGTTCTTCAACACCGCCAGCTTCATCATCCCATCCTGGCTGACCGGACTGGAGCCCACCGGCCACGACGCCCCCACCAGCCTGTGGGTGGAGAACTGGGGCGGCTGAGCCCGCGCTTGGCCCTGAACAAAGGGCGAGGTATGATGCCCAACCCTGGCCGTTTGGACCATGCCCCATGAGGAAACCCATTTCGCAGGACCGCCGTTTCGACGACCGCCATCCGGGAACCGGCTTGGTAGCCCTTATCGAGGGTGTCGAATTCGAGGTGCTGGACATCTCCATCGGCGGCATGAAAGTGCCGCTGCCCACCACCCGCCGCATCTGGAAAGGTCAGGTGCAGGAATTCGAACTGCGTTCGACCCACTGGCCCGACATGAAGATCGCCTTCGGCAAAGGCGAGGTCCGCGCGTTGACCAGCACCTGGGCAGCATTGCAATTCGTGCGCCCCAATTACGACCTGATGAAATGCGTCAGCCGCCACGTGGCCGGGCTGGTATGGGGCGATAAGCCGTACGGGTATTAAAGGGGCGCTGCCCTCACCGTCAGGCCCGGACTTGTTCCACTGCTGTCCGATTTAACAACCGGCCTGCCCGACGCGTCTGCACCGCGCCATGAGACACGGAGGGCACGGAGGGCACGGATGCCCGCTGCGCGGGCCACGGAAGGCACGGAGGTTGATTTTTCTCCCGTCATCCCCGCGAAAGCGGGGATCCATGGCGGGAAACGGCACCATGGCCCCCGGATCTGCGCTGCGCTTGTCCGGGGAGACGCGGTTTGGGTGCTCTCCCCGCTAATCCGCGATGAACCAAACAAAAAGGCCGCCCCATGGGGACGGCCTTTCATCATTCACACAAAACGGAAAGCCCTAATTCGCCTTCGCCCCAGCCGGAGCAGCGGCGGTGGCGCCCTCGCCCTGCATTAGGACGACCTTCTTGCGCATGGCGGCCAAAAGCCCCTCCACCTGACCGCCGGTGCCCTGGATCACCGAGGCGTATTCCGAACGGTGGGTAAAGGCCATGGAAGCGCCTTCCACCTTGATGTCGAGCACCTTGAAGCCCTCGCCGCTTTTGCGCACGCGCCACGCCACGTTGACGGGCTCCAGCCGCTCGCGTTTGATGCGGCTGTCCACCAATACGTCGGTTTCGCCTTCAGGAGCCAGATTCAGGATATCCAGGGTTTCGCCCGAATAATCCTTGAAGCGCTTGGTCCAGGTATAGACCTGGATTTCCTCGAACAGGCGCAGGAATTCCTGCTGCTGCTCGGGCGTCGCCACCCGCCAATAGCGGCCCAGCACCAGCTTGCCGATTTCCGGAAGATCGAAGGTGTCCACGAACAAGGTGCGGAAGCGGCGCGCACGTTCGTCGTCGGACAGGCCCTTGACCGCCACCGTATTCATGGCGGTGTCGGCCAGACGCTGGATGAAGGCGCGGGCGTCGGCATTGGCCTCGGCCCGGGCCGGCACCACCGCCGCCAACAGGGACAGGGTGACAGCGAAGGCGGCGATCAGAAAACGGCGGGACATCATGGCGCGCTAATTACTCGTATGCGAGGGCGCGGAGACCGAACTGAGGCTCGGCGTCGGGACCTTGTCGATCGTATTGCGGTTCTTGATATCGGTATCGCGGCGCTGACGGTAAAGGGCGCGCATGGCGGAATAATAATCCACCGAGGTGCGCTCAATCTCGTCCAAGGTGTCCAAATAATTCTCGCGCTTGTCCACGCCGGCGACGCCGGCACGCGTCCAGATCACCCAATCGCGGCCGGTATTGTCCATCCAGATGTTGAACGGATCGGCCAGCCATTCGGCGGCAAGGCCCGACGTGTCACGCGGATTGGACGGACCCAGCAGGGGCAGCACCAGATACGGGCCCTCGCCCATGCCCCAGACCGCGAAGGTCTGGCCGAAATCTTCGTCGTGATAGGGAATGCCGCCTTCGCTGGCCAGATCGAACAGGCCGCCGATACCGAAGCCGGTGTTGAAGGCAAAGCGCATGAAGGTCTGGACGGCGCGGTCGGGCTCACCCTGCAACACGTCGTTGGCAAACACGATGGGCGAGCGCAGGTTGCGCAGGGCGTCGCGCACACGGTCGCGGCCAAAGGCCGGCACCACGTCGCGGTAGGCCTGGGCCACCGGGCGGAACAGCGCCTTGTCGATGGTGTCGTTGAAGCCGAAGATCGCCCGGTTCATGGGCTCTAGCGGATCGTTGGTCTGCTCAAACTCGGCCACCGCTTCCTTGTCGTCGGCGGGCGGCGGAGTGGCGCAGCCGGCCACAAGGGCGAGCGCGAGCATGGATGCGGCGAACCGCACGGCGGTGAAGCGGGGGATGAAGGTCAGCATTCGCTTTATTTATACCCTTTGACACCCTCGGGACACGGCGAGCCCACGCGCGAGGCGCGAACGATCCAGAGTCCCATAAGGTTCCCCGGCATATTTGGAGGTATCACGTTCCCCTCGCAAACACCAGTAGGCAGAATTTGCACTGGTTCCAAGGCCAGGGGGGTTGTTGCCGAATTATCACACATCCAAGGCGGTGGCGAAAGAAAGCTTCATATCCGCATAAAGATATGTTTATATGTTTTTCGAAACAACAATGCAGGAGGGTTGCGCGTGGAAGCGGTGCTCATGGGCTTGCGGGCGGCGGCGGAGCCCACGCGGCTGCGCCTGCTGTCGCTGCTGGCCCAGGGCGACCTGACCGTTTCCGAGCTGACCCACATCCTGGGCCAGAGCCAGCCCCGCGTCTCGCGCCATCTCAAGCTGATGTGCGATTCCGGCCTGCTGGACCGCTTCCCCGAGGGCGCCTGGGTGTTCTACCGCGTCGCCGCCAAGGGCGCCGGGGCCGAACTGGCCCGTCACCTGTTGGCTCTGCTGCCCAATGACGACCCCACCCTGGCCCTGGACCAGCAACGGCTGGATGCCATCCGCGCCGCCCGCGCCGCCAATGCCCAGGATTATTTCACCGAGAACGCCCTGCGCTGGGACCAGATGCGCAGCCTGCACATCGACGAGCGCGAGGTGGAGCAAGCGCTGATCAAGGCCTTTGCCGACCGCGAAGTGCATGATCTGGTGGATATGGGCACCGGCACCGGGCGCGTCCTCGAAGTCCTTGGCCCCCATGTGGAGCGCGGCATCGGTATCGATCTGTCGCGTGAGATGCTGGCGGTGGCGCGGGCCAATCTGGAACGGGCCGAGTTGCGCCATTGCATGGTGCGCCAAGGCGACATCACCCAATTGCCGCTGCCCGCCGCCTCGGCCGACGCGGTCACCATCCATCAGGTGCTGCACTACGCCGCCGACCCGGCTGCCGTGGTGGCCGAAGCCGCCCGCGTGCTGAAGGCCGGCGGCCAGTTGGTGGTGGTGGATTTCGCCCCCCACGGCCAGGAGGCGCTGCGCGACCAGCACGCCCACCGCCGCCTGGGCTTTTCCGATGACGAGGTCGCCGGCTGGTTCCGCGCCGCCGGGCTGGAGCCTGCGGGCACCACCCGCCTGCCCGGCCAGCCGCTGACCGTGGTGTTGTGGCAGGCCACCCGCGCCGCCGCATCAATTCAGAAGACTATAGAGACAGGAGCATCCGCGTGAGCCGCCCGCTGCCCGAACTGCCCATCGCCGCCGCCCCGGCGCGCCCCGTGAGCGTCTCGTTCGAATTCTTCCCGCCCAAGACCGAGAAGATGCAGGAGACCCTGTGGGAGTGCATCAAGCGGCTGGAGCCCCTGGCCCCCAGCTTCGTCTCGGTGACCTATGGCGCCGGCGGCACCACCCGCGAACGCACCCACGACACCGTGGTCCGCATCGCCCGCGAGACCGGCCTGAAGCCCGCCGCCCATCTGACCTGCATCGGTCATTCCCAGGGCGAAGTGGACGACATCGCCCGGCGCTATTGGGACGAGGGCATCCGCCACATCGTCGCCCTGCGCGGCGACGCCCCCGAAGGCAGCGGCCCCTATCAGCCCACCCCCGGCGGCTATGATTACGCCGTGGATCTGGTCAAGGGCCTCAAGCGCATCGCCGATTTCGAGATCTCGGTGGCCGCCTACCCGGAAATGCATCCCGACGCGCCCAATGCCCAATTCGATTTGGACAATCTCAAGCGCAAGGTGGATGCGGGCGCGACGCGGGCCATCACCCAGTACTTCTTCGACGTGGACGTCTATCGCCGCTTCGTCGACCGCGCCCGCGCCGCCGGCATCACCCTGCCCATCGTGCCGGGCATCCTGCCGGTGACCAATTTCGCCCAGGTGCAGAAATTCTCCACCGCCTGCGGTGCGAGCGTGCCGCCGTGGATGGCCGCCTTGTTCGACGGCCTCGACAACGACCCCGAGACCCGCAAACTGGTCGCCGCCACCTTCGCCGCCCAGCAATGCCAAGCTCTGGCCGCCGACGGGGTGACGGACTTCCACTTCTACACGCTGAACCGGGCCGATCTGGCTTATGCGATTTCGCACATCCTGGGTGTGCGGGCGAAGGTTTAATGACACGGATGGACACGGATAAACACGGATGGAAATCCGCCTTGCTTATCCGTGTTCATCCGTGTCCATCCGTGTCTAATTTCTCTGGCTGCGCCAGTTTCACGAGGGCGATATGACCAATATTCTCGACCATCTCCGCGACCGTGTTCTTCTGTGCGACGGCGGCACCGGTGCGCTGGTGCAGGCCATGAACCTGTCGGTGGACAAGGATTTCCTCGGGCTGGAGAACTGCACCGAGATTCTGGTCAAGTCGCGGCCCGACGTCATTCGCGGCATCCATGCCCGTTACTTCGAAGCCGGCGCCGACATGGTGGAGGCCGACACCTTCGGCGGCAGCCCCATTACCTTGGCCGAGTTCGGCATCGCCGATCAGGCCTTCGAGTTGAACAAGCTGGCTATCGAACTGGCCTTCGAGGCCGCCGACCAATTCAAGGCCGATGGCCGTGCCCGCTTCGTGCTGGGCGCCATCGGGCCGGGCACCAAGTTGCCGTCCCTGGGCCATATGGGCTATGACGAATTGGAAGCCGCCTATGTGATCCAGGCCGCCGGCCAGATCGCCGGCGGCGTTTCGGCCTTCCTGGTGGAGACCTGCCAGGACCCGTTGCAGATCAAGGCCGCCGTCAATGGCTGCAAGATCGCCTGCGCCCAGGCTGGCAAGGACATCCCCATCATGGTTCAGGTGACGGTGGAAACCACCGGCACCCTGCTGGTGGGCGCCGACATCGCCGCCGCCGCCACCGTGGTGCATTCCCTGGACGTGCCGTCCTTGGGCCTGAACTGCGCCGCCGGCCCGCAGGAGATGCTGGAGCATGTGAAATACCTGACCGAGAACTGGCCGGGCTTCATCTCCATCCAGCCCAATGCCGGCCTGCCCGAGCTGGTGGACGGCCAGACCCGCTATCCGCTGCTGCCGGAAGAACTGGCCCTGTGGCACGAACGCTTCGTCGGCATGGGCGTGAACCTGATCGGCGGCTGCTGCGGCACCACGCCGGACCATATCGGCGCCACCCATCAGATGCTCAAGCGCATGGGTAACGGGTATCGCCCCAACCCGGTCAAACGCTCTGTCCATTGGGTGCCGGCGGTGGCGTCCCTGTACAGCCAAGTGCCCCTGCGCCAGGAAAACGCCTTCCTTGCCATCGGCGAGCGCTGCAACGCCAACGGATCGAAGAAGTTCCGCGACTTCCAGGATGCGGAAAACTGGGACGGCATCGTCGCCATGGCCCGCGAGCAGGTCAAGGAAGGCAGCCACACCCTGGACGTCTGCACCGCCTTTGTCGGGCGCAAGGAAGTCAGCGACATGACCGAGGTGGTGTCGCGCCTGCGCGGCTCGGTCACCGCCCCGCTGGTCATCGATTCCACGGAATTGCCGGTGCTGGAAGCGGCGCTGAAGCTGTATGGCGGCAAGGCCATCCTGAACTCCATCAATTTCGAGAACGGCGAGGAAGACGCCCATAAGCGCCTGCTGCTGGCCAAGAAGTTCGGCGCCGCCGTGGTCGCCCTGACCATCGACGAAGTGGGCATGGCCAAGGATGTGGACACCAAGATGGCGGTGGCCCATCGCCTGTATGACTTCGCCGTCAATAAGCACGGCCTGCCCGCCGGCGATCTGCTGTTCGACCCGCTGACCTTCACCATCTGCACCGGCAATGCCGACGACCGCCGTCTGGGTCTGGCGACCTTGGACGCCATCGAGCGCATTGCCAAGGAACTGCCCGAATGCGGCATTGTCTTGGGCCTGTCCAACATCTCGTTCGGCCTGAAGCCCGCCGCCCGTCAGGTGTTGAATTCGGTATTCAACGACCATGCGGTCAAGCGCGGCATGACCGGCGCCATCGTCCATATCTCGAAGATTTTGCCGCTACACACCCTGGCGGCGGATGAACTCAAGGCCGCCGAAGACCTGATCTTCGACCGCCAAGCCCCCGGCTACGACCCGTTGCAGGCCTTCATCGCTTTGTTCGGCGACCGCAAGGCGGGCGAGCTGAAGAAGGAGCTGCCGGCCAATGTGGAAGACCGCCTGAAGCAGCGCATCATCGACGGCGACCGCACCGGCCTGGATACGGATCTGGCCGAGGCCATGGCGTCCGGCTGGGTGCCCCTGGACATCATTAACAAGCTGCTGCTAGACGGCATGAAGGTGGTGGGCGAGCTGTTCGGCTCGGGCAAGATGCAACTGCCCTTCGTGCTGCAATCGGCCGAGACCATGAAGGCCGCCGTGGCGTGGCTGGAGCCCCACATGGAAAAAGCCGACGGCCAGAGCAAAGCCGTCATCGTGCTGGCCACCGTGAAGGGCGACGTCCACGACATCGGCAAGAATCTGGTGGACATCATCCTCACCAATAACGGCTACAAGGTGCACAATATCGGCATCAAGATGCCCATCGGCGAGATCATCAAGGCGGCCAAGGAACACAAGGCCGACGCCATCGGCATGTCGGGCCTGCTGGTGAAATCCACCGTCATCATGCGCGAAAACCTTGAGGAACTGACCGCCGCCGGAATCGACATTCCCGTGCTGCTGGGCGGTGC
>JACMKT010000039.1 GCA_014380005.1 Rhodospirillales bacterium
TACGGTTTCATCACCGCAGGCTGGACGGCTGCGCCGACGGCCGGGCGCATCATCGCCCAGGTCGCACCGTTGATGGGTCTGATGCCAAAGGCTGCGCCCATGGCGCAAGGCCCCGGCAAGGGATTCGTCGCAGGAAGCGGAGGCAATGTTGCCGCGGTTGACTGACATCATCGGCCTGGACATGGCCCCCAACCCCGAGATCTCGGGCCTGACCGCGGATTCCCGCAAGGTCGGCCCGGGTTTTCTGTTTGCTGCCCTGCCCGGCACCAAGGCCGATGGCCGTGGCTTCATCGCCGACGCGATTTCGAAGGGGGCAGCCGCCATCCTGGCGCCCATTGAGACCAAAATTGACACGGACGCCGTGCCGCTGGTCACCGTCGCCAACCCGCGCCGGGCCTTCGCCCTGGCGGCGGCGGCGTTCCATGGCGTTCAACCTGCCGTGATGACCGCCGTCACCGGCACCAACGGCAAGACCTCCGTCGCCAATTTCTCCCGCCAGATGTGGGCATTGCTGGGGCTGAAATCCGCCGCCCTGGGCACCCTGGGCATCATCGCCGAGGGCTGGCCCCACCAGGGCAGCCTGACCACTCCCGACCCCGCCGACCTGCATGCCGCTTTGGCCGATCTGGCCCGCTTCGGCGTGACCCATGCCTGCATGGAAGCGTCCAGCCACGGCCTGGACCAATTCCGCCTGGACGGCGTCAAACTGAAGGCCGCCGCCTTCACCAATCTGACCCGCGACCATCTGGACTATCACGGGGACATGGACAGCTATGGCGCCGCCAAGCTGCGCCTGTTCACGGAACTGCTGCCCGCTGACGGTGTTGCAGTGGTCAATGCCGACAGCCATATCACCATTCCGGGCGCCAAAGTGCTGAGCTATGGCCGCAAGGGCAAAGACCTCAAGCTGGTGGATGCCCGCCCCGAGCCCCATGGTCAGGTGCTGGATTTGGAAATCCTGGGCCGCAAGGTGACCGTTCGCCTGCCTTTGGCCGGCACCTTCCAAGCCTCCAATGCCCTGGCCGCCCTGGGTCTGGTTATCGCCTGCGGCGCCGATTCCATTGCCGCCACCGCCACCCTGGAGCATCTGGACGGCGTTCCGGGCCGTTTGCAGAAGGTGGCTGAGACCATTACCGGCGCTCCGGTCTATGTGGATTACGCCCACACCCCCGACGCCTTGGAAACCGTGCTGGGCGCCTTACGTCCCCATGCCGCCCGCCTGATCGTGGTGTTCGGCTGCGGCGGCGACCGCGACCCCGGCAAGCGACCGCAGATGGGCGCCATTGCCGCCCGCTTGGCCGACATTGCCATCGTCACCGACGACAACCCGCGCAGCGAGGACCCTGCTTTGATCCGCCGCGCCATCCTGACTGCGGCCCCCAAGGCCCTGGAGATCGGCGACCGTGCCGGCGCCATCCGCCATGCGGTGGGTCTGGCCCAGGCCGGCGATGTGGTGGTGCTGGCCGGCAAGGGCCACGAAGCCGGACAGATCGTCGGCGCCGTCACCCTGACCTTCGATGATGCGGACGAGGCCCGCAAGGCCGTTGCCCATCTTAACGGTGGAGTTGCAGCATGAGCCTGTGGACCTCCACCCAAGCGCAAGCGGCCACTTTTGGCACCCTGATGGGTCCGTCCTGGGAAGCATCCGGCGTTTCCATCGACTCGCGCTCTGTCGCCAAGGGCGATCTGTTCATCGCCCTGGCCGGCCCCAACCATGACGGCCACGCTTATGTGAAGGCCTCCATCCAGGCTGGCGCGAGCGCCGCTTTGGTGCACACCATCCCCGAAGGCTGCGAGGGTCTGCCCCTGCTGCTGGTGGACGACACCATGGCCGGCTTGCAGGCCTTGGGCAAAGCGTCGCGCGACCGCTCGGGCGCCCGCATCGTCGCCGTCACCGGCTCGGTGGGAAAGACCGGCACCAAGGAAATGCTAGCCCTGGCCCTGTCGCAACAGGGCGCCACCCATTGGTCGGTGGGCAGCTTCAACAATCATTGGGGCGTGCCGCTGTCTTTGGCCCGCATGCCCGAAGACGTGCGTTTTGCCGTGTTCGAGCTGGGCATGAACCATCCCGGCGAGATCATCCCGCTGGTGGCCATGGTCCGCCCCCACGTGGCCATCGTCACCACGGTGGAAGCGGTCCACACCGCCTTCTTCAAATCCACCGAGGAAATCGCCGACGCCAAGGCGGAAATCTTCACCGGTCTGGTGCCCGGCGGCGTGGCCGTGCTGAACCGCGACAACCGCCACTTCCGCCATCTGGCCCATGCCGCCAAGGCCGCCGGGGTGACCAACATCGTGTCCTTCGGCAGCCATATCGATGCCGATGCCCGCCTGCTGGATTGCGCCGTCGACCCCGAGGAAACTGCGGTCTTCACCCTGTTGAAAGACCGCGCCTTGGCCTACCGCGTCGGTGTGCCGGGCCTGCATTGGGCCATGAACAGCCTAGCCGTGGTACTGGCGGCGGGCGCCTTGGGCGCCGACGCCGAAGCCGCCGCCCGCTCGCTATCGGGCATGAACCCGCCCAAGGGCCGGGGCGAGCGCTTCCGTGTCCAAGTGCCCGGCGGCACCGCCGAAATCATCGACGAAAGCTACAATGCCAGCCCGGTCAGCATGAAGGCCGCCATCGCCACCCTGGCCGCCGCCAAACCCGCCAAAGGCGCACGCCGCATGGCGGTGCTGGGCGACATGCTGGAACTGGGCGACGACGCCCCCGCTTTGCATGCCGGCATTGCCGAGGCGGTAATGGCCTGGAACATCGATCTGGTCCATACCGCCGGCCCCATGATGACCCATCTGCGCGCTGCCCTGCCGCCTGAAAAGCGGGGCGAACACGCCGCCAATTCCGAGGAGTTGGCGCCGCTGGTAAAGGCCGTGCTCAAGGCCGGTGACGTTGTCGTGGTGAAGGGCTCGGCGGGCAGCCGCATGAGCCGTGTCATCAAGACCTTGCAGGAAGGGTGCTAGGGGAAAATGCTCTATAATCTGCTCTATCCCCTCGCCGACGAGATTGCGGTTTTCAATCTCTTCAAATACCTCACCTTCCGCACGGGAGGCGCGGTGCTGACCGCCCTGATCGTGTCGTTCGTGATCGGCCCGGCCCTGATCAAATGGCTGCGCAAGTGGCAAAAGCAGGGCCAGCCCATCCGCCTCGACGGGCCGGAAAGCCATCTGCTGACCAAAAAGGGCACGCCCACCATGGGCGGCTTCCTGATCCTGATCGCGCTGACGGTCTCAACCCTGCTGTGGGCCGATCTGCGCAGTCATTACGTCTGGATCGTGCTGATGGTCACCCTGGGCTATGGCGCCATCGGCTTTGCCGACGACTTCCTCAAGGTGTCCAAGAAGAACCCCAAGGGGGTGTCGGGCAAAACCAAGCTGGTGGCCCAGACCGCCATCGCCCTGATCGCCGCCATCTGGATCTTCTCGGTCCAGCGCGAGCCCATGGCCGGCACCCTGGCGGTGCCGTTCCTGAAATCCGTGCTGATCCAATTGGGCTGGTTCTTCATTCCCTTCGCCGTCTTCGTCATCATCGGCGCCTCCAACGCCGTGAATTTGACCGACGGCCTGGACGGCCTTGCCATCGTGCCGGTGATGATTGCGTCGGGTGTGTTCGCCCTGATCGCCTATCTGGTCGGTCACGCGGTGTTCGCCAACTATCTGCAAATCCACTACGTGCCCGGCTCGGGCGAGCTGGCGGTATTCTGCGGCGCCCTGGTGGGGGCCGGATTGGGCTTTTTGTGGTTCAACGCGCCGCCGGCCATGGTGTTCATGGGCGATACCGGCAGCCTCGCCATGGGCGGCGCCCTGGGTGCCATCTCGGTGGTGACCAAGCATGAATTGGTGCTGGCCATCGTCGGCGGCCTGTTCGTGCTGGAAACCGTGTCGGTCATCGTCCAGGTCGCCAGCTTCAAGCTGACCGGCAAGCGCGTCTTCCGCATGGCGCCGCTGCACCATCACTTCGAAAAGAAGGGCTGGGCCGAGCCCACCGTGGTCATCCGCTTCTGGATCATCGCCGGCATCCTGGCCCTTGTCGGCCTTTCAACCCTGAAACTGCGGTAGGGAGCCATGATCCTCGTCCCCTTCCTCAGCGAAAAGCGCGTCTTGGTCATGGGCCTGGGTAAATCCGGGACCGCGACCGCGCGTGCGCTGATGGCAAGCGGGGCGAAGGTCACCGCGTGGGACGATAACGAAGCGTCCCGCAAGGCCGCTTTGGGCCTGCCGGTGTCCACGCCTGACCTGTCCCAGACCGATCTGGTGGTGTGGAGCCCCGGCATCCCCCACACCCACCCGGTGGACAAGGCCCATCCCCTGGCGGCCAAGGCCCGCGCCGCCAACATCCCGGTGATCTGCGACGTGGAGCTGCTGGCCCTGGCCAAGCCCGCCAACCGTTTCCTGGCGGTGACCGGCACCAACGGCAAGAGCACCACCACCACCCTGCTGGCCCATGTGCTGGCGGAAGCCGGGCGCGAGGTCGCCGCCGGCGGCAATCTGGGCACCGCCGCTTTGGACATGCCCGATCTGTCCACGGATGGCCGCTATGTGCTGGAACTGTCCAGCTATCAGCTAGAACTGGTGGAGTGCTTGCGCGTCCAAGCCGGCGTGCTGCTGAACATCACCCCCGACCATCTGGGCCGTCATGGCGGCATGGACGGCTACATGGCCGCCAAGCGCCGCCTGTTCGACCTGATTGCCGAGGGCGGAACTGCCATCATCGGCGTGGACGACGACCATTGCGCCCGCATGGCCGACCAGCTTCCCGGCGCCATCCGCATCTCCGCCGAACAGACCCTGGAGCGCGGTATCTCCGCCGCCGACGGCATCCTGCGGGTGGACGGTGTGGAACTGATCGATCTGCGCTCCATCGCGCGGCTGCCCGGCCGTCACAACTGGCAGAACGCCTGCGCCGTGTTTGCTTTGGCCCGCGCCGACGGCATCGCCCCGGACGTGATTGCCAAGGCGTTGGAAACCTATCCCGGCCTAGCCCATCGCCAGCAATTGGTCACCGAAATCGACGGCGTCACCTATGTGAACGATTCCAAGGCCACCAATGCCGACGCCGCCGAAAAGGCGCTGGTTTGCTACGGGCGCATTCACTGGATCATCGGCGGCCAAGCTAAGGAAGGCGGCATCGAATCCCTGGTGCCCCATTTCAACCGCATCGCCCACGCCTATCTGATCGGCGAAGCGGCTGACGCGTTTGCCGCGACCCTGGAAGGCCGCGTGCCCTACACCAAATGCGGCGAACTGGTCACCGCCGTGACCGCCGCCAGTGCCATGGCCGAGCCCGGTTCGGTGGTTCTGCTGTCGCCGGCCTGCGCGTCATGGGACCAGTTCAAAAGCTTCGAACATCGCGGTGACGTCTTCCGCCAGTTGGTGGAGGGCCTCAAATGAATTTTGGCCGCACCGACACTTCGGTTCTGGGACGCTGGTGGTGGACGGTTGACCGCTGGACCATCGGCGCGCTGTTCCTGCTGGTGGGCATCGGCATCCTGCTGACCATGGCGGCCAGCCCCGCCGTGGCCGACCGCATCGGCGCCGACAGCTTCCACTTCATCCGCCGCCAGTTCATCTTCCTGGTCCCGGCGCTGATCGTCATGGTCTCGGTCTCGCTGCTGTCGCCTAAGCAGGTGCGCCGCATGGGCGTCATCGGCTATGGCGGCACCGTGCTGCTGCTGCTGGCGGTGCTGTTCATCGGCCCCGAGGTCAAGGGCGCCACACGCTGGATCAACTTCGGCGGCATTTCCATCCAGCCGTCGGAATTCACCAAGCCGGCCTTCGCCATCATCTGTGCCTGGATGTTCGCCGAAAGCCGGCTGAACCCCGGCTTCCCCGGCAAGTGGATCGCCTGCTTCCTGTATGTGCTGACCGCCGCTTTGCTGCTGCGCCAGCCCGATGTGGGCCAGACCATCATCATCTCGGCCATCTGGGGCGTTCAATTCTTCCTGGCCGGTCTGCCCATCATCCTGGTGCTGGGTCTGGTGGTGTTGGCCGTGTTCGGCAGCGTCGGCGCCTATTTCACCTTCCACCACGTCCAGTCCCGCGTGGACAAGTTCCTCAATCCCGAGGGCGACGGCGCCTATCAGGTCACCACCGCGCTGAACGCCTTCAAGAACGGCGGCATCTTTGGCCGTGGCCCCGGTGAAGGCCGGGTCAAGCTGGTGCTGCCCGACGCCCATACGGACTTCATCCTGGCCGTGGCCGGCGAGGAATTCGGTATCGCGCTGTGCCTTGTGGTGGTCGCCCTGTTCGCCTTCATCGTGCTGCGCGGCTTCTCGCGCCTGATGAACGAAGAAAACCTGTTCGTGGTGCTGGCGACCTCGGGCCTTTTGGTCCAGTTCGGCCTGCAGGCCTTCATCAACATGGCCTCGACCCTGCGCCTGATGCCCACCAAGGGCATGACCCTGCCCTTCATCAGCTATGGCGGCTCGTCCATGCTGGCTTTGGCCTTGGGCATGGGCATGGTCCTGGCGCTGACCCGCACCCGCTATGGCACGGAAGGACTCGAGCAATGAGTTACGCCATGCTCGCTGCCGGTGGCACCGGTGGTCACGTCTTCCCCGCCGAAGCCCTGGCCCAATCGCTGATGGAGCGTGGCTGGCGCCTGGGTCTGGTCACCGACCGGCGCGGCCATGCCTATGGCGGCACCCTGGGCAGTATCGAGACCTTCCGCATCGCCGCCGGTGGCATCGCCGGGCGCGGCCTGTTGTCCAAGCTGCGCGGCGTGGCCGAATTGGCCTTAGGCGTCATCCAGGCCCGTGCCCTGCTGAAGCGCGAACGCCCCCAGGTGGTGGTGGGCTTCGGCGGCTATGCCTCGGTCCCCACCATGGTGGCCGCCACAATGCTGGGCATTCCCACCGTCATCCACGAACAGAACGCCGTGCTGGGCCGCGCCAACCGCCTGCTGGCCGGGCGGGTCAAGCGCATCGCCACCTCTTATGCCCATGTGGCCCATGTGGACGAGGCTTGGCTGCCCAAGCTGACCCATACCGGCATGCCCGTGCGCGCCGCCATCGCCGCCTTGCGCGACGCCCCGTTCCCGGCGCTGTCCCCCGACTTGTCCGAACACCAGCCGGTGCACCTGCTGGTGCTGGGCGGCAGCCAGGGCGCCCGCATCCTGTCCGAGGTCATCCCCGCCGCTTTGGCCCTGCTGCCCGAAGCCCTGCGCGTCCGCCTGAAGGTGGCCCAGCAATGCCGCCCCGAGGACCTTGAACTGGTGCGCGCGGCCTACGCCGCCGCCGCCATCGAGGCCGATCTGGAAAGCTTCTTCGCCGATGTGCCCGAGCGCATGAGCGCCGCCCATCTGGTCATCGCCCGCTCCGGTGCCTCGACCATGGCCGAGCTGACCGCTTTGGGGCGACCTGCCATCTTGGTGCCATATCCTCACGCTATTGACGACCACCAGACCGCCAATGCCCGTGCGGTCGACGAGGCCGGTGGGGGGTGGCTGATGCCGCAACCCGCCTTCACGCCGGAAGCACTGGCAAGCCGTCTTGAATCTCTGTTTACCCAGCCCGGTACGCTTGCCCGGGCGGCAGGGTGCGCCCGCGCGGCCGGAAGGCCTGATGCGGCGGCGCGTCTTGCCGACCTAGTCGCAGCCCTGCCGAGCAACGCCAAGGAGTCACTCGTATGAGGGCGATGCCGCTTTCCATCGGCACCATCCATTTCGTCGGCATCGGCGGCATCGGCATGTCCGGTATCGCCGAGATTCTGGTCAATCTGGGCTATAACGTCCAGGGCTCGGACATCGCCGACAATTACAATGTGGAACGGCTGCGCAAGAAGGGCGTCACCGTCCATATCGGCCATGCCGCCGAGAATTTGGGCGATGCCCGCGTCGTCGTGGTGTCGTCGGCGGTCAAGCCCGAGAACCCCGAGCTGGTGGCCGCGCGGACCAAGCTGGTGCCGGTGGTGCGCCGCGCCGAGATGCTGGCCGAGCTGATGCGCCTGAAGAACGCCATCGCCATCGGCGGCACCCACGGCAAGACCACCACCACGTCCCTGATCGCCGCCCTGCTGGACGCGGCGCAGTTGGACCCCACCGTCATCAATGGCGGCATCATCAACGCCTATGGCACCAATGCGCGCCTGGGCGCCAGCGACTGGATGGTGGTCGAGGCCGACGAATCCGACGGCACCTTCACCAAGCTGCCCGCCACCGCCGTGGTGGTGACCAATATCGACGCCGAGCACATGGACCATTACGGGTCCTTCGACGCCCTGCGCGACGCCTTCCGCACCTTCGTCGAGAACATCCCGTTCTATGGCTTCGCCGCCATGTGCATCGACCACCCGGAAGTCCAGGCCCTGATCGGGCGCGTATTGGACCGCAAGATCGTCACCTACGGCTTCTCGCCCCAGGCATTGATCCGCGCCACCAACGTGCGCATCGGCCCCGGTGGCGCCCGCTTCGACGTGGTCATCACCGACCGCGTCACCGGCACCACCCGCATCATCGACGATCTGCGCCTGCCCATGTATGGCGAGCACAACGTGGCCAATTCCCTGGCCGCCATCGCCGTCGCCGTGGAAATGGGCCTGCCCAACGACGTGGTCCGCAATGCCCTGGGCAATTTCGCCGGGGTCAAGCGCCGCTTCACCAAGACCGGCGAGGCCAAGGGCGTCACCATCATCGACGATTACGGCCACCACCCGGTGGAAATCGCGGCTGTGTTGAAAGCCGCGCGCTCGGCCACCACCGGCAATGTGGTCGCCGTGGTGCAGCCCCACCGCTTCAGCCGGCTGCAAAGCCTGTTCGCCGAGTTCTGCACCTGCTTCAACGATGCCGACATGGTCATCGTCGCCGACGTCTATACCGCCGGCGAGCATCCCATCGACGGCATGGACAAGGACGCCCTGGTCAAGGGCCTGCAGGAACACGGCCACCGCCATGTGGTGGCGCTGCCCGATGCCAAGGCGCTTGCCACCATGGTCAATGACAGCACCCGCCCCGGCGACATGGTGGTGTGCCTGGGTGCCGGCAACATTACCCAATGGGCCCATGCCTTGCCCGCCGAATTGGACGCTCTGCCGAAGACGGAGGCCGCTGAGTGATGAGCGCATTGCGCAAAGATTACTGGGCCGACACCCTGCCGCCGGTACGCGGCAGGCTCAGCCGTCATGCCCCGCTGGGCGGACTGACGTGGTTCCGCGTGGGCGGCCCGGCGGAGGTCTTGTTCCGCCCGGCTGATGCCGACGATTTGGCGCAATTCCTGACCTGCCTGCCCGCAGAAGTGCCGGTCACCGTCATCGGTGTGGGCTCCAATCTGCTGGTGCGCGACGGCGGCGTTCCCGGCGTAGTCATCCGCTTAGCCGGTCCCTTCGCCGGGGTCGAGGTCAATGGCCACGTGGTCACCGCCGGTGCCGCCGCCTTGGATCTGACCGTCGCCATGACCGCGCTGGAAACCGGCGTGGGCGGGCTGGAATTCCTGTCGGGCGTGCCCGGCACCATCGGCGGCGCCCTGCGCATGAATGCGGGCGCCTTCGGCGGCGAAATGAAGGACGTCACCCTGTCGGCGGAAGCGTTGGACCGCAAGGGCAACACCCACAGCTTCACCGTGGACCAATTGGGCCTGACCTACCGCCATTGCGGCGTGCCCGAGGATTACATCTTCACCAAGGCGGTGCTGCAAGGCGGCGAAGGCGACAAGGAAGCCATCGCCGCACGCATGGCGGAAATCCGTGCGGCGCGCGAGGCCAGCCAGCCCACCCGCACCCGCACCGGCGGTTCCACCTTCGCCAATCCTCCCGGCGCCAAGGCGTGGGAGCTGATCGACAAAGCCGGCTGCCGTGGTCTGGTCATGGGCGGCGCCCAGGTCAGCGAGAAGCATTGCAACTTCCTCATCAATACCGGTGAGGCCACCGCCGCCGACATCGAAAATCTGGGCGAAGAAGTCCGCCGCCGCGTGCTGGAAAGTTCCGGCATCGAGCTGCGCTGGGAAATCCGCCGTATGGGCATTCCGGGAGACGTCAAATGACCCCGCGCAGCGAAGCGAAGCCTTTCAATCGAGTCACGGTCTTGATGGGCGGCGCCTCGGCTGAGCGCGAGGTGTCCCTGAACTCCGGCAAGTCCGCCGGCAAGGCCCTGACCGAGGCCGGCTTCACCGTGACCAGCCTGGATGTGGGCCGCGACCCCGCCGATTTGGTGCGCGAGCTGGTGGCCTCCAAGCCCGACGTGGTGTTCAACGCCCTGCATGGCCGCTTCGGCGAAGATGGCTGCGTCCAGGGCGTGCTGAACCTGCTGGGCATTCCCTACACCCATTCCGGCCTGCTGGCCTCGGCTGCGGCCATGGACAAGGCCTTCGCCCGTCACCTGTTCACCCAGGCCGCCATCCCGGTGGCGCGCGGCGAAGTGGTCAAGAAGGGCAATGCGACCTCCATCCCCCGCCCCCATGTGGTCAAGCCGCTGAACGAGGGGTCCTCGGTGGGCGTCTATATCCTGCAGGACGGCGACGCCCGCGACCCGCTGACGGATTGGCCGTTCGACGCCGACGAAGTGCTGGTGGAAGCCTTCATTCCCGGCCGCGAACTGACCGCCGCCGTCATGGGCGACCGCACCTTGGGCGTGCTGGAAATCACCTCGGATCGCGGCTTCTACGATTACGAAGCCAAATATGCCCCCGGCGGCTCGCGCCACATCATGCCGGCGCCCCTGCCCCAGGCCGCTTACGACGAAGCCTGCGCGCTGGCGCTGAAGGCTCATCAGGTGCTGGGCTGCCGGGGCGTGTCGCGCACCGATCTGCGTTACGACGACACGGGCATAAACGGCTCGGGCGCAACCCCGCGCCTGTACGTGCTTGAAGTCAACACTCAGCCCGGAATGACCGCCACCTCGCTGGTGCCGGAGATCGCCGCTTACACCGGCATCACCTTCCCCGAGCTGGTGCGTTGGATGGTGGAGAACGCCGCATGCGACGCATGAGCAGCGATATCGTCATCACCCCCGATGACCGCCTGACGTCGTCGGGCAAGCCGCGCGCGCCGCGCCGGGGCACCGCCGACGCCCGCAATGCCGGTGAGTCCAAGCCCAAGGCCAAGCGCAAGCTGCCACGCCTGCGCCTGAACATGCGCCCGCTGCAAAAGCTGGCCGCCGGTGGCGTCGCCGTCACCGCGCTGATCGTCGGCTGCGCGGTGCTGTGGCACTCGGGCATCATCCAGCACACTGCTCAGAACACCGTGGACGGCGTGCTGAACGCCACCGCCAAGGCCGGTTTCCGCATCGAGGAAATCACCATTTCTGGCCGTGGCCGCACCAACACCGACGACATCGTCGCCGCCCTGTCCGCCACCCACGGCGCCCCCATCCTGGGCGTCAATCTGGAGCGGGTGAAGGACCGGCTGGAGGCCATTCCGTCCGTGCGCGTGGCCGCCGTGGAACGCCGCCTGCCCGGTTCCTTGCACCTTGCCATCGTCGAGCGTCAGCCGGTCGCCATCTGGCAGAACAATGGCGAGCACGTGCTGGTGGACCGCGACGGCCGCCAGATCCCCGGCACCATCGCCGGGTTCGAGGAATTGCCGCTGGTGGTGGGCGACGGCGCCGGTGCGCGCGCCGACGAATTGCTGACCATGCTGTCGGCGGAGCCCCAATTGGCCACCCGCGTCAAGGCGGCCATCCGGGTCGCCAACCGGCGCTGGAACATCATGCTGGACGACGCCCAAAAGGGTTTGGAAGTGCGCCTGCCGGAAGATCAGCCCGAGGCCGCGTGGCATCGGCTGGCCCAGTTGGAACGCGATCACGCGTTGACCTCGCGTCAGGTCAACATGGTCGATCTGCGCACGCCCGACCGCATGGTGCTGAAGACGGAACGCCCGGCCACTCCGGCTGAAGCGGCTAAGCGTAAAGACAACGGCGCCTAACAGCGTCAATTAGGGGGAATCAGGGGACATGCGTAACGGTCTGATCGCAGCGCTGGATGTGGGCAGCACGAAAGTGTGCTGCTTCATTGCGCGCGTCCAGGACGATGGCAGCCCCCGTATCGTCGGCATCGGCCATCAGGTCGCGCGCGGCATGCGCGGCGGCGCCGTGGTCGACATGGAAGAGCTTGAGCATTCCATCCGCGCCTCGGTGGAAGCCGCCGAAGACATGGCCGGCGAGCGCATCAAGGCGGTGGTGGTCAACATCTCCGGCGGGGCTCCCCAATCGGCCAATGTGAAGGTCGAAGTCTCCATGAACGGCCACGCCGTGAACGAGGCCGACATCCGCCGCATGCTGGATCATGGCCGCGCCCATCACGAAAGCGCCGACCGCGAATTGGTCCACGCCATTCCGGTGGATTATACCATCGACGGCAATGAGGGGATCAAGGACCCGCGCGGCATGTATGGCGAGCGTCTGGGCGTCGCCATCCACGTCATCTCCGCCGGCATAGGCCCGGTGCGCAACCTGCAAACCGTCGTAAACCGCTGCCATTTGGACATCGAGGCCCGAGTCGTCAGCCCCTATGCCTCTGGTCTGGCCTGTCTGGTGGAAGACGAAAAGGAACTGGGCGTCACCTGCATCGACATGGGCGGCGGCACCACCTCCATCGCCGTGTTCCTGGCCGGCCAATTGGTCCACACCGACGTCATCCCGGTGGGCGGCCATCACGTCACCAACGATATCGCCCGCGGCCTTTCCACCCCGCTGTCCTACGCCGAACGCATGAAGACGCTGTATGGCTCTGCCATTCCGTCCGCCGCCGACGACCGCGAAATGCTGAAGGTTCCGCTGGTGGGCGAGGACGAGGACGGCGCCTCCAATCAGGTGCCCCGGTCCATGCTGATCCAGATCATCCAGCCCCGGCTTGAAGAGACCTTCGAGCTGGTGCGCTCTCATCTCGA
>JACMKT010000040.1 GCA_014380005.1 Rhodospirillales bacterium
GACCGGCCAGCGCTTCTTCGTGCCCCAGGCCACCACCGACGAGCAACAGCGCCAAGCCCTGTACGACAACGCCGTGGCCTTCGCCGCCGGGCGCACCGACGTGAAACTGGGGGTGTCGTTCAGCGATTCCCAGCTCGCCGCCCTGAGCCAACCCATCCTGTGGTACGTCAACGACGGTACCGGCGTGCTGGCGCCCGTGGTCTACCTGCCTCAGATCAGCCAGCAGAATCTGGTCCATCTGGAAGGCGGTCGCATCATCGCGGATCAGGCCGACATTCAGGTCGCCGGCCAGTTCACCAACACCGGCTTCGTCAATGTGGCGGGCGCGCTGTCCATCGACGCCGGAAGCATCCTCAACCAGCAGCGCATCGCCCGCGACACCCAGTTCCGCACCGCCAAATCCAAGGGCAAAAGCAGCGTCACCACCGTGGACGTCAAAATCCTGCAACAGGGCGGCGAGATCACCGGCGGCAGCGTCTCCTTGCGCTCGGACGGCGATGTCACCTCTACCGGCGGGCGCATCACTGCCACCGGGGCGCTGGCCATCGACGCGGCAAACGACGTGTCCATCTCCGCCGCGCGGGTGGTCAACCATGAGCGTATCAGCGCCGGCAAGGCGAGTTGGGAATCCAGTTCCACCGTCAACTATGCCGCATTGCTGCTGGCCGGGCTGGATTTGTCCATCCTGGCGGGCGGCGATGTGGCGGTGGGCGGCTCGAAACTTCAGGCGGGCGGCGACGTCACCATCACCGCCGGGCGCGACCTGACCATCGCCGCCATGGTGGACGAGCAATACGCCAGCTACAAAAACAAGAAGAACGAAAGCACGCTGGACACCAGCCGGAATCGGGGCTCGAGCATCCTCAGCACCGGCGGCAGCGTGGATGCCTGGGCCGGCGACAATCTGGCGGTGCAGGCCAGCCGGGTGGCGGCGGCGGGCGACATCACGCTGGAGGCCAACCAGGGCACCGTCGCCCTGCTGTCCGGCACCGACAGCACCTTCATCCACGAAAAATCCGAAAAGAAAAGCCTGGTCTGGCAATCCACCCGCGACAAGGGCGAATCCGGCACCAAGGTGGTGATGACCGAACTGGAAGCCGGCGGCGCCCTGTCGGTGGCCGCCGGGGCCGGCGTGGTCGCTGATTACCGCGCGTCGGGTGATTTGCAATCGTCCCTGGCCGCCCTGGCCCAGGACCCGCGCACGGCCTGGGTGAGCCAGATCGCGAGCCGCAACGACGTGAACTGGCGCGCGGTCAACGAATCGTACCAATCGTGGGACCACAAAACCCAGGGCCTGACCCCGGCGGCGTCCGTGGTGATCGCCATTGCGGTGGCGATAGCGACCCAGGGTGCAGGTGCCTATCTGCTTGGCGCCGCCGGCGCCACCAGCGCCGCCGCCGCAGGCACCGTCACCGCCACCATGGCCAATGCCGGCTTCGCCGCCTTGGTCAGCCAAGCCTCGGTCAGTCTGATCAACAACCAGGGTGATCTAGGCAAGGTGCTGAAGGAGCTTGGCTCAATTGACACGGTGAAGAATCTCGCGGTCGCGGTGGCGACGGCGGGGTTGACCCAAGGTCTCGCCGACGCGGCGGGGGTAGGCGGCACCTTGTCGCCGACGGCGCCACTTGCCGACCGCATCACCCATGAAGCCCTTAAGCAAAGCATCAATGCGGGCGCAAGCGCCGCCGTCAATGTCACAATCAATGGCGGGGACGTTGGTCAAAGCCTGATCAACGGATTGACCCAAGCGGCGATTGGCACCATCGGCGTCGTGGCGACCCAGGAAATCGGCATCGCCTATAAGCAGGCCATCATCGACGGCCAGATCGACCCGTTTGAATACGCCCTGCAGAAGGTGGCCCATGCTGCCGTCGGCTGCGGAACTGCGGCAGCTTCCGGCGCCAGTTGTGGTGCCGGGGCGGCGGGCGCAGTCGCTTCGGCGGTCATGACCGAAGCCTTCCGCGACCCCGCCCAAAAGGCGCTGGAATTGGCGGAACTAGTCCGCAACGGGGATGTGGCCCGCCCCGAAGTCACGAAGTTGATGGTGCAATGGCAGAACGAAGGAGCCGATCTGGCACGGCTGGCAGGCGCTTTAGCGGCTTTGGCGGTAGGAGCCGAAAGCGCGAAAGACGTGAGCGCCGCCGCCAATGCCGGCGAGACCGTGGCGCGGCACAATGTGCTGGAAACCGTATTGGACCTCGCCAGCCTCGCTCTGTCGCTGAACGAGCTGCGGATTGTCCTTCAGGATAAGGACAGCACGAAACTCGACATCTTGCTTGCCGGCGGGTCGGTGGTGATTGATGGAATCGCGGTGGGTGTCCCGTTCATGCCCGGCGGCGCGGGCATCGTACTGACCACCACCAAGCAGGGCGGAAAGGTCGCCGTCAAGGCCACCACCGAGGCTGGTGAGGATATCACCGATGCGCTGAAGCTTGTGGATCAGGTCGGCGGGAGTAAATATTGGACGAAGACGGCAGAGGTCGGGGGGAATAAGGTTTACCAGCGGGATGATCTGATTGATCCAAATTTGGTAACTAGCTGGCGCGAGAATGGTAGGGATATGACCGGCACTAATCTTGAGCGCATGGCTTCAGGTAGGGCCCCGATTGGGGCTGATGGCAACTCGATCAACCTTCACCATATGCTGCAAACTCAAGATGGCCCAATCGCAGAGCTCTCTCAGACATTCCATCAAACTAATAGTACGACGATCCATATCAATCCAAACACGATTCCCTCTGGTATTGACCGCGTGGCGTTTGATAAGTGGAAGGCGCAATACTGGCAACAACGGGCGAAAGGGCTAGGGAAATGAGTGTTGAGCGAATCACGCACATGGATGTCGAGGAGCTAATTCTGGCACATCCTGAGATTGCGCATTTCGGAAGTGAAGCGTATGCAGTCGATGATGGTTGGGTTAAGAAGGCTGAGGATGCATTGGGGGTTGTTTTTTCCGATTCATACAAGTGGTTTCTAAAAAAATACGCCGGGGGAGAAATAGGGTCAGAAGAAATCTATAGCATATACGGCAAAGACTTCGCCACCGTGAACGGCGGAGACATTGTATTTAAATACATAAGTGGAATAAAGAACAAGACAACAGAGCGTGGCAAAATTGTAGTTTCAGAGACCGATTATGGAGAAGTATTTTTTTTCGATTCTACAGGCTTAGTGGGCGGCGAATACCCAATAAAGCTACGCTTGCCTTCTGGCAAAGTGCTTGAATATGCGGCTGATTTTTATGAATTCCTGTACAAGAGGGTGCATGCCTACCTGCCATAGGGGCTCAAATTTACTTCAGCTCAAGCTATGCCGGGTTACGGTGACAGTGCACTGTCACCGTAACCTAGATCAACCTACACCATATGGGGCCGATAGCTGAAGTCGCTCAGACTTTCCATCAGACGAATAGCCGTGTAATCCATATCAATCCGTCAACGATACCATCTGGCATTAAGAAAAAATGGGGTCAAAGAAAAAATGGGGTCAGAGTCTAATTATTGAGACCATGAGACATTAACCATGGCGCGCGGCTTACCCGCTGCGACATTCCGGGGCATCCTCAGCACGTCATTCAGCGTGGCAATAGCCGTTGCGCGATTTTCGTTGAGGCCGGGGATTATGAGTTCTATCCGGACTGTTTGGAAGACGCGGCCAAGCGCTTTGGCTGCGACATTCACGCTTATGCGCTGATGACCAACCATGTGCATCTGTTGGTGACGCAGCAAGCCTCCCGTGGAGGTCGGCCCAAAGAGGCCACCGTCAATCTTACCCTGCAGGTGCTGAAATGGTGATCCGCCTGATGAAAAAGGCCGTCGCCACCCTGGCGGCATGCAGCCTGCTGGTGGCCGATCTGGCCTGGGCCGCCAACCTCACCGCTTCGGCCACCGGAGCGCTTGCCACCAGCGGCAGCACCAATCTTACCGGCGCCGCCAGCTTAAGCGGCGGAACGGTCACTACCGCCGGCATCCTGTCGGCGGACGGCGCC
>JACMKT010000006.1 GCA_014380005.1 Rhodospirillales bacterium
AGCGGACCCAGCAGATTGAAGATGGTCCGGGTGCCCAACTCGACGCGCGGGCCGGCCACGTGGCGCATGGCGTTGTGGTGGCGCGGCGCCATCAGGAAGCCGATATGGTTCTCCCACAGGCTTTCCTTGACCAGCGCCATGTCGGCATCGACCTTGATGCCCAAGGCCGCCAGCACGTCGGCGGAACCGGATTTGGACGACAGCGCGCGGTTGCCGTGCTTGGCGACGGGAACACCCGCACCGGCCACCACGAAGGCGGCGGCGGTGGAGATATTATAGGTGCCCGAGCCGTCACCGCCGGTGCCGCAGGTATCGATGGCACCCACCGGCGCCTCCATGCCCAGGACCTTGGCGCGCATGATGCGGGCGGCGCCGGTGATCTCGTCCACCGTCTCGCCGCGCACGCGCAGGGCCATGAGCAGGCCGCCGATCTGGGCCGGTGTGGCGTCGCCCGACATGATGACTTCGAAGACTTCCTCGGCCTGGGCCTCGGACATGGAATGGCCCACGGCGACGCGGCCCAGCACTTCCTTCATCAAAGCGAGGGTGGCGGGGACAGGAGAGGGTGAAGCGGTCATCAGGCGGCGTTTCCTATAGTGCGGCGGCACAAATCCACGAAATTCTTCAGCATCTGGTGGCCGTGCTCGGTCTCGATGCTTTCCGGGTGGAACTGCACGCCCCACACCGGCAAATCCTTATGGGCCAGACCCATGATCAGGCCGTCGGCGGTCCAGCCCGACACATGCAGGCAATCGGGCAGGCTGGAGCGTTCCACCACCAGCGAATGATAGCGGGTGGCGCGGAACGGCGAGGGCAGGCCGGCGAAGATGCCGGTGCCGTCATGTTCGATGCTGTCCACCTTGCCGTGCTTGGGCTCGGGCGCGCGGATGACCTTGCCGCCGAAGGCCTGGCCGATGGATTGCTCGCCCAGGCAAACGCCCAGCAGCGGCACCTTGCCGGCGGCCTGTTTGATCAAATCCAGGCAGATGCCGGCGCGGTCGGGGTCGCACGGACCGGGCGAGATGACAATGCCTTCGGGGTTCAGCGCCAGGGCTTGCTCGACGGTCAGGGCGTCGTTGCGCCACACTTCGACCTTGGCCCCCAGCTCGCCGAGATAGTGCCAAAGGTTGTAGGTAAAGCTGTCGTAATTGTCGATCAGCAGGAACATGGCGCGAACGGCCCCGGATAATGAATCAAGGGCGCAGAATGCAGGGGCGGCGCGCGGGCGTCAAGCCAACGGGCGTGGCATGGCAGGCGGCGATTGCGCATCCAACCAAAAGAGTTATATACGTCTTATCCAGACAAGCTTAACGGCACAGCGTTGGTGAACATGCGCGCAGATGGTTCCATTCGTCAGTGGGGCGGCTCCCTGGTGTGGTTGCTGACCCTTTATATCGGTCTGACCTATCTGGCGGTGGGAACCATCAGCGTCAGCCAGATCAACAGCCGCTTCGGCGATCAGGCCAGCTATATCTTCCATCTGGCCGACATCGCCGATCAGCAGCGCATTGTGCGCCAAGGCCAGTTGCGTACTGTCGAGGCCTCTGCCGACGAAGCCATGCGGCAGCGGGAACTGGCCCTGGTGGAGATGAACGCCCAGGCCCAGCGTTTCGGCATCTCACTGGTCACCCTGCGCGCCGCTTTGGATAATCCTCAGGCCTCGGTGCGGCTCAAGGATTTCGGCGTGGATGCCGACACCGACACCAACCGCGCCTGGGATGCCAACGTCACGGCTTTTTACCGTGGCGTGCTCATGGAGGATCTGGCCGATAAGCGGCGCGAGCACATTCTGGGCGAACTGCGCGGCGGCTTGGCCCGCATGGTGGGGGATGACTCTGCCGACGGCAAGGTGATCGGCAACATCAACGAGACCCAGTTCCAGACCGCCACCGCCACCGCCAGCGGCCTGCGCGCCTTCGGTTATGCTTGGCTGTTCGCCGTTCCGTCCGAGGTGCTGACCCTGATCCTGGCCCTGGTTCTGGGCGCCTTGGGCAGTGCGCTGCACATGACCAAGGTGGTGCTGGAGGCCAAGGAAAAGCCGTCCGGGGCGTGGTACATCATCCGCCCGTGTCAGGGTGTCATCATGGCGCTGGTGGTGTTCGTGCTGCTGAAGGCCGGGCAATTGACCATGGCGGCGGGCGATTCCGATGCGCTGAACCCGTTCTTCGTCGCCTTCGTCGGCATCGTCTCGGGCCTGTTGTCGCCCGATGCCTATCAACTGATCCAGCGGGCCGGTGCCAGCATCATCCCCGCCAGCACGGAAGAAGGCGCCCGCTGGGCCTTTGGTTTGGCCCAGGCCATGAACGCCGCAGGCATGGACACCGCCACCCTGGCCGCCGGCATCGGCGTCAAGGAGGACGAGTTCGCCAATTGGGTCGCCGAGACCGCCCCGGTGCCGCCGCGTGAACAGGCGCTGATCGCCGCATGGCTGCACGGCGATGGCCGCACCCTGTTCACCGCCGACCCGCCGCCTGCGGTGGCGAAGCTGGGGGCGCCGATTCCGGCTGTTTGACGCCCCTTGACCTTCCAGTGACTGGAAGGCCTATCTATGACAAAGTCCGAAGGAGGGCTTTGTCATGACCCATGTCTCCACATCCATCAGCCTGCCCGTCAAGGGCATGACCTGCGCTGCGTGCTCCACCCGGCTGGAACGGGTGCTGGGCAAGGTTGACGGCGTTCAGGCCGCCAGTGTGTCGTTGGCGACGGAGCGGGCCGATGTCAGCTTCGATCCCTCCCGCATCGGGCCGCAGCAATTGGCCGAGGCGGTGGCGAAGGCGGGGTTTTCCGTGCCCGAGGATGCTGTGGAACTGTCCATCACCGGCATGACCTGCGCCGCGTGCTCCACCCGGTTGGAAAAGGTGCTGGGCAAGGTGCCCGGTGTCCGTAAGGCCGAGGTCAATCTTGCCACCGAACGCGCCCGCATCACCCTGCTGCCCGGCACGGCCTCTGCCGCCGATTTGGTAGCGGCGGTGCACAAGGCCGGGTTCGGCGGACGCATGGTGACCAATGCCCAAGATCAGGCGACGCGGGAAGAATTGGACCACGCCCGCGACCTCAGGCGCCAACTGATCCGCTTGGCCGTGGCGGTGGTGCTGACCCTGCCGCTGGTGGCGGGCATGGTGGCCGAGTTGGCGGGCATCCCCTGGGCGGTGCCGCCGGTGGTGCAATTGGCCCTGACCACGCCGGTGCAGTTCTGGATCGGCTGGCGCTTCTATGAAGGCGCGTGGAAATCCCTGAGGGGCGGCGCCGGCAATATGGATGTGCTGGTGGCCCTGGGCACCTCGGCGGCTTATTTCCTGTCGGCGTGGCATGTGGTCATGGGTACTGCCCATCACGGCAATCTGTATTTCGAGGGCGCTGCGGTGGTCATCACCCTGGTGCTGCTGGGCAAGGTGCTGGAGGCCCGCGCCAAGCGCTCCGCCGCCGGGGCCATCCGCGCGTTGATGAAGCTGAAGCCAGACGTTGCGCGGGTGGAGCGCGACGGCGGCGTGGTGGAAGTCCCCGCTGACGCGGTCGCACCCGGCGACGTGGTGGTGGTGCGTCCGGGCGAGCGTCTGCCGGTGGATGGCGTGGTGGTCGAGGGCGAGTCTCAGGTGGACGAATCCCTGATCACCGGCGAAAGCCTGCCGGTGTCCAAATCGGTGGGCGCTGACGTCGTGGCCGGTGCGGTCAATGGCGACGGCCTGCTGCGTATCCGCGCCACCCGCGTGGGGGCGGAAAGCACCATCGCCCGCATCATTCGCATGGTTCAGGGCGCTCAGGCCTCCAAGGCGCCGGTGCAGAAGCTGGTGGACCGTATCTCGGCGGTATTCGTGCCGGTGGTGGTGGCGGTGGCGGCGTTGTCCTTCCTGGGCTGGTGGCTGATCGGCGGCGATATCCAGCACGCCATTGTGGCCGCCATCTCGGTGCTGGTCATTGCCTGCCCGTGTGCTCTGGGGTTGGCGACGCCCACCGGCATCATGGTGGGCACCGGCGTCGCGGCGCGGCACGGCATTCTGATCAAGGATGCCGACGCGTTGGAGCGCGCCCACCACGCCAACGTCGTCGTGTTCGACAAGACCGGCACATTGACCGAGGGCCATCCCGCCGTGGTGGCGCAGCAGGGCGATGACGATCTGCTGGCCCTGGTGGCCTCGGCCCAGCAGGGCAGCGAGCATCCGCTGGCCAAGGCGGTGCTGGCGGCGGTCAAGGAGCTTGCGCCGGTGTCCGAGTTCCGCAGCCTGCCCGGACGCGGATTGACCGCCATTGTGCAGGGCCGCGCGCTGGTCATCGGTTCGCAGCGGCTGATGGTGGAACGCGGGGTGGACATTACCGCCCTCATCGCCGCCGCCCAAGCCCATGAAAGCCAAGGCCGCACGGTGATGTGGGCGGCGGATATGTTGGCAGCGGGGGGCACCCGCGCTTTGGGCTTCATCGCCGTGGCCGATCCGGTCAAGGCCAGCGCACGGGCCGCCGTGGCCGGGCTGAAGGCGCTGGGCATCGAGACCGTCATGCTGACCGGCGACAACGCCCGCGCCGCCGCTGCCGTGGCCGAAGCGGTGGGTGTGGACCGGGTGGTGGCCGAAGTTCTGCCCGAGGACAAGGCCGCCGAGATCATGAAGCTGAAACAGGCGGGCAAGGTGGTCGCCATGGTGGGTGACGGCGTCAACGACGCGCCCGCTTTGGCCGCCGCCCATATCGGCATCGCCATGGGCACCGGCACGGACGTGGCCATGCAGGCGGCGGGCATCACTCTGGTGAAGGGCGATCCGGGCTTGCTGCCGGCGGCGCTGTCGGTGTCGCGCGCCACTTACGCCAAAATCCGCCAGAATTTGTTCTGGGCCTTTGTCTACAATCTGGTCGCCATTCCCCTGGCCGCCTTGGGCCTGCTGACCCCGGTGATTGCCGGTGCCGCCATGGCGTTTTCCAGCGTGTCGGTGGTGTCCAATTCGCTGCTGCTCAAGCGGTGGAGGATGAAATGAACATTGGTGAAGCGGCCAAGCGCTCGGGCGTACCGGCCAAGACCATCCGTTATTACGAAGACATCGGCCTGATCCCCAAGGCTGGGCGCACCGCCTCGGGCTATCGTGCCTATACGGAATCCGAGGTCGAGACCCTGAAATTCATCCATAGGGCGCGCTCGTTGGGTTTCGCCGTCAAGGATGTGGGCGATCTGCTGACCCTGTGGCAGGACCGCGAGCGCGCCAGCGCCGATGTGCGCCGCATCGCCCAAGGCCATGTGGAGGCGGTGGAGCGCAAGATCGCTGAACTGGAAGCCATTCGCCGCACCCTGCAAGGCCTGATCCAGCAATGCCACGGCGACGATCGCCCCGATTGCCCCATCCTGGAGGGGCTGTCCCCCCATTGCTGCTTTACCCCATGATCCGCCCCCCGCTATAACCGCGTCTGGTTATGGCGGAGGTCTCGGGTGTCGCGGCGCGAAATTCGGCGCATGTTGATGGAGCCCAAGCGGCGGTTCGTGGACCGGCCCTGGGTGGTTCCCGCGCTGATGGCTGCCGTTCTGCTGGCCGGTTTGGGCATCGGCATCGGTGTGGGCGTCGGCGTGTTGGGCGGCAAGCCGGAACGACAAGCGCGCACGGCGTGGGAAAAGGCCGAGATGGCGGTGGACCGCCCGCCGCGCCGCGAAGGTCAGACCGTGCCGCTGGATGCCTCCCCGGCCTACACGTCCCCCCCATTCACTCCCATCGTGCCCCTGCCGGCGCCCCGTCCGGGCGGCCCCAATGACGATGGTATGGTTTACGACATGCCCGAGGGCATGGAGCCCGATACGGAACCCACGCAGCCACCGCCGGAGCAGCAGGCCGCCGTGCCGCTGATTCTGCCGCAGCCCTCGGTCAAGCCCATGCTGCCCAATTCCCCGGCTTGGCAACGCTATGCCGTGCCTGCGCCCAAGACCGCCGGGCGGCCCATGATCGCCGTGGTCATCGACGATCTGGGGGTGGACAAGCGCCGCTCGGAAAAGGTGACCACCCTGCGCGCGCCGCTGACTTTGGCCTGGATGACCTATGCCGAGGATTTGCCGCGCAGCACCCAGGCGGCGCATCAGCGCGGCCATGAACTGATGTTGCACGTGCCCATGCAGCCCATGGGCGAGGGCTGGGACCCCGGCCCCGACGTGCTGGAGGTGGGTGTTCACCCCGAGGAAAACCGGCGCCGGTTGAATTGGGGCTTGGACCGCTTCGACGGCTTTGTCGGCGTCAACAACCACATGGGCTCGCGCTACACCGGCGACCGGACCGGCATGCGGGTGGTCATGGAGGAACTGAAGAAGCGCGGTCTGCTGTTCCTGGATTCGGTGACCACCGACAAGAGCGTGGCCCCTGAATTGGCACGGAACTACGGCGTACCCTTTGCCGCCCGTCAGGTCTTCATCGACAACGAGCAAAGCGTGACCCTGGTGCTGGCGCAGTTGGCTAAGGCCGAGGCCTATGCCCGCAAGCACGGCGCCGCCATCGCCATCGGCCATCCCCACGATTCCACCATCGAGGCGTTGTCGCAATGGCTGCCCGGCCTGGATGCCAAAGGTATCGTGCTGGTGCCCGTGACCGCCATCGTCAAGGCCGGCGGTAAAGTGGAATAACCTAGTGGTCAAAATCTGACAGATGCGTCCCTGCTCACCGGCAGGACTTTGCGCCGGTGTGGCTTGTCCGCTTAGTGCCAGATTCAGTCATTGGACCTCGTCACCCCCTCGGCACTTCACTCCGGCGCCCCCCTCTTTTCCCACTCTTTATCGGGGGGGCAATGCCCTTAATCTTCCGTTAAGGTTCCTTACTGCTTTGGAGGGATCGGCATGACCGAATTAGGGCACGTGCTTGTTGTTGAGGACGATGGAATTCTGGCGATGGCCCTGGCCGACGCGTTGACGGCGGTCGGCTACGATGTGGTGGGACCGGCGCCCACGACCAAGAAGGCATTGAAGCTGATCGAGACCGAAACCATCGACGCGGCGTTGCTGGATGTCAATCTGGGCAGCGAGCATGTTGATGGCGTGGCCCAAGCGCTCGCCAATGCGGACATTCCGTTCGTGTTTTCAACGGGGTATTGCAGCAAATCGGCACTTCCGCCTGCCTTCGCCAACCAGATGACGCTCAACAAGCCATACCAGACCGACCAACTGCTGAAGGTCATCAGCAAGTTGGTGTCCGCCGGTCAGGCTGCGAGAGCCGATGCCGCCGGTACCGTCAAGACGCAGTGAAGGCCGACCGGACGGTACTCGCGCGTGACCTCGCCGCCGAGTTCGTACTCGATTGTCTGGTCGATCAAACGGGTGCCGAACCCCTTGCGTGTCGGTGGGGTAAGGCGGGTTTCCACTTGCTCGATCCAGTCGATGACCAACGCGTCGTCACTGAGCCGCCAGTTTACTTCGACCGCCCCGCCATCCGTGGATAACGCGCCATATTTAGCTGCGTTAGTGGAAAGTTCGTGCATCGTCATGCCGATGGCCAAACAGGCTTTGGCATTCAGTTGCACCGCCCCCCCTGAAGTCCGCACCCGGTTGGAATTGCAGCCCGTCATATGGCCAATCGAGTGCTCGATGACAGACCCCAGATCAACGCTATTCCAATGCGTCTCGGCGAGTAGGGCGTGGGTGTCGGCCAAGGCCAGAAGGCGTCCTTTGAACGCGCTCAGAATGGAGTCCAGGTCGCCGCCACTCTTGAAGGTCTGATCGGCAATGGCCTGGATAACAGCCAAAGTGTTCTTTACGCGGTGGCTGAGTTCATTCAAGACCAGATGGAGATGTTCCTCGCTCTCCTTGCGCGGGGTAATGTCACGAAAGAAAAAGGACAGCCCATCAATTGAACGCCCACAGCGAACATCTAACCAGCGGCTGTTGATCGGGCACTGCTCTTCGATGGCGAATGGATGACCTGTGAGCGTAACGCTTTGGACTTGGGTTTGACGGCTGTCCGTGGCCCAGTGGGGCAGGATGTCGAGCAGGTTCTCCCCGACCATGTCCTCGCGGCGGCGACTAAGCAAATCGGCGGCTCTTTGGTTGACGTAGACGCACCGCCATCGCCCATTCACCGCGAGATAGCCGTCGTCGATGCCTTCCAAGACTTCGGACGTCCGCTGCTGTTGCGCCACCAGGAGCGCTTTAATCTGGAACTGCTTCTGGCGGGAGGCGAGCGTCATGCCGACGCTGCTGACCAGAATTTCCGGGGTCAACGGGCGCGGCAAGATCATGGCCCAATTCAAAGAACCAGGGAGGGAAATCGCGATCCGCCCGGCGTGATAGGGTTCCGCCAGCAAGATCACGGGGATGTTTGACCACGGTGGCTGGTTGACCAGGACGGCATCCAGTTCGGAAAGCCCGGTGCTGAGAGCTTCCTCGGCAATGAGCGCCGCGCCTGAGCTTTCGTCCATCCGGGAAGCCAACTCCGCCACCGTCGCGACCACCTCCACCGTGATGCCCCGGGCTCTTAGGATATCAGCGATTGTCGCCGCGTCCCGTCCCCTCGGGGCAACGACAAGCACCGACGCCACAACGTCAACCGATGTCATGGCTGCTTCCCATCTCGGAACGGGGAGTCCGTCGAGAGGTAAACCGGGCTTCCCGACAGGACGCCGCTGAATTCCGTCAACGCCCGACCGACGGTGAGACCGGTCGGCCCCATTTCGTAGTCGCGAATCGTGGTCTCGTGCCGTCCCGCCCGGCGCTTCAATGCCGACACCGCCTTTCGGATGGCGCCGCGAAACTCGTAGTACCGCAGCAGGAGAACCGTATCGGCGAGATAGCTGATGTTCGGAGCGGCGGCGGACGACGCAGTGAACACGCCGTGCTGGGTGTCGACGATAATGGTGGTGACCCCGTGGTTTCCTAGGTAGGTCTGCAACTCATGCAGCTGGAGCATGAGGGTGCGCTCATCGGACATGGCTTGCTGATACCCGGTCAGGCTGTCGATGATCAGGAGCTTGGCGCCCTCCTCCTCGACCGCTATGCGGACTTGGCGGGCGAATTCCCCGGCGCTCAGTTCGGCGGGGTCGAGGTGCCGCATCGAAATGGTCTTCCTCTCCAGATGGGGGCGGAGATCGTAGCCGAGACTCGCCCATCGCTGGAGCATGATGTCCTCGCGTTCTTCGAAGACAAAGGCCTGGACCTTCATCCCCTGCTCGGCGGCGTGGATGCCAAACTGCATCGAAATGGTCGATTTGCCGACACCTGCCGGTCCGATGATGAGGATGGTGGAGCCGGCGTCGAGACCGCCGCCGACAAGCTCGTCGAGCCCCTTGACGCCGCTGGGGAGAACGGGCGACAGCGTCGCAGAATGCCCCATCTCGGCGGCAATGAGGCGTGGAAACACCCACAAACCATCGGATCGGATGTCGATATCGTGATTGCCTTCCATGAACGCGGTCTGACGCATCTTCCGGACGCTAAGTTTGCGCCGAGAGTGGCCAAAATCGGAGATCTCGTATGTCAGGCTGATGACTCCGTGGACGAGGTTCTCGGGCTCGGACGCAAAGCCTTCGGAAGAATCCAGAAGCAGGGCCGTAACGCCCTGAGAGGCGAAGAAAGTCTTTAGACGCAACAACTGGAGCCGATAAACCCATGGTTCTGCCGCTAACAGGCGGAACTCGGACATTGAATCAATGACCACCCGATCCGGGCTACTGGCCTTAATTCGCTGGTACAGGAGCGACTCGGTCTCGGTCAGCTCGACGGTCGCCGTCCGGAAGACCGAGTTCTGGTTCTCGCGGCTAACGAGTTGCTGTGCGGAATCGAGGGAAAAGATGTCGATTCCGGACAAATCCCAATCATGGGAAGCGGCGGTCCCCTCAATTTCGTCCACAGATTCAGACTGGGCGAAATACAAACCGCGCTCCCCATCCTTGGCTCCTTGGCGAAGAAACTGCAACGCCAAGGTGGTTTTGCCGGTGCCAGGCTCCCCCCGGATCAGATAGATGCGGCCGCGTGGCAATCCACCCCGGAGGATATCATCAAGGCCATCAATTCCGGTTGGGGCCAGGTTGCTGTTCATGAATGAGCCTTCTTCCTGCCTGTGAGACGCTCAGTTTCCCCGTCCAGACGCGCAGTAAGCCCGCCTGCGGTTTCGCTCTGTCGGCCCCTTACGTAGTCGTGCCGCCAGAGATTTATGGCTCATAGATGGGGTGGGGGGGGGGGGCTACAGGGGGCGGTTGTGCGGCGCAATAGGATTAATCCTGCGGGGCGGGAGACCACCAGCAATGTTGGAGATATCGCCACCAGCACGTCGCCGTCCACAGAGCCTGATAATGTGACAAGGCGTGGGCTGAGCTTGGGCGTTTGGCGAGTGACCGGAGTGGGTCAGAAGCGGGCATTCGGCGGCGGTCGCATCCGTTGGATTTTCACCACTAGAGCATCGAGCGCCAAATGTGGCGCACGATGCTCTAGCTTTTTATGTGTAGCCCTCGCCGGGCGCAGGCTCCGCCTGCTTGGCCGCGGCCGCAATGGCCGCCGGTCGCGCCGCGCCTCAGATTTGAGGCTCGGCGCTCTAGGGTTTCTGGGTGACCCGGAATTGCCGTCCGTCGGCCATGCTGGTCCAGTCCTTCAGGACTTGGCGCCACACCACGGGGGTTTGGGTCAACACTTGATCGATGGAGAACGATTTCTCGGCTGGCGCGCGCACCGAAGTGGGGCCGCCATCCACCAAGACCATGGTGCCCAGCAGGCGCCGGGGGCGCTCGGTAAAACCGGGGGGCACGATGACGGCGTCGAAGCGGACGCCATGGCCGACCGCGTGGACGGGCTCGTCATCCACCATGACCCCATGATAGATCACATCCTTGGAGGCGGTCACCCGGACCTCGACCCGGTAGGTGGGGCCGGGGATGGGGGTCATGGCGACTTCCAGCGCCAGATCGGGCATTTCAATGGTGCACCCCGTTATTGCCGTAACAGCCAACAGGGACAGCAAGACGCGGCGAGTGATCAGTGTCATGCGCACAGAGTGTCTCATGTCATTTCGGTATGCAACCTTGAGATGGCGCTTGACCTTCCCGCCACGGGAAGCTTCACACTGAGACGAGAGTGGAAAAGGAGACCCCCATGTCTAAAACCTATCGCGTGACCGGCATGACGTGCGGCGGTTGCGCCCGTTCGGTGGAAACGGCCATCAAGGCGGTTGCCCCCGAGGCGGGGGTTGTCATTGATCTGGCCAACGCCAAGGTCAGCGTTGAAGGCGCTTCGGATGAGCAGGTGAAGAAGGCGGTGGACGATGCCGGCTTCGGGTTCGAGGGCGCAGTTTAAGCCCAGCTGATCCAGCCCGCCAATAGCCCCAGGCAGATTGGCAGTAAGACGGCCCACGCCATGGCGACGCGGCCCAGATGCCGCTGGATGGTGTCCTCGGGGTGGCGCGATGCCCCGAAGGTGTCAGGGCGCGGCGTCTTCAGGGTGGTTTCCATCATCTGGGCGACGGCGGCCATGACGGCGGAGCGTGGGGTGGGCGTGCCCGCCGATTCCGCGTCCGTGTGCATGGGCGCGGCGGACGGGTCGGGCATATGGATCTTGTCCCCGGTCATGCCCTTGTCGGTGCGGTGGCGCTCTATCCCCGTATCCATGTCCGGCATGGTGTCCTCCTGATTGCTTTGCAGGAAGAACGGGCGGGCGAGGGGGCGGGTTCCTGCCGCCCCCTTTAGAGCGCCGAGCCTCAAATCTGAGGCACGGCGCTCTGGCGAGCATTGAGCGAGCGGCCAAGCGGGCGGATGCCCGCGCCCGGCGAGGGCCGCTCTAAACGTCAGCCGAACTTGAACAGGATGCCATAGCCGCCGCGCGGATAGTTCCACTCCAACTCGCCGGTTTCCGCGCAGATGATGCGGCAGGTGCCGCATTCCAGGCAGCCGTCGGGGCTGATGGACACGCTGCCGTCGTCTTCGGCGCTGTAGCAGCCCGCCGGGCACACGGTTACTAGGCTTTTCAATGCCTTGGACGGCGTTGTGCTTTGTTTGACGATGGTGATATGGGGGTGACCCTCATCCACCATGTAGCGGTTGTTGTAGAGTTTCTCTTCGACTTTGACCGTCATGATCACCTCCATGCCCGCGCAATCTTGACCGCGTCGCCGATCAGGCCACGCAGGGTTCGGCCATTGCGGAAGGTGCGGAAGATTTCCTTTTCCTTCTGCTTCTTATCCACGCCATCCACCCGGAACCACGTCTCGGCGGCCTTGCTCATCATCTCGGGATAGGTGGTGAAGAACTGACGGTTCTTGTGAAGAACAGACGGCAACTGTTTGTATTTCCTAAGGTCTTTCATGACGAAGCTGTCTTCCAGCGCCTTGCGGTAGCGCGCCAGATTGGCTTTGGTCGGCGCCTTGCCCTCGGCTTTCAGGGCAATCACCGTTTCCGCCGCCATGCGGCCGGTCTCCATGGCGAGGTTCGAGCCCTCGCGGTGCATGGCATTCACGAACTGGCCCGAATCGCCGACAATCAGCCAGCCGTCGCCATGGACCTTGGGGATGGCGTGGAAGCCGCCTTCGGGGATCAGATGGGCGGCGTATTCCTTGACCTCGGACCCCGCCAGCAGGGGCGCCACGCTGGGGTGGTTCTTGAAGCGCTCCAGCATGACATAGGGGCTGGTGCCGCTGTCGCGGAAGTCCGACACCAGACAGCCGATGCCCACCGACAGGGATTCGCCGTTGGTGTAGATGAAGGCGGTGCCCATCAGGCCCATGGTGACGGTGCCCAGGGCCTCGATCACCACGCCTTCGTTGTCCTTGATGTTGAAGCGCTGCTCCAGCACCTCGCGGGGCAGGAAGTGCATTTCCTTGACCGCCAGGGCGGCGTGTTCCGGCTTGATCTCCTTGCGGATGCCGGAACGCTGGCCCACCAGCGAGTTCACGCCATCGGCCAGGATGACCACGTCGGCATAGACGATCTCGTCATCGCGGTCGGTCTTGATGCCGATGACCTTGCCGCTCTCGTCGCGGGCCAAGGCGGTGACGGTGGTTTCGCACACCACCAGGGCGCCGGCCTCCTGGACTTGGCGGTTGAACCATTTGTCGAACTGGGCGCGGATGATGGTGTAGCGGTTGGGAAGTTCCTCGTTGAAGGCTTCCGAGCGGTAATGGGTGCCGCAATGGGATTTGTCGTCCAGCATCCACAGACGCTGTTCCACGATGTGGCGCTCCAGCGGCGCATTCTCGCGGAAATCGGGGATGATTTTTTCCAGGCTTTTGGCGTACAGGATGGCGCCCTGGACGTTCTTCGATCCCGAATACTCGCCGCGCTCCACCTGAAGCACCTTCAGGCCGGCCTTGGCGAGGGTGTAGCTGGCGGCATTGCCCGAAGGCCCGGCCCCGACCACGATGGCGTCAAACTTCTCCATGGGTCATTCCCCTCACTCGGCCGCGCGTGCTTGCGCGAGATGATTGCGGAAAGTCTCGGTCAGCGCCGGCAGCACGGTCAGTGCGTCGCCGACGATGCCATGGTGGGCGAAGTCGAAGATGGGAGCGTTGGGGTCGGAGTTGATGGCCAGGATCACGTCGGCGCCCTCGACACCCACGCGATGCTGGATGGCGCCCGAGATGCCGGCGGCGATGTACAGGCGGGGACGGATGGTCTTGCCGGTCTGGCCGATCTGGCGCGCCGATTCGATCCAGCCCTTCTGCACCAGGGGGCGAGAGCCGCCATATTCCGCCCCAAGAACGCTCGCCAACTCCTTGATCAGTTTGAAGTTTTCCGGCTTGCCCAGCCCCATGCCGCCGGCCACCACCACGTCGGCATAGGCTAGATGAGCGTCTTCCTTCGAGGCGTCGGGGATGTAGTTCAGGATCTTGGTGACGATGTTCTCTTCCTGCATGCCCAGGGTGTGAACCACCAAGCGGCCGGTGCGGCCGGGCTGGCGGTCGGGCATGGACATGACGCGCGGGCGGATGGTCGCCATCTGCGGGCGGACGCTCAGCGTGTAGATGGTGCACAGCAGCGAGCCGCCGAAGGTGGGCCGGGTGGCGCCCATGGAGCGGTCGTCGTCGATGGCCATTTCCGTGCAATCGGCGGTCAGGCCGGTCTTCAGCGTGGTGGCCACCGTACCGGCCAGATCGCGGCCCAAGGTGGTGGCACCCAGCAGCAGGATCTCGGGCTTGAACTTGTCGACCAGGGCGGTCAGGCCACGGGCGAAGGGCTCGTTGCGGTAATCGCTCAGCAGCGGGTCCTGGATAGTGTAGACCAGATCGGCGCCGTACTCATAGGCGCCGGCCACGGCGGCATCGGCGCCATCGCCCGAGGCGCCCATGACCACGCCGGCCAGTTCCACGCCCAGCTTGTCGGCAAGCTTGCGGCCTTCGCCCAGCAGTTCCCACGACACCGGATGGACTTGGCCGCGTTCCAGTTCGATGAATACCCAGACATCCTTGTAGGTCTTGAAATGGTCCGACAGTTCGGCCTTCATTTTTCCCCGAGAGGGGGCGGGTTTCGCCTCGGTCATGACGGCATCCTCCTCAATGGCCGATCTGGCGGAAGAGCGTGTCTTCCAGGCGCGGATCGGCGGCGAACAGGGCGTTGAGCGTGGTGATGGCGATGGCATCGGCACTCTTGCCGGTGATATCGATCATCTTGGCCTTTTCCTTGCGGGGCGGCGGTGCGAACACCTTCTTCACCACCGTGGGCGAGCCCTTCAGGCCGCACAAAGTCGTATCGGTGATGCCGGCGGCGGCGGCGCTCCACATGGGGATGTGGGTGCGGGCGGCGCGCAGCATGTCTTCCATGGTGCCCCGGCGCACCTGATTGGTGCCTTCCAGCATGGTGATCAGGCAGGGCAGGCTGGTGGACAGCACCTGGACGCCGCCTTCAGCCCGGCGCTCCACGGTGATCTTGCGGGCGGATTGATCCACCCCGTCGATGCGTTCCACATAGGTCAGCTGGTTCAGCTCCAGCCGCTTGGCGATGCCGGGGCCGACCTGGGCGGTGTCGCCATCGATGGTTTGCTTGCCGCAGAACACCATGTCCACCGGCTCGGTCTCGCCGATCTTGGTGATGGCCGAGGCCAAGGCGAACGAGGTCGCCAAGGTGTCCGACCCGGCGAAGCAGCGGTCCGACAGCAGCACGGCGGCATCGGCGCCCATGGACAGGGCCTTGCGCAGGGAGGTGTCGGCCATGGGTGGCCCCATGGTCAGCACGGTGACCTTGCCGCCGAATTTGTCGCGCAGGCGCAGCGCCTCTTCCAGCGAGAACAGATCATAGGGGTTGATGATGGTGGGCACACCCTGGCGCATGATGGTGTTGGTCACCGGGTGCACGCGGATTTGGGCGCTGTCGGGGACTTGCTTGATGCAGACGACGATATGCATGAAAGCTCCTTCCGCTTTGGGCGCAGGTTCGCATTCGGTGTCGCCACCGCTACAAAAACCCGCAACCCATTGAATCGGTTGGTGTCGGTTTACCGGATGATGGCAGACAGCGGCACGAAGCCGGTCTTCAGATCCTGGAATACCTTGAAGGTCTTCTTGCCTTCGCCACCGGCGAATTCCCCATAGGCCTTCTCAAGGGCGTGACGGCAGGCGAGGCGGGCGGCACCGTCTTCCAGGGTTTTCAGGGATTCCATGTCCAGCAGCGCGTTGAAGCGCTTGAGGATGTGCAGCCGGCTGACATTGACCACGCTTTGGTCGAAGGCCAAATCCAGGGCCTCGAAGAACTGTTCGGCGTTGGACAATTTGGTCAAGCTGTCGAGGAAGCTGCCCTCGGCGGGCTTGCACTTGGCGGGGGTGCACATGGACGGCTCTCCTCAATCAGTTGGCAGGGGCTTCCGCAAGGAAGCGGCGCAGATCATCAGGGGACGGTGAACGTTTGGTCTCGCAGGCCAGGGCACGGACGCGGGCCAGCATGGCGCGGGCTTGCGGCGCGGTGGGTGCCAGCCCCAGCTCGTTGCAGGCATGCAGCACCGAGGTCACGCCGGAATGCTTGCCCAGGACCACGGTGTGGTTGCGGCCCAGCTCGACCGGGTCCAGCGCTTCGTAATTGCGGCGGTCGCGCAGCAGGCCCGAAACGTGGATGCCGCTTTCATGGGTGAAGATGCCATCGCCGACGATGCTCTTGTTGACCGGGATCGGACGGCCCGAGGCATTGGCGACCAGTTGCGACACCTTGGCGAGGCTGGTTTTCGCCACACCGGTCTCGCGCCCATACAGATGGGCCAGGGCCACCACCACTTCTTCCAGCGGAGCATTGCCTGCGCGCTCGCCCAGGCCGTTGACCGTGGTGGAGACATGGGTGGCGCCGCCCTTCACCGCCGCCAGGGAATTGGCGGTGGCGAGGCCCAGATCGTCATGGGCATGCATTTCCAGCTCGATGTCCGTGCTGGCGCGTAGGGTTCGGAACAAATCATGGGTGCCGAAGGGGTCCATGATGCCGAGTGTGTCGGCGAAGCGGAACCGCCGCGCGCCGGCTTCGGCACAGATGCCGATGACGTCGATCAGGAAGCCGGTATCGGCACGCGATGAATCTTCGCCGCCCACCGCCACCTCAAGGCCGTGGTCGCGGGCGCGGCAGACCATGTCGCTCATATGGCTCAGCGCCCATTGGCGGTCGCGGCCCAGCTTCTTCATCAATTGCTGGTCGGATACGGGGATGGACAGATTGACCATGTCCAGGCCGCAGGTCATGGCGGCGGCAAGATCGTCGTCGCGCATGCGGCACCACGCGATCAGCCGGGCGTTCAGACCCAGCCGGGCCACGGCGCGGATGGAGGCGCATTCGTCGTCGCCCATGGCGGGGACGCCCACCTCCATCTCGGGCACCCCGGCCTGATCGAGAGCGCTGGCGATGGCCAGCTTCTCGTCCAGGCGGAAGGCGACCCCGGCGGTCTGTTCGCCGTCGCGCAGGGTGGTGTCGTTAACGATGACGGGGGGGAGTGTCATCGCCGGACCTCCTAGCAGCTACCGCTGCTGCACGAGCATTTGCCGCCGGCATTGGGGTTCTCGAAGATGAACCCGGCATCGGACCCGGCATTGACGAAGTCCATCACCGCGCCGGTCAACCACATGACCGAGCTGGGATCGACGAACACTTTAACGTCGCCGAATTCGAGGACTTCGTCATCGCTGGAAGATTCGTTTACGAGGCCCAGGCTGTACTTCAAGCCGGAGCAGCCCCCGGATGCGACCATGACGCGCAATCCCTGGGTATCGTTCTCACGTACGCTTTTGATGGCGGCGACGGCGCGGTCGGTGACGGTCAACATGGCAACCCTCCTGATGACTAAGCGGTAACCTGAGGATAGTGTTGCAAGGGGGGTGCCACTTTCTAAGTGGTTGATTTTATTGAGTTCGTCTGTAATTCAGCGCTGTCGGCAATGTGACCATTGTCGTGAATCCGACAGGGGGCTCTTTCAGAGCATGCCAACCTTTTGCCGTCATGGCCGGGCTTGACCCACTACTGTCCGGTTTGATTTTCGATGTGGCTCGGAAAGGCTGGGGCAGTGTGCCTTTGCGGCCCCATCGTCCAAATTGGACACGGTTAATTCACCACAGAGACACAGAGGCACAGAGAGACTTTGCCAGACGGAGCCCGAATCGGGTCCCGCCTGACGGGTATCTCTGTGCCTCTGTGTCTCTGTGGTGAACCTAAGGGCGCTTGTTAAAGCGTAAGTGCCTGAAGGAGAAGCTTATTCGGTGTCATGCATAGGAAGGTTGGACACGAATGAACACGAATAAGAACGAATTTTAGGCGCACCGCCGGGTTCGCCTGCTCTGACCCATTCGTTTTCATTCGTGTTCATTCGTGTCCCATTTCAAAGCGGCAGCCGCTCCCCCTGCCGTTACAGCAAGCGCGTTAAATTTAAATCGGACAGCCGTGGGCTTGACCCGGGCATCCACGTGGCGCCGCAGGAAAGCTATTTGAATCAACACATTATGCGTCGCCGCGTGGATGCCCGGAACAAGTCCGGGCATGACGGTGAGGGGGCGTTTGTATCACCCAGCGTGCTGCGGCTCGCTCAGCACCAGACTCGTCCCCAGCTCCGGGTCGAAGCAGCGGCTGAAGCGGCGGCATTGGGGGCATTGGGTTTCGGCCTGGCAGTCCAGGCCTCCGGCGATTTCCAGTTCGCGCCAGAAGAATGGCTTCCACCGCATGTCGCGCTGGTTGCGCGCCGCCAGTGGGGCGAAATGGTGGGCCATGAGCAGGCCGAGATCGGCGCGGTGGCTAAGACCCATTTCTTGCCATAGCGGCTTTTGCAACAGGGTGCGCCGGGCCAGGATATGGGCCAGCCACTCTTCCTCGATGGAATCCTGCGTGCGGTAATCCAGCAGCAAGGCGCGCAGGGCGAATTCATCGGCGGTCTGCGGCGCCATGCCGTCTTCGCAAGGATCAAGGCCGGATAGCAGGCTGGGGGCGTGGGGGAAGTACAATCCCACCAACGCCGCCAGAGCTTCCGCCGACAGGCCAAGACTGAATGCCAGCGGTTGGGTGCGGTTGGTGCGGGCGATGGCCACCACACAGGCGAACAGGTGGCGGTCGAAGGCTTCTCCGCCTCCGCCCGCCATCAGCCAGCCATAGGTGTGGGCGGTCACCGGCCCGCTCCCAATTAAGCCGCCATGCCTTCGTGCTTCTGCGCCTTGGTGCCGCAGACGGTCTCGCACGAACCGCAGCCGATGCACTTGCCCCCGGCGGACACGATCATCACCTTGCGGACGATTTCCTCGCCGTCATCGAACGGGTCGCACATCTCGTCGTCCTCGTTGATGCCTTTCAGCTCGAGCACGCCCTGGGTGCAGACCTTGAAGCAACGGCCACAGCCGATGCAGAGTTCCGCATTGATATCCAACAGGTATTCGGGGGTCCACGGCGAGCCGTCGCGGGTGGTGAAGGTACGCAAGGACATGACAAGGTTCTCCTTTTACTTAAATCAGCCGGCGGCTGCCACGTCGGGGAATTGACGGACGGCTTTGATGCCTTCTTCCACGAACTTCAGCGCTTTTTCTTCCATGAGAGCGAGGTTCTCATAGCCGAAGCGATGCAGTTCGCGCATATGGGCGTTCACCGCCACCAAGCGGCCGGTCAGCACGACGATGCGGCCCCAGCCTTCGTGGTGGATGTTCATGATCGGGGCGGCGGCAACACCGGTTTCGGTCTCGATCAGCCAGCAGATGGCCATGAAGATTTGTTCGACGCGGGCCAGGATGTCGGGATCGGGATCGCCGAACATGGGGATGTCGCGCTTTTGCAGCTTGGTGACGATGAACGGCGCCAGCAGTTCTGCGTCGGTGTCGCTTTCCATGGCGCCCGAACGGTCTTGGGCGCGGATCAGCGATAGCAGCGCCTTGCAGAAGGGACGCTTGAGCACTTCGCGGTCGGTATCGGACAGGTCAGCCATATGCGTCAGTCCTCGTCGTCGATGAAGCGTTCGGGGCCGGCTTCGCTGGCCTGGATGACCTTGCGCAGCCATGGCGGCGGGTTGGATTTCAGCATGGAGCGCACCCGCTCGATGACCGCCGAGATGGTTTCGTCATCGGGCAGCTTGATGGGGTGGACGCGGGCACGCACCACACGGGCGGCGGCGGGGCCGCCAATCGCGCGCACGAACAGCAGGGACGAGCCTTCCAACGCCTTGATCTTGTTGGCAAGGCGGTCGTCGCCGTCTTCCTGGTGCTGGCCTTCTTCCTGGCTGACATTGTCGAATTGCACCGCTTCCAGGAAGGTGTGCTCCTCGGGTCCCACGTCATAGAACATGAAGGTCTTGGCGCTGGCGAAATGGGCATCCACTCGCTGGCGGTCTTGGGTCGCGAAGGCAACGCGCATGTGTCCTCCTCTCACGGGCCGATTTGGTCCCGGACTATCCTGATCGGCATCAACCAGCCGCAATCGCCGGGTCACCATGTCTGTGCTCCGCGTGTTCGAGAGGCATCCCGTGGCCGTGAGCGGGATGCTCCATCAGGATATTGCCGAGGGTGAAGATAAGATCCCGCGTCCCGCGATAGCCCAGCGTGGTCTGGTGTGCGGCGCCAAGGCGGTCGAACACCGGGAAGCCGGCACGGTGCAGCGGGATGCCATGGCGGCTGGCGATCAGCCGGGCATTGGCGTTGGCGATGATGAGGTCGGCGCCGCCGGCTTCGAGGATCTGGTCCTCAAGGTCTTCGAAATCGCCGATGATGGCGGTCTCGGACGGCAGTTCCGACAGATGGGGCGAGGCCAAGGTGGACACTGCGCCGACGATGCGCGCACCCAGATCGGCGCATAGCCTTGCATAGGTCCACAGGAAGGACGGCTCGCCGGCAACCGCGATGGCGCGGCCGGCGAAGAAGAAATGGCCGTCCAGCATGGCGTCCACCAATTGCGAGCGCTGGCGGCGGTACTTGGCCGGAACCGGGATGCCGGCAGCCGCCGACAGGGTGACCATCAGCTTGTCCACTGCTTCCAGGCCGGTCAGGCGGTCGAACAGTACGTAGGGGATGCCGGTCTTGCCCTGCAATTGCTCCGCCGAGATGCGCATATGCTCGCCCACCGCGATGGTCAGCATGGCGCGGTTCATGCCCTTGACCTGCTCCAGCGTGGTGCCGCCCAGGGTGGTGGGGACGTAATGGTCGGGCACATGGCCGTCCAGCGAGCCCGACAGATCGGGCAGCATCACCGGCTCCAGGCCGAAATCCTCGACGATTTCCTTGAGCGCTTCCACATCGCCGGGGGTCATGTGGCAGCCGGCCAGCACGTTGACGCGCTTGAGCGGCGCCAGATGGGTGGCCGACGGCACCAAAGCGCGGATCATGGCGCCGACAGCCTTGCCCCAGCCGGTCTCCAGCGAGCCGTCGAAATCCGGCGCCGAGCAATAGACCACGGTGGTGCCGGCCAATTCCTTGTTGCGGGCCAGGATGCCCTTGAGGTCGCCGGCCATGTCCTCGCCGCGGGTCTCGGTCAGGGCGGTGGAGACAAGGCCGATGATCTTGGGCTTGGCCCGCTTGGTCATGTTCAGCAGCGCCGCTTCCACCTGCTCGGACCCGCCCAGGATGGTGGAAATCTCGTTCATGGCGGTGGTTTGCAGCGGGATGGCCTCGCGGAAATGGCGGACCAGCATG
>JACMKT010000041.1 GCA_014380005.1 Rhodospirillales bacterium
AGGGCACTAAGGGCACGAAGCTATCTGCCGGGTGGCAGGGCCGGTGCGCTCTGGCATGTCGTCTTGGTGTTCTTGGTGCCCTTGGTGGTGAAACCTGCAGCGTATCCCCACATAGGCTCCCCGGAATTCCGTGATGAACCATAAAAAAAACCCTCCCCCGAGCATCTCGGGGGAGGGTTCTTTGTTTCAGGCGGGGCCTGAGCGGAAAGCCTACTTCTTGGATTTCTTCTCGGCGCGCTTGATGGATTCCTCGATGATCTCGGCGGCCTTTTCCGGGCCGCCCCAGCCGATCACCTTGACCCACTTGCCCTCTTCCAGATCCTTGTAGTGAGCGAAGAAGTGCTCGATCTGCTGGATCAGGGTGGCGGGCAGGTCGGTGTACGAGTGGACGTCATCATAGAACGGATGCAGCTTGGGATGCGGCACGGCCAGAATCTTTTCGTCGTGGCCGGCTTCATCTTCCATCAGCAGCACGCCAATGGGGCGCGAGCGCATCACAGCGCCGACGGCCACACCATGACGGCCGACCACCATCACGTCCACCGGATCGCCATCGTCCGACAGGGTGTGGGGCACGAAGCCGTAATTGGTGGGGTAGTACATGGCGGTGTGCAGGAAACGGTCCACGAACATGGCCCCCGATTCCTTGTCGATCTCGTACTTCACCGGATCGCCCTTCAAGGGAATCTCGATGATGACGTTGATGTCGTTGGGGGGGTTCTTACCGATCGGGATCTTCTTGATGTCCATGGTTCTCAGGATCCTTGTTCTTTGGTCAGGACGACCTCGGCATCCACATACTTGAATCCGCGGTCGTGCGCCACTGCGGCGTGCGTTACTTGGCCGCGATGGACGTTGAGGCCCGCGCGCAGATGCGGGTCCCCGGTCAGCGCGCCGACCCAGCCCTTATGGGCCAGGGCCAGCACGAATGGCAGTGTGGCGTTGTTCAACGCGAAGGCCGAGGTGCGCGCCACCGCGCCCGGCATGTTGGTGACACAATAATGCACCACGCCTTCTTCCACATAGGTGGGATGGGCATGGGTGGTGGGGCGCGAGGTCTCGAAACAGCCGCCCTGGTCGATGGCGACGTCCACCACCACCGAGCCGCGCCGCATGCCGGTCATCAGCTCGCGGGTAATCAGCCGGGGGGCGGCGGCGCCGGGGACCAGCACGGCGCCCACCACCAGATCGGCGTCCAGGGTGTAATGTTCCAGCGCGTTGAGGTTGGCATAGGCGGTCTGCACCCGGCCACCGAACATCTCGTCCAATTGGGCCAGCCGGGCCAGGGACTTGTCCAGCACGGTGACCCGTGCGCCCAATCCCACCGCCATGCGCGCCGCATTGGTGCCGACCACACCGCCGCCGATGATGGCCACATTGCCCGGCGCCACACCGGGCACGCCGCCCAGCAGCACGCCGATGCCGCCCTGTTCCTTTTCCAGGCAATGGGCGCCCACCTGAATGGACATGCGCCCGGCAACCTCGCTCATGGGGGCCAACAGCGGCAGACGGCCCAGGCGGTCGGTCACGGTCTCGTAAGCGATGGCGGTGACGCCGGAGTCAACCAAGGCCTTGGTCTGCTCGGCATCGGGGGCCAGATGCAAATAGGTGAACAGCACTTGGCCGGCGCGCAGGAAGGCGTATTCGGCGGGCTGCGGTTCCTTGACCTTGACCACCAGATCGGCAGCGGCGAACACTTCGGCGGCGGTGTCCACCACCACGGCGCCGACCATGCGATAGGCGGCGTCGGGACAGCCGATGCCGTCACCGGCATGGGTCTCGACCACCACCTCATGTCCATGATGGACAAGCTCGCGCACGGAAGCCGGGGTCAGACCAACCCGGTATTCGTGCGTCTTGATTTCCTTGGGCACGCCGATCCGCATGGGGCACCTTCATTGCTTGCAGAAACAATACCCCAAACCGCGTCTGACGCAACTTGACCGATCTATGACGAACGCGGGTCGGGCACACTTTCCGAAGGTGGGGTCACCCCCAGTCCTATGGGAGGGTAAGAGGGGCCTTTAGGAGGGGCGTCCTGATCACGCCGCATCATCCACATCAGCAACGCCAGTGCCGGCAGGGTGATGACGGTGGTCATCAGGAAGAAATCCACCCAGCCCAGCCAATCCACCAGCTTGCCGGTGCTGGAGGCGAACACCGACCGCCCGGCCGCCGTCAGCGACGACAACAAGGCGTATTGGGTGGCGGTATAGGCGGCGTTGCACTGGCCCGAGATATAGGCGATCAGCGCCGCACCGGCCATGCCGGCGGTCAGGTTCTCCACCGCCACGCAGACCGCCAGGGCCACCACATTGGCGCCGGCCAGGGCCTGGACCACGTAAAACAGATTGCCCGCCGATTGCAGCAGGCCGAACAGCAGCAACGCCCGCATGATGCCCAGCCGCGCCACCAGGGCACCGCCGATCAGGGTGCCGGCGATGGTGGCGCCGAAACCGAACAGCTTGGACACGGTGGCAATCTGGTCGAGCGAGAAGCCCAACTCCTGATACAGCCGCATGGCCATGGTGCCGGCCATGGACTCGCCCAGCTTGTAGCCCATGACGAACAGCAGGATGGCAAGCCAAGCCGGGCGGCTCATGAAATCGGCGAAGGGGCAGATGACGGCGCCGTACAGCCACGCCACAACCTTGGCCCAGGCGCCCTTGAGCTGGGGGTGGTCGGTCAGATATTGGATGGCGCGGCGCTCGCGCTCCATGGTGGTGGCCGAGACCTTGACCACCGGCTCCGGCCCGAACAGGAACACCAGCATGCCCACGCCCAACAGCGCCGCCATGGTGGCGTAAGCGGCGAACCACCCGAAGCTCGACGCGATGTACAGCGCCCCGGCACCAGCCACCAGCATGGCCACGCGATAGCCGGTCTGCACCGCCGCCGCCCCCGGCCCCTGCTGGTCGTCGTCGAGGATTTCCACCCGGTAGGCATCGATGACGATGTCCTGGCTGGCCGACAGGAAGGCGACCAACGCCGCCAGCAATCCGGTCACATGCAATTGCGTCGCCGGATCGGTGGCGCCCATGGCCAGCAGGGCCGCGATCAGCAAGGCCTGAATGGTCAAAGCCCAACTGCGCCGCCGCCCCAGCAGCCGCGTCAGCACCGGCAGGTCAAGCCGGTCGATGATGGGCGACCAGACGAATTTGAAGGAATAGGAAATCTGCACCAGGGCGAAATAGCCCACGGTGGCGCGGGTCACGCCCACCGTGGTCAGCCACGCCGACAGGGTGGACAGGGTCAGCAGCAGCGGCAACCCGCTGGAAAACCCCAAGGCCAGCACCATGAGCACCCGGCGGTCGAGATAGGCGGAAAAGGCGGCGCGGGCCATGGATGTTCCTGCAAGGAGAGGCGACGGCGCAGTGTAGCCGCAACAGCCAGCGGAATCGTTAATGCGTTGGACGGAATGCCGGGAGTCCTAAAACGGCTCCAGCTCCGTATCCCAATACAGAAAATCCCGCCAGGAATGGTGCAGAAAGTTGGGCGGGAACGAGCGGCCGTTTTCCTGCAATTGGAAATTGGTCGGCTCGATGGGCCAGCGGCGCAGATGCATATGGGCGTCGCGCAGCAGCCGGTTGCCCTTGTGCAGATTGCATGGGCCGCAGGCGGCGACCACG
>JACMKT010000007.1 GCA_014380005.1 Rhodospirillales bacterium
AAGGCTGTCGTTTGAAACGAATGGCGGCGACACATCGTCGCCGCCATTTGCTTATTTGCCTCCAAAGACTTTCACGAAGAGGAAAATCCCCATGGCCGAGATTACCGCTGCGCTTGTCAAGGAGCTGCGCGAGAAGACTGGTGCTGGCATGATGGACTGCAAGAAGGCGCTGGGCGAAGTGGCCGGCGACATCGAAGCGGCAATCGACTGGCTGCGCACCAAGGGCCTTGCTGCCGCCGCCAAGAAGGCCGGCCGCATCGCCGCCGAAGGTCTGGTGGCCGTTGCCGCCGCCGGCACCAAGGGCGTCGCCGTCGAAGTGAATGCCGAGACCGATTTCGTTGCCCGCAACGACCAGTTCCAGGGCTTCGTTTCCACCTTCGCCAAGGTCGCCTTGGACAAGGGTTCGGACGTCGAAGTGCTGAAGGCTGCCGAATACCCCGGCGCCGGCAAGTCGGTGCAGGAACAGCTGACCGCCATGATCGCCACCATCGGCGAGAACATGAACATCCGCCGCGCCATCCGCCTGGAAGTGTCCCAGGGCGTGGTCGCCAATTATGTCCACTCGGCCATCGCGCCGGGCCTGGGCAAGATCGGCGTGCTGGTCGCCCTGGAATCCGCTGGCGACGTCGCCAAGCTGGAAGCCCTGGGCAAGCAGATCGCCATGCATGTGGCTGCCGCCAACCCGCTGTTCCTGGACAGCTCCTCGGTGGATCAGGGCGCTCTCGAGCGTGAGAAGGCCGTGCTGACCGAGCAGGCTCAGGCTTCGGGCAAGCCCGCCGCCGTTATCGAGAAGATGGTCGAAGGCCGCATCCGCAAGTACTACGAAGAAGTGTGCCTGCTGGATCAGGTGTTCGTCATCGACCAGGAGAACAAGATCTCCAAGGTCGTCGAGAACGCCGCCAAGGATCTGGGCACCCCGGTCAAGCTGACCGGCTTCGCGCGCTTCGCCCTGGGCGAAGGCATCGAGAAGGAAGAGAAGGACTTCGCCGCCGAAGTGGCTGCCCAGCTGGGCAACTAACTCGACGCGCATGGTCTTGGCTGCCGCTTGGGGAATGTTCCCCGGGCGGCAGCTTCGCCTCCTGTCATAGGGGGTGAACAAGGGCGAGACAGCCGGATGGAATGGTGTATTATCGCCATCCAACCGCCGCCCAGGCGTTAAATCGCCTCCATCATCCAGGCTTTGAGGGCACCCATGGCCAGCGACGCCAAGTACCGCCGTGTTCTCCTGAAGATCTCGGGCGAGGGGCTGATGGGCTCCCGCGATTACGGGTTGGATCCCGACACAATCGACCGCATTGCCCGCGAAGTCCGATCGGTGCGCGACCTCGGTGTCGAGGTTTGCTGCGTGGTCGGCGGCGGCAATATCTTCCGTGGCATCTCGGGTGCCGCGCGCGGCATGGAACGCGCCGCTGCCGACAATATGGGCATGCTGGCCACCGTCATGAATGCGCTGGCCCTGCAAAACGGCATGGAGCGTGAGGGTGTGGAAACCCGCGTGCAATCCGCCATTCCCATGCCGTCGGTGTGCGAATCCTTCATCCGCCGCCGCGCCATCCGCCATTGCGAAAAGGGCAGGGTGGTGATCTTCGCCGCCGGCACCGGCAATCCGTTCTTCACCACCGACACTGCCGCAGCACTCCGCGCCGTTGAAATGGGCTGCGATGCGTTGCTGAAGGCCAGCCAAGTGGATGGCGTCTATTCGGCGGACCCCAAAAAGGTCCCTGATGCCGTGCGGTATGAATCTTTGACTTTCCATGAAGTGCTGGCCCGCGATCTGCAGGTGATGGACGCTTCGGCCATCTCGCTGTGCCGCGAAAGCAATGTGCCGATCATCGTTTTCGACATGCACCAGGACGGCGCCTTTGCCGAGGTGGTCTCGGGCCGTGGGCGCTTCACGATCATCAACGAAGGGGGTTGACCCGTGGCCGTGACCAGTTGGAAAGATTTGAGGAAGGACGTCGCTCACCGTATGGATAATACGGTCGAGGTCCTCAAGAAGGAATTCTCCGGCCTGCGCACCGGCCGTGCCGTGGCCAGCCTGCTGGACCCGGTCATGGTCGAAGCCTATGGCCAGCATATGCCGCTGTCCCAGTGCGCCACCGTGGGCGTGCCCGAGCCGCGCATGTTGACCGTCCAGGTGTGGGACAAAGGTCAGCTCAAGGCCGTGGAAAAAGCCATCCGTGATTCGGGCCTGGGCCTGAACCCCATGGCCGATGGCCAGATGATCCGCGTGCCGATTCCGCCGCTGAACGAAGAGCGCCGCAAGGAATTGCAGAAGGTCGCCGGCAAGTATGCCGAGCAGGCCCGTGTGGCCGTTCGCAACGTCCGCCGCGACGGCATGGACAGCTTGAAGAAGCTCGAAAAAGACGGCCACATCTCGGAAGACGAGATCAAGAAGCACGAGAAAGAAGTGCAGGGCCTGACCGACGAGACCATCAAGAAGATCGATGAGTCTCTGGCTAATAAAGAAAAGGATATCATGCAGGTCTGATGGAGATGGAACCCGCCGCCACCTCCCACGCCGAAGGTCCGGTGCCACCCGCCCATATCGCCATCATCATGGATGGCAATGGACGGTGGGCAAAGGCGCGCGGCTTGCCGCGTACCGCCGGCCACAAGCGCGGGGCCGAAGCGGTCCGCCGCACGGTGGAGTGCGCGCGGGAGATGGGTATCTCCTATTTGACCCTGTATGCCTTTTCCTCGGAAAACTGGAAGCGCCCGGCGGGCGAGGTCACCGATTTGATGGGGCTGTTGCGCCTTTACCTGCGCAACGAGGTCAAGGTTCTGCATAAGAACGGCATCCGCCTTAAAGTCATCGGCGACCGCTCCCGCCTGGGCCCGGATATCGTCGCGCTGATCGAGGAATCCGAAGCCAAGACCGCCATCAACGGCGCGTTGACGTTGACTCTGGCCCTGTCCTATGGCGGTCGTCAGGAGATCGTCGAGGCGGCGCGCCGCTTGGCGGTCGAAGTTGCCGCCGGCAGGCTGGCGCCCGAGGCCATCGACGAAGCGGCGGTCAGCCGCAACATGTTTACCGCCCATATGCCCGACCCCGATCTGGTCATCCGCACCTCGGGCGAGAAGCGCATTTCCAACTTCCTGTTATGGCAAAGCGCCTACGCGGAATTCGTCTTCTTGGATGTCTTGTGGCCCGATTTCGGGCGCGAGGAACTGGAGGCCGCCATCGGCGACTTCCACCGGCGCGAGCGCCGCTACGGCGCGTCCGGCTGATCCCCCGTGCTTGGCCTCCGCACTCTTTCCGCCCTGGTGATGGCTCCGCCGGCTCTGCTGGCTACTTGGTGGGGGGGCTATGCCTTCGCCGCCTTGGTGGCGCTGGCCGCCGCCATTATGTGTTGGGAATGGGACCGGATCGTCACCCGCAGGTTCCATTGGCCGGGCCAAATCGGCGCCTTAGGCTGCCTTGCGGCATCCCTGCTGGCCGTGGCGCTGCCCGTGGCCGCGTTGGTGCTGGTGCTCGTGACTGCCGTGGCCGCCGCTGCGCTGGCCAAACCCGATGGCCGCCAATGGGCGGGCTGGGGCGTGCTGTATGCCGGTCTGCCCTCGGTGGCGCTGGTGTGGCTGCGCGGCGATGGCGAAACCGGGCTGCATACGGTGTTTTGGCTGCTGCTGCTGGTGTGGGCCACGGATATCGGCGCCTATGCCAGTGGCCGTCTGATCGGCGGGCCGTTGCTCATGCCAGTGGTCAGCCCGAAAAAGACCTGGGCCGGCTTGATCGGCGGTGTGGTCTCTGCCGGATTGGTGGGTTTGGCGGCTGGCTTGACCCTGTCGCTGCCCCATCCCGTGCTCATCATGATCATCAGCGGCGCCTTGGCCGTGGTCGCCCAGGCCGGCGATCTGCTGGAAAGCTGGGTCAAGCGGCGTTGGGGCGTCAAGGATTCCAGCAATATCATTCCCGGCCATGGCGGCGTGCTCGACCGCGTCGATGGCCTGTTGGCGGCTGCCGCGGCAGTGGCGCTGGCGTCCCTAGCGACGGGCTCGGTCGTTCTTTATTGGCAATGACGGGGGTCTGATGACCGGCGTGCAAGACAACCGTCGCGGAATCACCATTCTCGGTTCCACCGGCTCCATCGGCAAGAACACCGTCCAATTGATCGAAGCCCGGCCCGATTTGTACCGGGTCGAGGCGCTTGTCGCCAATTCCAGCGTCGATCTGCTGGCCGATCAGGCCCGCCGGCTCAAGCCGCGCATGGCGGTGGTGGCCGATGAGAAGGCCTATGGCGCATTGAAGGCCGCCCTGGCCGGCACCGGCATCCATGTGGCCGCCGGCCCCGGCGCAGTCATCGAAGCCGCCCAATTACCCGCCGAATGGGTCATGGCCGCCATCGTCGGCGCCGCCGGTTTGGCCCCCACCTTGGCGGCGGTGCGCCGTGGCGCGGTGATCGGCCTCGCCAACAAGGAATGTCTGGTCTGCGCCGGTTCGCTGATGATGGCGGAAGTGGCTGCCCACGGCGCCACTCTGCTGCCGGTGGATTCCGAGCATTCGGCCATTTTCCAGGTGTTGGACCGCGACCAGCCCGAAGCTGTGGAAAAGATCGTGCTGACCGCCTCGGGCGGGCCGTTCCGTAACCGCAGCTTGATTGAGATGGCCGCCATGACGCCCGAACAGGCGGTGGCCCATCCCAATTGGTCCATGGGCGCGAAGATTTCCGTGGATTCGGCCTCCATGATGAACAAAGGGCTGGAGCTGATCGAAGCCCATCACCTGTTCGCCATGCCCGAGGACCGCATCGACATCGTCGTCCATCCCCAATCGGTGATCCATTCCATGGTCTCCTATGTGGATGGCTCGGTGCTGGCCCAACTGGGCAGCCCGGACATGCGCACCCCCATCGCCTATGCCCTGGGCTGGCCCAAGCGCATCTACGCCCCTGCGCCGCGCCTGGATTTGACAGCCATCGGCCAATTGACCTTCGAGGCGCCCGACCCGGTGCGCTTCCCGGCGTTGCGTCTTGCCCGCCGCGCCTTGCAAACCGGGGGATCGGCACCTACAGTTCTCAATGCCGCCAACGAAATTGCCGTACAGGCTTTCTTGTCGCGCGGCATCGGCTTCCTCGACATCGCCAAGATTGTCGAGCAGACCCTGGAAGCGACCGATCACGCCGCCCTGTCTTCCATCGAGGACGTGCTGGCGCAGGATCGGTGCGCCAGGGATTGCGCGTGGAATATTATTAAACGGGGCCGCGGCTTCTAAAGCAAACGGACGGATATGGAATTCCTTGCAGGCGTCTGGAACTACGTCGTTGTTTTTCTTCTCATTCTGACCGTGGTCGTGTTCGTCCACGAAGCCGGCCATTTCGCGGTGGCGCGGTGGAACGGCGTCAAGGTGGACGTCTTCTCCATCGGCTTCGGCCCGGAAGTATGGGGGTACACCGCCAAGTCGGGAACCCGCTGGCGTCTCAGCCTGCTGCCGTTGGGCGGCTATGTGAAGATGTTCGGCGACGCCGACGCGTCCTCCGTCACCGGTGAGGACCGCCCCATGACCGAGGCGGAGAAGGCGGTCAGCTTCCGTCACAAGCGGGTGGGGCAGCGCGCCGCCATCGTCTTCGCCGGCCCCGCCGCCAATTTCGTCTTCGCCATCCTGGGTCTGGCCGCCATGTTCATGGTGCTGGGCCAGCAGGTGACCGAGCCGGTCATCGGCCAGATCCATGCCGGCATGGCCGCCGAGCAGTCGGGTCTGAAGGTGGGCGACCGGGTCGTCGCCATCAACGGCACCGCTGTGGACCGCTTCCAGGACATCCAGCGCGTCGTCCGCCTGGAGATCGAGCGCCCGTTGACCCTGACCGTGGACCGCAACGGCCAGAGCCTGGACATCGTGGCGACGCCGCGCATCGTCGAGCGCAAGGGCATGTTCGGCGATATGGAGAAGGTGCCGGTGCTGGGCATCTCCGCCGATCCGTCCAGCACCCGCATCGTCAAGCACGGCCCCTTGGGCGCCTTGGGGCAAGCGCTGAAGGAAACCGAGACCATGGTCACGTCCACCTTTGTGGGCATCGGCCAGATGATCAACGGCACCCGCGACAGCGATGAACTGGGCGGCCCCATCCGTATCGCCAAGGGAGCGGGCGAGGCGGCACAGATCGGGGTGGCCAGCGTGGTCTTCTACACCATCCTGCTGTCGCTTAACCTTGGCCTGATCAATTTGTTCCCCATCCCAGTATTGGACGGAGGACACTTGCTGTTTTACGGTTTTGAAGCCATCCTTGGTAGGCCTTTAGGCGAGAAGGCACAAGAATATGGTTTCCGAATTGGCTTGTTTCTGGTATTGGCCTTAATGGTTTTCGCCACTCGGAATGACATCGTATCGCTTCCGGTGTGGGACATGATGAAGCGGATGCTGTCATGAGCTAAAGACCGGCCGTTACTAAACGGTCGGACGTTACAGGGGGGCGTTGATGAGTTTCGTGCGTAAGACTGCGTTGGTGGTCGGGCTTCTGGCCGCAGCAGCGCCGGCCCTTGCTCAAGACAGCGGTCGCGTGCGGCAGATCGTGGTGCAGGGCACTCAGCGTATCGAAGTCGAAACGGTGAAGTCCTACATGGCCTTGGCCGAGGGAGACCCCTACGATGCCGACCGCGTGGACCGTTCGCTCAAGACCCTCTACAACACCGGCCTGTTCGCCGATGTCGCCATCCATCACCAAGGTGACATGGTGGTGGTGCGCGTGGTTGAAAACCCCATCATCAATCGTATTGCGTTCGAGGGTAACAAGCGCATCAAGGAAGAGGAACTGACGCAGGAGACGCAGCTGCGCTCGCGTGTGGTCTATACCCGCACCAAGGTTCAGAACGACGTCAAGCGCATCCTCGACCTGTACCGCCGCAATGGCCGCTTTGCCGCCACCATTGAACCCAAGATCATCCAGCTGGAGCAGAACCGCGTCGATCTGGTGTTCGAGATCAACGAAGGTCAGCCCACCTACGTCAAGCGCATCAACTTCGTGGGTAACCACAAGTACAGCGATTCGCGCCTGCGCGAAGTGCTGATGACGAAGGAAGAGCGCTGGTATCGCTTCTTCTCCAGCGACGACACCTACGATCCCGACCGCGTGACCTATGACCGCGAGCTGCTGCGCCGCTTCTTCCTGAAGCACGGCTATGCCGACTTCCGCGTCGTCTCGGGCGTGGCTGAGCTTACTCCCGACCGCGAAGGCTTCTTCATCACCTTCACGGTGGACGAGGGTGAGCGCTACAAATTCGGCACTGCCGCCGTCAATGCCAATCTGCGCGATCTCAAGGCCGACGAGCTGAATCCGCTGCTGAGCTCGAAGCCGGGTGATTGGTACAATGCCGATCAGGTGGAAGACATCGTCCAGAAGCTGACCGACGCGCTGGGTTCGCGCGGTTACGCCTTCGTGGACGTCAAGCCGCAGATCAACCGCGACCGCGACAATAAGACCATCAACATCACCTATGATATCGCGGAAGGTCCGCGTGTGTATGTCGAGCGCATCGACATCAGCGGCAACGTCCGTACCCTGGACAAGGTGATCCGCCGCGAATTCAAGTTGGTGGAAGGCGACGCCTTCAACACGGCCAAGCTGCGCCGTTCGCGCCAGCGGGTCAAAGACCTGAACTTCTTCGAGAAGGCTGAGGTTACCAACGTTCCGTCGGAAACCGCGCCCGACCGCACGGTCATCAAGGTGGACGTGCAGGAGAAATCCACGGGTGAGCTGTCCTTCGGCGTCGGTTGGTCCACCGTGGCCGGTCCGCTGGTCGAAGTCAGCATGCGCGAACGCAATCTGCTTGGCCGCGGCCAGGACGTGCGCGCCACCGCCTCGGTCGGCACGAAGCAGAACCAGATGGTGTTCTCGTTCACCGAGCCGTATTTCCTTGATCGCCAATTGGCGGCCGGCTTTGACGTGTTCGCCACCACCCGCAAGCTTCAGCGTGAAAGTTCCTACGATTCCAATTCGTTGGGCGGTTCGCTGCGGGCTGGTTATCAGATCAGCGAAAATCTGCGTCAGGATTGGAAGTACACCCTGAAGCGCGATCAGGTGGAAAATGTTTCCTCCACCGCCTCGACCTTCATCCGCGAGCAGATGGGCACCTCGGTGATGTCGTCCATCCAGCAGACTCTGCTGTGGGACTACCGCGACTCCAAGGTCGAGCCGACCGAGGGCTATTTCATCCGTCTTAACAACGAAATAGCCGGTCTCGGCGGTGATCAGCAGTTCCTGCGCAACAATGTGGGCGGTGGGCAATACTTCTCCTTGGCGGAGCAGGTCGTTCTGGGCCTGACAGGCAATGTGGGTGTGATGACCGGCTTCGGCGACGAGAAGATCCGCATCACCGAGCGCTATTTCCTGGGTGGTGATACCCTGCGCGGCTTCGCCAATGCCGGTGTCAGCCCCCGTGATAAGGTCACGGGCGATGCGCTGGGTGGTCTGTGGCAGTATGCGGGATCGGCCCAGGTCAAGTTCCCGTTGGGCTTGCCCGACGAACTGGGCTTCGGCGGTCAGGTGTTCAGCGATTTCGGTTCTATCGGCGAGACCGAAAATTACGCGACTGGGGGCATCAATCAGGCCAGCACCATCCGTGTCTCGGTGGGTGCCGGTGTGACCTGGAAGTCGCCCATGGGGCCGGTGGCGGTGGATATCGGCTTCCCGCTCAAGAAGGAAGCCTTCGACGAACGCGAGCTGTTCCGCTTCAACTTCGGCACGAGGTTCTAATATGAGGCTCAGGATGGGCGCCCACCTGCGGTGGGCCGTCCTTGCCGTAGCGTTTTCGCTGGCGGCGCCGGCGGCGGCAGAAACCGCCACCGGCAAGCTGCCTCAGGCGACTGTCATGGTGCTTGATGTCCAGGCTGCTTTGCAGCAATCGGTGGCATCCAAAAGCGTGCGTGCACAGCGCGACCAGTATCTGCAAACTTTCCAGGCCGAACTTGAAACCAATCGGAAGTCTCTGAAGGATACTGAAGCCGAACTGGTCAAGCAGAAGGCGGCCATGTCTCCGGATGTCTGGGCGCAGAAGGCCCGTATTTTCGAGCAGCAGGTTTACGAGTTCAATCAGCGGTTTCAGCGCAACAATCAGGCGGTGGAAAAATCCTTCCGAACTGCCATGAGCGAGTTATCCGACGCGCTGGCTCAGGTGACCGAGGAGGTGGCCGGTGAAATGGGCGCCAATCTGGTGCTGCCCAAATCGCAGATCTTCCTGCACGACCCCCGTATGGAGCTAACCCAGACGGTGATCGACCGTTTGAACAAAAAGCATCCGTCGGTGACGTTCCCGGCCCCCGCCGTCGAGGGTGAGCCGGGTGCCAAATCCGCGCCCCCCGCCAAGAAGAAGTAGCATCATGGCAGATTCCAGGTTCTTCACCGTCGCCGGCCCCTTCACGCTGGCGCGCCTGGCCGAGATTTCCGGCGCTCAGCTGGCGCCCGGCGCTGACGGGGCGGCGGAATTCCGTGACGTGGCTTCATTGGAAGACGGCGGACCGGGTGAGATCAGCTTCCTCGATAACCGCAAATACGCCGCCAGCTTCCTGGTCAGTAAGGCCGGTGCCGCCATCGTCCATCCCGACATGGCCGGCAAGGCGCCGGCGGGCATGGCGTTGCTGTTGACCAAGGACCCGTACCGCGCCTATGCCAAGGTGGCCCAGGCTTTCTATCCGGTGCCCGCGACCGAGCCGTTCGTGGCCGCCTCCGCCATCGTCGATCCCACCGCCACGATCGGGGCAGGCTGCCGCATCGAACATGGTGCGGTCATTGGCGCCCGCGCCGAAATTGGCCAGCGCTGCCGCATCGGCACCAATGCCGTAATCGCCGATGGCGTGGTGCTGGGTGACGACTGCATCATCGGCGCCAATTCCACCGTGCAATTCGCCATCATCGGCAGCCGGGTCAACATCTATACCGGTGTTCGCATCGGCCAGGACGGTTTCGGCTTCGCCATGGGTGCGCAGGGCCATTTGAAGGTGCCGCAATTGGGCCGCGTCATCATCGGCGACGACGTGGAGGTGGGTGCCAATACCACCATCGACCGTGGCGCCGGCCCGGATACCGTCATCGGCTCCGGATGCATGATTGATAATCTGGTCCAGATTGGGCACAACGTGCAGCTGGGCTGGGGCTGCGTCATCGTGGCGCAGGCCGGTATTTCGGGCTCCACCAAGTTGGGCGATTTCGTCGCCGCCGGCGGTCAGGTCGGGATCGCCGGTCACTTGACCATTGGACCGGGCGCGCGCATCGCCGCCCAGGCTGGCGTGGCCAAGAACGTTGGGCCGGGTGAAACCGTGGGCGGCACGCCGGCGGTGCCGCAAATGGAATGGCTGCGCCAGGCTGCGGTTTTGAGCAAATTGGTTCGGCGCAAGGGCTGAGAATAACTGGCAACCGGGGTGCGGCGAACGCGCCTCGCGAGGCAGAGAGGGCAGGATAAAGATGAATATGGTGAAAGACGCCGGAAAGGATATCGATATCAACCGGATCATGCAGATGATCCCGCATCGGTATCCGTTCCTTATGGTGGATAAGGTGGTCAACGTGATTGCCGGCGAAAGCGCCGTCGGGATCAAGAACGTCACCATCAACGAACCCTTCTTCCAGGGGCATTTTCCTCAGCGTCCGGTCATGCCCGGCGTGCTGATCATCGAAGCCATGGCTCAGACTTCCGCCGTGCTGGTGGTCGAGACCCTGGGGGCCGATGCCGAAGGCAAGCTGGTTTATTTCATGAGTGTGGACAGCGCCCGCTTCCGCAAGCCGGTTGGCCCGGGGGATACCTTGGCCATCCACGTCGTCAAGGAACGCTCGCGCGGCAACGTGTGGAAGTTCCGTGCCGAGGCCAAGGTCGGCGAGACCCTGATGGCCGAAGCCACCTATGCCGCAATGATCCTGGACGACTGATGCCCAATATTCATCCTGCTGCAATTGTCGATTCCAAGGCTCGGATCGCCGATACCGTCACCATCGGCCCGTTCTGCGTGGTCGGCCCCGAGGTCGAACTGGCTGACGGGGTCGAATTGCTGTCCCATGTGGCGATCGCCGGCCGCACCAGCGTGGGTGCCAACACCCGCATCTTCCCCTTCGCCTCCATCGGCCATCCGCCGCAGGATTTGAAGTACAAGGGCGAGCCGTCCACGCTGACCATCGGCAAGAACTGCCAGATCCGCGAACACGTGACCATGAATCCCGGCACCGAAGGTGGCGGCATGATCACCAAGGTGGGCGACAATTGCCTGTTCATGGCCAGCGCCCACGTTGCCCATGATTGCGTGCTGGGCGACAACGTCATCATGGCCAACAACGCCACCCTGGCCGGCCATGTGGTCGTCGGCGATTTCGCCTTCCTGGGCGGCCTGTCCGCCGTGCACCAGTTCGTGCGCATCGGCAAGCACGCCATGATCGGCGGCATGTCGGGTGTGGAAGCCGATGTCATTCCGTTCGGCATCGTCATCGGCAACCGCGCCCATCTGAACGGCCTGAACATCGTCGGCCTGAAGCGGCGTGGCTTCTCGCGCGAAGACATCCACTCGCTGCGCAACGCCTATCGTCTGCTGTTCGCCCCCGAAGGCACCCTGCAAGAGCGGGTGTCGGACGTGTCCGAGCAGTTCAAGGCCAATCCGGCGGTGATGGAAGTGGTGGATTTCATCCGCTCGGATTCGTCGCGCCAGCTGTCCACGCCCCAAAGTCCGGGATGAGTGCGAAACTGGGTATCGTGGCCGGTGGTGGCGAGTTCCCCGGACTCGTCATCGCCGCCTGCCGCGCCCAGGGCCGCCCATTCCATGTGCTGGCCCTGACCGGCCACGCCGATCCCGACGTGGTGGGCGACGCCCCGGCGGATTGGATACGACTGGGCGAAGCGGGCACCGGCTTTAAGCTGCTTAAAGCCGCCGGTGTGCAGGACGTGGTCATGATCGGCCCGGTCCGCCGTCCCACCTTACGCGAACTCGCCCCCGATTTCCGCACCACCAAATTCTTCGCCAAGGTTGGCCTGAAGGCGCTGGGCGATGACGGCTTGTTGCGTGCGGTGGCCCGCGAGCTGGAGGAAGAGGGCTTCCATCTGGTGGGCATCGACGAGGTGCTGTCCGATTGCCTTGCCGTGGCCGGGCTGTACGGCCAAGTGGCGCCCGATGAGCAAGCCCAGGCCGACATCCAGCGCGGTCATGAGGTCGCCAAGGGCATCGGCGCCCTGGATGTGGGCCAAGCGGTGGTGGTGCAGCAAGGTATCGTGCTGGGCGTGGAAGCCATCGAGGGCACCGATGCCCTAATCCGCCGCTGCGCCGATTTGCGCCGCGATGGCCCCGGCGGCGTGCTGGTCAAGGTGCGCAAGCCCGGCCAGGACCGGCGCCTGGATTTGCCCACCATGGGCGTGACCACATTGCAAGAAGCCGCCAAGGCCGGCCTGCGCGGCATCGCCGTGGAAGCGGGCGGTGCCTTGGTGCTGGGCCGCGATGCCGTGGCGGCGGAAGCCGACCGGCTGGGCTTGTTTGTCGTGGGTATCCCATGCTGATCTACGTCATCGCTGGCGAGCCCTCGGGCGATTTGTTGGGCGGGCGGTTGATGGCCGGGCTGAAGGCGCGCACCAATGGCGCGGTAACCTTCGCCGGCATCGGCGGTGAAGCCATGCGGGCCGAGGGCCTGACCAGCCTGTTTCCCATGGCCGAACTGACCGTCATGGGGCTGGTGGAGGTGCTGCCGCGCATTCCCCGTATCCTGCGCCGCGTGCGCGAGACTTTGGCGGATATCAAGGTCAAGCAGCCCGACGCAATCATCACCATCGATTCCTGGGGCTTCACCGGCCGGGTGCAGAAGGGCTGCCAGAAATTGGTGCCGCACATCCCGCGTATCCATTACGTCGCCCCCATGGTGTGGGCGTGGAAGCCCGAGCGCACCAAGAAGCTGGCCGCCGTGCTGGACATGCTGATGACCCTGCTGCCGTTCGAGCCGCCTTATTTCGAAAAGGACGGTCTGCGCACGCTGCATGTGGGCCATCCGGTCATCGAGAGCGGGGCGGAGAAGGGGGACGGCGCCGACTTCCGTGCCCGCCACGGCATTGCCCCGCATGCGCCGGTGTTGGTCACCCTGCCGGGCAGCCGCCACTCGGAAACCGGCAAGCTGCTGCCGGTCTTCGCCGAAACCCTGGCCTTGCTGGCCCGCACGCACCCGGATTTGACCGTGGTGCTGCCAACGGTGGAAACCGTGGCCGAGACGGTCAAGGCCGCCGCCGCCCATTGGCCGCTGAAAACCATCGTGGTGGAGGGCAGGGGCGACAAGTACAACGCCTTCGCCGCCGGCACCGTTGGCTTGGCCGCCTCGGGCACCGTGGCGCTGGAACTGGCCTTGGCGGGACTGCCCACCATCATCACCTACAGGGTGTCGCCGCTGACCGCCTTCCTTGCCCGCAATTTCATGGGCCTGAAGATCAAATTCGCGACCCTGGCTAACATGGTGATGGACCGCGCGGTCATGCCCGAGTTCCTGCAAGAAGACTGCCGGGCCGAATGCATCGCCCCAGCCTTGGCCCAATTGTTGGACGATGCCGCCTTGCGCGCCGACAAGCGGGCGGACATGACCGAGGCCATGGCCCGGCTGGGCTACGGCTCCGACAGCCCTAGCGACCGCGCCGCCCTGGCCGTGCTGGACTTCATCGCCGAGAGGAGAACACCATGAGCTGGAGCATGCTGCATACCATGATCCGGGTGGGCAATCTGGATCGCTCCGTGGATTTCTACACCCGGCTGCTGGGCATGAAACTGCTGCGCCGCCAGGATTACCCCGAGGGCCGCTTCACCTTGGCCTTCGTCGGCTATGGCAGCGAAGCCGACCACAGCGTCATCGAGTTGACCCATAATTGGGACACCGAATCCTATGATCTGGGCAACGGTTTCGGCCATGTCGCCCTGGGCGTGCCCGACATCTACGGCGCTTGCGAGACATTGGCCGCCAATGGTGCCAAGATCACCCGTCCGCCCGGCCCCATGAAGCACGGCAGCACCGTGATCGCCTTCGTCGAGGACCCGGACGGCTATAAGATCGAGTTGATCCAACGCAAGGGCTGACATGGCGCTGGAAATCCTCAGGGCCGGGATACCGTCAAAGCTCCCGCCGCTGCTGTTCGTGCACGGCTCGTTCTGTAGTGCCTGGATCTGGGCCGAGCATTTCCTGCCATTCTTCGCTGCCGCTGGCTATGACTGCGCCGCACTATCCCTGCGCGGCCATGGCGGCAGCGAGGGCAGGGATGCCTTGGACAATTTCGGCCTCGCCGATTACGTGGCCGATGTGGGCGAGGCGGTGGCCGGATTCAGCCAAAAGCCCGTCCTGATCGGCCATTCTCTGGGTGGGTTGATCTGCCAGCGTTATGCCTGCCGCAACCCGGTGGCCGGGCTGGTCATGCTGGCCTCGGTCGGTCCGGGCGGCTTGGGCTCGGCCTTTACCCACATGGCATTGCGCCACCCTCAACTTCTATGGCAGTTGGGGCGCATGCAAACCTTGGGGCCGGAAGGGGTGGATTTCGAGGTGGTGCGGCGCGGCCTGTTCTCGGACGGCTTCCCGCCTGAGTTGGCGCTTGTCTACGCCCCCCAATTCCAGCGGGAATCCCAGCGCGCCGCCAGCGAGCTGATGCTGCCCCAATGGTTCAACCTGATGCCACGGCCCAACGTGCCAGCCTTGGTCCTGGGCGGTACCTGCGACGCCTTCATCCCCTATGTGGATCTCGCCTTGTCGGCCACCTATTGGAACGCCGAGATGACGGTGCTGGAGGATGTGGCCCATTTGATGATGCTGGACACCAAATGGGAGCAGACGGCGCGGGCCATGTTGGAATGGTTAGGAAGCCGGTTTTAAAAGTAAAACCAGGAGCAACACGGATGAACGCGGATATCCACGGATGAACACGGATAGGAAAGTTTGACTTTTTCCGTGTTTATCCGTGCGACGGCGAAGCCGTCATCCGCGTCCATCCGTGTTGCGCCTAGTTTTTTCTTTAAGCCGTTTCTAACCCCAAAACCCCATCCGCCTCAGCCAGCCACCCCACCAGATCGACGCGGGCGCGGTCGCTGTACAGCTTCTTGCGGTCGCGGCCCTTGACCCGCTTGCCCCGTTCGTCGCGCTCGGGCGGCGGCGGGAATAGGCCGAAATTGATGTTCATGGGCTGGTAGGTGTCGGCATTGGCGCCGCCGGTCACATGGGCCAGGATGGCGCCCAGGGCGGTGGTGGCGGGCGGCTGGGGCAGTTCGCGGCCCAGGCGCTCGGCGGCGGCGAAACGGCCCGACAGCAGGCCGATGGCGGTGCTTTCCACATAGCCTTCACAGCCGGTGATCTGGCCGGCCAAGCGCAAGCGCGGCTGCGCCTTCAGCGCCAGAGTGGGGCCAAGCACGCGCGGGCCGTTGACGAAGGTGTTGCGGTGCAGGCCGCCCAGCCGGGCGAATTCGGCGTTTTCCAGGCCGGGGATGGTACGGAAGATGCGGGCCTGCTCGCCATGGCGCAGCTTGGTCTGGAAGCCGACCATGTTGTACAGGGTGCCCAGGGCGTTATCCTGGCGCAGCTGGATCACCGCATAGGGCTTGGGACCGTAGGGATTGGTCAGGCCGACCGGCTTGCCGGGGCCATAGGCCAGGGTCTCGCGGCCACGTTCGGCCATGACTTCCACCGGCAGGCAGCCTTCGAAATAAGGCGTGTCTTTTTCCCATTCATGGAACGGCACCTTTTCACCGGCCAGCAGGGCGTCGATGAAGGCGTAGTACTCGTCCTTGGTCAGCGGGCAGTTGATGTAATCCGAGCCTTCGCCCTTGTCGTAGCGCGACTGGAACCACGCCTTGGAAAAGTCGATGCTGTCTTTGTGGATGATGGGCGCGATGGCGTCGAAGAAGCACAGGGAATCTTCGCCGGTGACGCCGCGGATGGCCTCGGCCAGGGGCGGCGAGGTCAGCGGGCCGGTGGCGATGACCACGCTATCCCAATCTTCCGGCGGCAGACCGGCGATTTCCTCGCGCACGATGGTGACGTTGGGGTGCTGGGCCAAGGCCTGCTCCACCGCGCCGGAAAAGCCGTCGCGATCCACCGCTAGCGCGCCGCCGGCGGGCACTTTGTGCAGGTCGGCGGCCCACATGATCAACGACCCGGCGCGGCGCAATTCTTCGTGCAGCAGGCCGACGGCGTTGTACTCGGCATCATCCGAGCGCAGGGAGTTGGAGCACACCAATTCGGCCAGACCATTGGTCTGGTGGGCCGGAGTGGTGCGGTGCGGGCGCATCTCGTGCAGGACGACGGGAACGCCGGAACGGGCGAGCTGCCAGGCGGCTTCGCTGCCGGCCAGCCCACCACCAATGACATGGACGGTGCGGTTCATGGCCCACGACATAAGCCCAGGCGATGCCCATGTCCAGCACCTTGGCTTGACTGCAAGGTTCAGCGCGCCACATGGCAACAAAGCATGCGTATTCTTTTCACCCTGATGGCCGTTTTGGGCGGCCTGCTGCTGCTCGGGCGCTTCAGGCGCAGGCGAGGCAAGCCAGTGCTGATTCCCGGTTTCGATTTCGCAGGCACGTCTCAGGCGCGCTATCAGATGGGCGGCGATTACCACGATATCTTCGTGCCGCCGGGCAAGGGCAGCATGGCGGTGGCGGTGGGCGACGTGGCCGGCCATGACGTGATGGCGGCACGGCTGATGGGGGTGGCCAGCCGCCTGCTGCGGGCGCGCGCCGCCATTCCCGGCGGTTTGGCGGCCTTGATGGAGGACGTCAACCGCGAGTTGGCACCCATGCAGGCGGGCCGCTTCATGACCCTGTTCCTGGCGGTGATGGTGGGCGAGACCCGGTCCATTCATTGGGTCAGCGCCGGGCACGCGCCGGTCATCGCCTATGACCCGGTGGAAGACCGCTTCGGCGAAGTGCCGGGCAGCGATATCCCCTTAGGCATCGATCCCGACTGGCACTATCACGAGGCGAAGCACATCGGCTGGTCCACCGGGGCGCTGCTGGTGGTGGGCACCGACGGCATTTGGGAGGCCCGCAACCCGTCCGGCGAGATGTATGGCAAGGAGCGGCTGCTGCGGGTGGTGCGTGGGGCGCGGCAGCTGGACGCGGCTGCCATCGTCCATGCGGTTAATACGGATGTGGCGGCCTTCCGTCAGGGAAGGCCGCCTGGAGACGATGCCACGCTGGTGGTGGTGAAGGCGGTTTAAGCTTTGGTTTTTACGCCGGCAGCGGCGGCCAGCGAGCCGGTTTCGCCGCTGACCGATTGCATGGCGGTGACCGCCAAGGCCGAATGGCCCACCAGCGGGTTGTGCAGGGCGGCGGAGCCCTGGATGGCCTTCAGGCCGCTTTTGGCCGCGTCTTCCGGGCTGGCGCCCTTGGTGTCCATGGGACCGAACGCATAGGATTTGAAGGCGTCGGCGGTGCCGTGGCTGGCCTTGCGGGTGGAATGGCTGTTGGCGTTGTCCTTGCGCTGCAGCAATTCGTGGGCGGGGGCGGCGGAAACGGCTTGCATGACATTTTCTCCACGGCATGGAAACTTTCCATTAGGCGATGCAGGTGCCGTGCCAAAGTCTAGTGCGTTGAAAATGTTGAATGTGTGTCCGCCATACCCGGCAAAACCTGCCCTATGCCATGCTGCATACGACTATGAGGAAGGGCATTTCTTCCGGGCGCGGGTTGGGGTATAAGCAAACACCGCCAGCCACCCTATTGAGTGGGAAAAACACTACCATGGCTAAGAAACTTTATGTCGTCGGCGGCGAGTACGCCGATACCGGATTTACCCAGATCGCCGCCGGGGCAAAGGAAGAGCGTTACGGCCCCTTCGACGAGCGCGAGGCCCATGTGTGCTGGCGCGCCCTGACCGGCAAGACCGTGGACAACGCCATGATCCGCTATTTCATCCGCAGCGATGACGAGGCGGTGGGCGAGGAATGGTTCGTGGTCGGCGGCGAATACGCCAATACGGATTTCACCGCTATCGCCAGCGGCAAGTCGCTGGAGACCTATGGCCCGTTCCCCCGTCAGGAAGCCCTGAACAAGTGGCGCGAGCTGACCGGCAAGACCGTGGATAACGCCATGGTGCGCTACGATCTGTGCTCGGTGGCCGAGCTGATCGCGCGCAAAGCCAGCTAATTCAGGCAATTGCCCTACTTTTTGTAAGGGCTCTAGATTTCGGTGCGATTTCGGGGTATCTCCCTAAGTCAGGAATTTTTGTCCTGCAAGGGAGAGCCCCATGTCGTCGCCCAAATATCATGCCTTCATGTGCACCACGTCCCGCCCCGAAGGCCATCCCCGTGGCTGCTGCACCAGTAAGGGCGGCGGGCAGAAGCTGTTCGATCGCCTGATGCAGAAATTCCAGGCCAGCATGCTGTGGGACAAGGGCGTCAGCATCGCCCAAGCCAGCTGCCTGGGCACCTGCAATGCCGGCCCGGTGCTGGTGGTCTATCCCGACAATGTCTGGTATTCGCCCAAGACCGAAGACGACATCGACGA
>JACMKT010000042.1 GCA_014380005.1 Rhodospirillales bacterium
CGACGGCGGCGATCTGCGGCTGGTCAGCGCCGACGTTCGCTTTCGCGGCGGCGGCGACGCCCGTCCGGTGCGACTCGGCACCCGCCTGCGCGCCGGCCGCTGCACGGCCGAATACAGCCTGCGCAACCGCGAGGCCGAGCTCGGCTCGGTCGTCGTCGCCTACGATCCGGCCAGCCTCGGCACCGCCACGCCGTCGCTCCAGGTGCTGGTGCGCTAAAGGCGCGCTCAATCGGGGTGCAGGATCCGGTCGATGCCGAAGGCAATGCCGCGGAGGGCCGAGCCGATATCGATCATGAGCGGCTGCTGGCAAAGCCGGAGGCAGCCGCCGGCGCCCGCCGACATCGCCGAGGGCGCTTCCCCGGCTATCAGCCGCACCCGCGCGCCGGGCTCGGGCTTCCATGGTCTGGGCCAGGGCCGGAGCGGCAAGCGCGAGCAGGGAGAGAGCAAGAAGACGAATGCGCATTGCCATGGTCAAAAGCTCTTATTGGAGATGTCGCCGGCGCGGTTGATCACCACACCGCTGCCTCCACCGCCGGTGCGGGGTGCAGCCTTGGGCTTGGCGGGGCCGCCGCCCATGAGCGCCTGCATGGCCTTGGATGCCTCGGTATCGCTGGTGAACGGCACGCGGGGCTTTTGGTCGGGCACCGCCGCTTCGACGCCGACGCCGCGCAGCACCAGCGAGAGCTGGCCGACCATGCCGGCGGCGGTCAGCACCTCGGCCTGTTTGGAGGTCACCTCCAGGGTCGCGGTCTTGCCCTGGATGGCGGCGCCGTCCTTGCCCCTGGACATCTGCTGGTCGATGGCCAGGACCTTGACGTCTTCCAGGATGGTCTCGGCGGCATAGCGCACGATGGGGCCGCCATTGCCCACGGATTCCGAATCGGCGCGCTGGAAATCGGCGGCCATGACCACATCCACCCGGTCGCCGGGGGCGACGAAGCCCGACACCGCGCTGGCATTGCTGATGGCGACCGACACGGCGCGCATACCCGCTTTCAGCACACCGGCCAGCACGCCCACGCCCTCTTGCTTGAAGGACGAGGCGGGAGCGAAGGGCTCGCCCTCGCTCAACGGACGGCGCGCCACTTGGCCGATGAATTGAGTCTTGGGCTCCTCGCCCGGCTTGCGGATAACGAAGCGATCGGTGGCAGCGGCGGTGGGCCAAGCATCGTAACGCAGATCTTCGTCGGCCAGGGGGGTGCCGGCGGCCACGTCGCGGGCCACCACCAGCACATCCAGGGTGGCGGTCACTTGGGCGTCGGACTTACGGCTGGACTGCACGTCCAGCCAGCGCATGGCCACGAACGCGGTCAAGCCGGCGAACACCATCGCCACTACCACCAATACCACGGCAATCGGACGCATATCTCGCCCCTTCCCCCAACCTTCGCCGTTACGTCAGCCTGCCAAGCGCGGCAGCAAAGACAGAACGGCCCAATCCATTCCGCCCGCGGCGATGGCAACCCCGTATGGCACATGCCCCGACGCCGCCACGCGTGCCCCCCACGATCCGTTGGCCGGGAGCCGGCGGAGAAGGAGTAGCACCAAAGATAGCATACCTCCGGCCAGTGCCATGACCAGCAGAAAGCGTGGCAGACCGGCGAAACCCGTCATCAATGTCACAGCCGCCACCAGCTTGGCATCGCCGCCGCCCCACACTTTGAGGACGAACAGCACCGCCCCCACCGTGAAGGCCGCCGCTGCCGCCGCCACATGCCATGCCGCCGCTTCCAGCCCGAAGCCAAACGCAGGCACCGCCAGCCCGAAGGCGACGGCGATCAGCAGGCTGTCGCGGTTGGGAATGCGGAATGCCCTAAGGTCCGATGCGGCGGCATCCACCAAAGCGGCGACGAAGACAAGGCCGGACAGACCGGCGATGATGATGACGACGTCAAACATGACCAATTACACTTTAAAACTAGGCAAAACAAAAGCGCCTCCCGATCAATGTCAGGAGGCGCTTTAATTTTTGAGGCCAAGGCCCCGGTATCCGCGCCGTCAGCCGAGGGCAGCGACGATCTTGGCGAAGACCGCGTTCAGGCTACCGCTAACCAGTTGCAGGCCGCCGAGGATCATGACGCTGACGACCGCAGCGATCAGGCCGTATTCGATGGCGGTGGCACCCTTTTCGTCGCGGCGCAGGGAGGCGATGATGGTCTTGAGATTGTTCAACATGGCTTCAACTCCTTATCTGATCGGCGGCCCCAGAGGGTGTTCGTTCACTTTCGGGAGGATGCTTGCGATCTGTTCGCGCTTCCCGCCGCCCCGTTTGTGTAATTAGGTATAACCCAGTCGCGCGCCACCATCAACATAATTATTACACGCCATTCAATTTTTATTCATAGCGTTCACATCATTTACTTGCGGACTTTACTGAAAATTCAAAATTACATTTGAATACTATTCAAATAAAGGTTTCCTAAAAATGTAAGCAATTTGCCACATGATAATGGCACCACCCCGGCTACGGGCTGCGTGGCAAATATATGTCTTAGGGAATAAACCGATTAAGCCCGGGACATCAGCTGCAAACGGGGCCAATCGGCGATGACCAAGCCCATGCCGCGCCGTTTGACCACACCGTCACGGGCCAGCTCGCCGATGGCTTGGGCCACCACTTCGCGCGAGGTCCCGACCCAGGCGGCGATTTCTTTATGGTTGGGCATATCGGGAATAACCCACCCCTCGGGCCGCCCGCCATCGGGCTGGGCCAGCCGCACCAATTCGCCGAAGACACGCTGAGTCTCGCCCGTGGTCGAGAGCTGGGTGACGCGCTGATCCAGGTTACGGATGATGCGGGTCAGCCGCTCCAGCACACGCACGCCGATCTCGGGGTGACGGTGCAACACCTCGATGAAGGCCAACCCGTCCAGCGAGGCCAGCCGCGAATCCATGGTGGCGATAACCCGGGCCGAGCGCTTCATGCCGTCGATGGCCGCCAACTCGCCGAAGTAATTGCCCGCAACCACATCGGCCAGGGCCACTTCACGCTCGCCATTGCCGGTCAGGATGCGCAAGGCGCCGGTCACCACGAAATAGACTTCCAGGGTGTCGCTTTCCTTGTCGAACACCTGCTGACCGGCGGTGAAGACATGCCACGCGCAGCGTGCTTCGATGGCTGCCAGATCATCCGGCGAAAGCCCCGTAAACAGCGAGAAGCCGGACAGCCCCCCTTCGACCAATTCCATCATAAACCCTCGAATGCGGCGCCCATCCGCAGGATTGAATTATCAGCCCATCGTCCATCTCTTTGCAAGAAGGCGGATTTTTTGTCATAAACCCCGTTCCCGATCGCCCGCAGGTGAGGCCCCCAGATGTCCATCGCTCGTTATTCCCGCCCCCAGATGACCGCCATCTGGGAGGCCGCCAACAAATTCAACATCTGGTTCCGCATCGAGGCCCATGCCTGCGATGCCCTGGCCGGGCTGGGCGTGATCCCGCAAGACTCCGCCAAGGCGGTGTGGGCCAATGGCGACAAGCCCTATACGCCCGAGCGCATCGCCCGCATCGATGCCATCGAGGCCGAGACCAAGCATGACGTCATCGCCTTCCTGACCGAACTGGCCGAACATATCGGCCCCCATTCGCGCTTCGTCCATCAGGGCATGACCTCGTCGGACGTGCTGGACACCTGCCTCAGCCTGCAACTGACCCAGGCCGCCGACATCCTGCTGGCCGATCTGGACGGCTTGCTGGCGGCGCTGGAAAAGCGCTCGTTCGAGTTCAAGGATCTGGCCTGCATGGGCCGCAGCCACGGCATCCACGCCGAGCCGGTCACCATCGGCCTGAAATTCGCAGGCTTCCACGCCGAGTTCCAGCGCGCCAAGACCCGCCTGCTGGCGGCCCGTGAAGACATCGCCACCTGCGCCATCTCGGGCGCTGTGGGCACCTTCGCCAATATCGACCCGCGCGTGGAAGAATATGTGGCGGAAAAGCTGGGGCTGGCCCCCGAGCCCCTGTCCACCCAGGTCATCCCGCGCGACCGTCACGCCCAGTACTTCGCCACTTTGGGCACCATCGCCAGCTCCATCGAGCGCGTGGCCGTGGAAATCCGCCACATGCAGCGCACCGAAGTGCGCGAGGCCGAGGAATATTTCTCGCCGGGCCAGAAGGGCAGCTCGGCCATGCCCCACAAGCGCAACCCGGTGCTGACCGAAAACCTGACCGGTCTGGCCCGCATGGTGCGCGGCTATGTGGTCCCCGCCATGGAAAACGTCGCCTTGTGGCACGAACGCGACATCTCGCATTCGTCGGTGGAACGCTACATCGCCCCCGACGCCACCATCACCCTGGACTTCGCCCTGGCGCGCCTGACCAACGTGGTGGACAAGCTGGTGATCTATCCCGACGCCGTGGACCGCAACCTCAACCAGTTGGGCGGTCTGGTGTTCAGCCAGCGCGTCCTGCTGTCGCTGACCCAGGCCGGCGTGTCCCGTGAGGACGCCTATCGTCTGGTCCAGCGCAACGCCATGCAGGTGTGGGACGCCGCCGGCGAGGGCAAGGACACCAAGGGCCAGTTCCTGCGCCTGCTGCAGGCCGACCCGGAAGTGACCAAGGCCCTGACCCCGGCCCAGGTGGAGGCCCTGTTCGACCTGGGCTACCACACCAAGCATGTGGACACCATTTTCAAGCGGGTGTTCGGCCGGTCTTAGGCTGATATCAATAAAAAAGCCGGGGAGCGATCCCCGGCTTTTTGTTTGCGTTCAGCGTTACTTGCTAACGATTTCGTCGGTGAGCTGGCCGCGGGCAATCCCCTCCAGGCGGATGAATTCCTTCTTCACCGCCGCGTCGTCCACCTTCACACCGTTGGTGGCGAAGTCGCGCATCACCTTGTGGCTGGCGTCGTGGTCGGGTTCCGAGAATTCGGCATCCACCACGGTCAGCGCATAAGCCTTGGCGGAATCGCCCGAGAGCCCCAGGCGCTCGGCAGCCCACAGGCCCAGCAGCTTGTCGCGGCGGATATTGACTTTGAATTGCGTTTCCTGGTCCAGCCGGTACTTCGCCTCGAACGCCTTTTCACGGTCGTCGAACGTGGTCATGGTCGCGACTTCCTTTTTCGACCACTATAATCAAAGTGGTTGTCGTTGGGACCCGATGCCATTGTGGCGATGGAGTTATACCGGTGGTTGGTTCGTCTAGAAAACGGATTTTTGCATGTGCACTCTCGTCATCCTCCGCCGCTCCCAATCCCGCTGGCCCGTCCTGGTCGCCGCCAACCGCGACGAGATGGCCGGACGGCCATGGAAAGCGCCGGGCCGCCACTGGTCTGACCGCCCCGATGTAATCGCCGGCATGGATGAACTTGCCGGCGGTTCATGGCTTGGCATCAACCATATGGGCGTGATGGCGGCCATATTGAACCGGGTCGGCACCTTGGGTCCCCAAGCGGGTAAGCGCTCACGCGGGGAATTGGTGCTGGAAGCCCTGGACCACAACGACGCATTGGATGCCGCCGAAGCCCTGGCCCATCTGGATGGCCGCGCCTATCGCCCGTTCAACATGGTCCTGGCCGACAACCGCGATGCCTATTGGGTGCGCGCCGATGGCAGCGCCAAGGTCCAGGTGCACCCCATTGGCGAAGGCCTGCACATCATCACCGCGCTGGATTTGGACGATCCCGCCAGCCCGCGCGTGGCCGCCTATGCGCCGCGCTTCGCTGACGCAGCCGTGCCCGACCCCGACGCCGGCGATTGGACCGAATGGGCCGGGCTGATGGCCCATGGTGGAACCGGCCCCGACGGCGAAGAAGCCGCCGCCATGTGCTTCACCCGAGACAACGGGTTCGGCACCGTGTCATCCTCACTGATCGCCCTGCCGGAGATGGGCGCCGAACAACCGCCCCAATGGCTGTTCGCCCCGGACCGGCCCGACCGCACCGGTTACACGCCGGTCATCTTGGACTAAGGCTTGATGCGCCGCTTCGCCCTCGTTGCGCTTTTGACCATGGCTCCGCTCTGGGCTCACGCCCAGGATGTGACCGAAGCATGGCCCCATCGTGCCGAGCGGCTGACCGCCCATAACCGTGTTCAAGGCGCGGAAGCGGCTGACCCGCTGACCGCACCCATGATCGTCTGCCACGACACCGCCTGCGCGCAGATTTCGGACGTGCGGCTGGGCGAGGAAGAGGCTCGGATCATCCGCGCCGGTTTCGGCGGCAGTGCCGACAGCCCGGCCACGGAACGGGCCATGATCGCCCACGCCATCGGCCAGTTTGAAAGCTTTGTCGGCGCCCAGAACGGCACATGGCGCGACCACGCCCGCAATCTTCATGAAAGCGAGGACGAAGAGGGCCAGATGGATTGCGTCTCGGAATCCATCAACACCCGGACCTATCTGATGCGCCTTGTCCAGGCCGGGCTGCTGACCCGCCACGACATCGGCGGTTTCGCCATGCGCTATCTGGTGTTGCTGCAGCACGTGGCCGTGGAAATGATCGAACGCGACAGCGGCGACAGCCATGTGGTTGATTCGTGGAACGGCGAGAACGGGGAGGACGCGCAGATCCAGCCCTATATGAGCTGGCGCATGGAATTCTTGGCGTGACATTGTCTCTCCGCCCCTTCCCTGCTATATGAACTTTAGCGATCGACGGACGTTGACCGCATACGCCCGAGCTTTCCCCGCGCCCCTTTATCCGGATGTCCCCCCCCATGGCCCGACGCAGACAGATTTATGAAGGCAAGGCCAAGGTCCTTTTCGAAGGCCCCGAGCCGGGCACGCTGGTCCAGTACTTCAAGGACGACGCCACCGCCTTCAACAACAAGAAAAAGGGCACCATCACCGGCAAGGGCGTGCTCAACAACCGCATCAGCGAATATCTGATGCTGAAGTTGGGCGAGATCGGCATCCCCACCCATTTCGTGCGCCGCCTCAACATGCGCGAGCAGTTGGTGCGTGAGGTGGAGATCATCCCGCTTGAGGTGGTGGTCCGCAACATCTCCGCCGGTTCGCTGGCGCAGCGCTTCGGCCTGTCGGAGGGCACCCCGCTGCCGCGTTCCATCGTCGAGTACTATTTCAAGTCCGACGCGCTGAACGATCCCATGGTGTCGGAAGAGCACATCACCGCCTTCGGCTGGGCCACCACCCAGGATCTGGACGAGCTGATGTCGCTGTCGTTGCGCGTCAACGATTTCCTGAGCGGCCTGTTCCTGGGCATCGGCATCCGTTTGGTGGATTTCAAGCTGGAGTTCGGGCGCCTGTACAATGGCGACGACATGCAGATCGTCCTGGCCGACGAAATCAGCCCGGACAATTGCCGCCTGTGGGATTTGAAGACCGGCGAAAA
>JACMKT010000043.1 GCA_014380005.1 Rhodospirillales bacterium
GGTTCTTCGCGGATTTCCGGGGAGGCGCACTTTAACTCAAGGAATAATGACACGGATGGACACGGATCCCCGCTACGCGGGACACGGATAAGGACCATCCGTGTTTATCCGTGTCCATCCGTGTCACCAATAATTCTTGGCTGAAATGACGCACCACCATGGACCCCGGATCGGCGCTACGCTTGTCCGGGGTGATGGGACACTTTGGGGAACCTCCCCGCTAATCCGCGAAGAACCAGAAGTTTAGGGGGCGATCAGTCCCAGGGTGATTGCCTTGACGATGGCGTGCCCCCGGCTGGTGGCCCCCAGCTTCACCTTGGCGTTCTCCACGTGATAGGTGACGGTGCGCTCGGCCAGATGCAGGATCTGGCCGATCTCCCAACCGGTCTTGCCTTGGGCGGCCCAAGTCAGCACCTCGCGCTCGCGTGCGGTCAGATGAACCGGCGGGGCTGGGGCCTCGGTCAGGCTGCGTTCGCACGACATGTGGAAATGCAGCGCCATCAGTTGCAACGCATATAGCTGTTTCCGCGCCGATGGGGTGAATAGGGCCGGATCGTCCACCGCCATGCTCATGAGCGCGAGGCCGTGGGCGCTGTGGATGGGCACGCTATAGCCGTCATGGATGCCGAACGCGGCGGATTCGTCGAAGACCTGTTTGGCCTTGTTCCCGTATTCCGGTCGTGACAGCGCCGTGCGCCAGTGGAACGGGAGTGCGCTGCGGCGGCTTTCCAGCGGCACTACATCTACCGCCGCATAGCCCTGGGCGAGGTAATGCTGCACCCATTCCCTCGGGTAATTCGTCTCGAAATACCACGGCGAAACCGGCTGGCTGATGGTCAAATAGGCGAAGCGGTTGACGCCGAAACCCTCGGCATATTTAAGAAAAGCCTGTTCGCGCTCAACCGGTGCGTTCGTGCCGGCGAGGGCAGCGGCCAAGTCGTCCACTGGGTCATGAAGCGTTTTCATTTTCCCTCTCACTTCACCCTACCCATGCCCGCGAGATGTCGCTATTATGCGTGGTAATTCCACAGCGGATGCTGAGCTTCCCCTACCCTAGGTTGTAGTAGGCCGCAGCGAATTTCACTAGGCACGTCAGGCGTTCCTGCAGAAACGCCATTACTACAGAGGTGATAACTTATGCCCGAGCCCATCCGCAAGACCACCGGCAGTGTTTCTCGCCGCGCCAGCCGCGGACGCACACCGGCGGGCAAGCCCAATCCCATTGATATCCACGTGGGCGGCCGTGTCCGCTTGCGTCGCACCCTGCTTGGCATGAGCCAGGAAAAGCTGGGCGAGGCCTTGGGCCTGACATTCCAGCAGGTGCAGAAATACGAACGTGGCGCCAACCGCGTCGGCGCCTCGCGTCTGTTCGACTTGTCGCGGGTGCTGGACGTGCCGGTCAGCTATTTCTTCGAGGACATGGACGACGACATGGCTGCCACCAGCCCCCGTCACATGGTCCGTGCCACCGAAGAACCGCGCCAGTTCGAAGACAGCCTGATGGTCCAGCGCGAGACCTTGGAACTGGTCCGCGCCTACTATCGCATCCGCGACCCTGAAGTCCGCCGCCGCGTCCAGGAACTGGCCAAGGCGCTGGGACCCATCGTCAAGGAAGCGTAAAGCATCCGGTTATGAAGCCCCCCCCCGGCATTGGCCGGGGGGCTTTTTTTTGTTTTACCACCAAGGGCACCAAGGACACCAAGCGGGCGTTCCGGGCTGCGGCACCTTGTCTTGGTGCCCTTAGTGCCCTTGGTGGTTAATCTTTGTTTTCCTCCCTACGCCTGCGGCGCCGCGTCGTAAACCGGCGTTTCCTCGTGCAGGCTGGCCGGGTCCTGGTGGATCAGGACGTCGAATTGGGGGAAGGCTTCCATGATGGCCTTTTCCACCTGATCGGCGATGTCATGGGCCTGGATCAGCGGCAGATCGTCGTCCAGGGCCAGATGCAGTTGGATGAAGCCCTGCTGGCCCGACAGCCGGGTGCGCAAATCGTGCATGCCACGCACCTGGGGGTTGGAGCGGGCGATGTCCTTGATGCGCTGGCGGTCCTCTTCCGGCAATTCCCGGTCCATGAGCATGTCGTAGGAATTGACCGCGATCTGCCACGCGTTCCACAGCAGGAAACCCGCGATGGCGATGGCGAAGACCGGATCGATGAGCGGCCAGTCCAGGAACTTGCCCACCAGCAACGACACGATGACTGAGCCGTTGATCAGCACGTCGCCGGTGTAGTGCAGGGAATCCGCCGAGATGGCGACCGAATCCGTGTGTGATAGAACCTTCTTCTGGAACCGCACCAGCAGGGCCGTCAGCAGAATGGAAAAAGCCATCACCGCCACGCCGATGCCTTCATTGGTGACCTGGACCGGCTGCTGCAGGCGGTGCACCGCCTCGGCCAACAGCAGGGCGCCGGAGCCGACGATGAAGGCGGCCTGACCCAGCCCGGCCAGGGGTTCGGCCTTGCCATGGCCGAAGCGGTGTTCGCGGTCGGCGGGGGTCAGGGCATGGCGCACCGCCCACAGATTGATGATTGAGGCGGCGGCGTCCAGGGTGGAATCGATCAAGGTGGACAGCAGCGCCACCGATCCGGTCATGCCCCAGGCCACCAGCTTGACCACGATCAGGGTCGAGGCCGTCGCCACCGAGGCATAGGTGGCAAGGCGCATCAGGCGGGCGCTGTCCACCGGTTGGGTCTCAGACATGAAGCGCTCTCCTCACGGGAACAGATGGTCGATGCGCCAGCCATCGCCGTCTTTGGCATAGGCGAAGCGGTCGTGCAGGCGGAAGGCGCGGTCCTGCCAGAATTCCAGGCGCTCGGGGCGCAGGCGGAAACCGGACCAATGGGGCGGGCGGGGGACGGCGCCGAAGCCGAATTTGGCGGTGAATTCGGCCACCCGGCGTTCCAGTTCAAAGCGTCCTTCCAAGGGCCGCGACTGGATCGAGGCCCAGGCGCCGATCTGGCTGGTGCGGGCGCGCGAGGCGAAATAGGCATCGGCTTCGGCATGGCTGACCGGCTCCACCGGCCCCTCCACCCGAACTTGGCGCTTCAGGCTTTTCCAATGGAACAGCAAGGCGGCGTGGGGATTGGCCGCCATCTCGGTGCCCTTGCGGCTTTCCAGATTGGTGTAGAAGACGAAGCCGTCACGGTCATAGCCCTTCAACAGGACCATGCGCACGCTGGGCCGGCCCTGCCCATCGGCAGTGGCCAGGGCCATGGCGTTGGGATCGTTGGGCTCGGCGGCTTCCGCCTCTGTCATCCATTTGGCGAAGAGCGCATAGGGGTCTGCTTCAACGGCCGACATGGCTTTGGTCCAATGGCTGTTTTGTGATCGGGCCGCTAGACTCATTCGCGGGCTAGGGTGTTTTTAGCGTGGCGGGCTGCCCATAAAAAGCCCCAAATCCATGACAGTCTTGCAACCTGCCCCACTCAAGGTGGGGGGACTATGCGGGAACGGGAAGACCATGACCATGACGCGAGTTCTGTCCGTGGCACTTATCGTCGGCGTGCTGGCGGGCTGTGCCAATGATTACGGCCCCAAACAGACCGGCGGCGCCGTGCTGGGCGGCGTCGGCGGTGCCGTGGCCGGTGCCCAGTTCGGCAAGGGCACCGGCAATATCGCCATGACCGCTTTGGGCACCCTGATTGGCGCTTATGCCGGTTCCGAGGTGGGCAAGTCCCTGGACAAATCCGACCGCCTGTACGCCCAGCAGGCGGAAACCAAGGCCCATACCGCGCCGGTGGGTCAGTCCATTAGCTGGAACAACCCCGATAGCGGCCATTCCGGCACCTACACGCCGACCCGCGACGGCACCGATCAGGCGGGTAATTACTGCCGCGAATACCAGACCTCGGTGCAGATCGACGGGAAGGTGGATAAGGCCTTCGGCACCGCCTGCCGCCAGCCCGACGGCAGCTGGAAAGTGGTGAAGTAGCGCCGCGCCCGGATTTCTGGCAAAAGAAGGGGGCGGCGTCGTTGTGCCGCCCTTTTTCAGTTCGGGAATCGAGGGCTTAGGGTGAAGGATCCTTACGAGGTTCTGGGTGTGGCCAAGGCCGCCTCGGATGACGACATCAAGAAGGCCTATCGCCAATTGGCGCGCACGCTGCACCCTGACCTCAACCCCGGTAACACGCGTGCCGAGGAACGGTTCAAGGAAGTCACCGCCGCCTACGACTTCCTGTCCGATGCCACGAAGCGCCGCCAATACGACCAGGGCGAAATCGATCCCACCGGTGCCCAGAAGCGCCGCGCTTGGCGCTCGCAGGGCGGGGCGGGTGGCGCGCGCGGCAATCGCGCCGGCTTCAATTTCGGCGAGGACGTGGACGACATCCTGGCCGAGATGATGCGGCGCAAGGCACGCGGCCGCCAGCATTCCGGCCCCGCCGATGGCAATAAGGGCGGCGACCTGCGCCACACCGTGACCGTCACCTTCCTGGAAGCCGCCACGGGCACCACCAAGCGGGTGTCGTTGGCCTCGGGCAAATCCCTGGACGTGCGCATCCCCGCCGGCACCACCGACGGCCAATCCCTGCGCCTGAAGGCCCAGGGCCATGCCGGCATCGGCGGTGACGGCGACGCCTTCGTGGACATCAAGGTGGAAACCCACCCGTTCTTCTCGCGCCGCGAGCTGGACGTCTTGGCCGAAATCCCCATCAGCGTCCAGGAAGCCGTCCTGGGCGGCAAAGTCACCGTGCCCACCATCGACGGCAAGGTGTCGGTGACCGTCCCCCCCGGCACCAACACCGGCGCCGTCCTGCGTCTGAAAGGCAAGGGCATCGCCGGCGCCAACAACACCCAAGGCGACCAATTGGTCACCTTGAAAGTGGTGCTGCCCGACAACGATTCCGAGTTCCGCAAGCTGGTGGAAAAATGGGGGCCACGCCACGGCTATGACCCGCGGGCGAAGCTGGTGTGAGTTTGTCGGTTGTCAGTCAGCGCTATAGATGGCTGAATTCTAACGAAACTTCTGCCAGCGAGTCCGCGCATAGAAAAACGGGCTCCTCGACGCCCCAAATGGAAAAGGTGTAGGTGGAAGCGCTATGCGGGCTTGGATAGGGCGCGTTGTAGCGCAACTTCATCACCAGATACTTGTGCCCATCCCCATCCAAATCCACCCAATTGGGACCATGGACCTGCGGCACCATGTCCTTGGCGCTGAAGGTGGGCATTTTGAACGGCGTCTCTTCGGCCATGGCGAAGGGCGCGGCACCTGACATGCCAGCAACAACCCCAAGCACACGAATGCCGCCTATCCACCATGCCGCCATGACAGCCCCCATTGCCACCGCGAACAATATAGGAACTTATGCCTGCGGCCAACCGGTTGCGCCACCGCCCGCAGAACCACCCGCCGGTGGCATTCCCGCCTGCGCATCCCTTTGCCCAAACGGGCGATGGCAACATCTCCTTTTTCGCACAAGCGCGTCTCTCCCGTTTGGGGTAGAAAGGGCGCCGTTACGGCCCTCTTCCGCATACGATCTTGTTGACAACCTTGTGCAACTGAGACTTCCTAATGCGGTGGTGGGACTGCTATTGACGTTGACGGCTGTTCCAACCACAGAGCCAGGCGGACTATGATCGTGATGGATCGGAGCGACGCGAGGACGGGGTGCCCGCACCGCCGCCTTTGCCGACCGTTCTCCCTCCTTCCTGCCGCCCTTGCTCCTTGTTCCGGTCTTGCGACGTTTGGCGCTCCCGGGCTAGAGCCAGGGCCGGGCGCCATCGTTCGTGATCTGGCATGACCTGGAGAGTTAGGGACCGACATTTGGGCGCACACATGGATAAGAACCGGGTCATCATCTTCGACACCACCCTTCGCGACGGCGAGCAATCGCCCGGCGCCTCCATGAATCTGGAGGAGAAGGTCAAGATCGCCCTGGCGCTGGAAGACATGGGCGTCGATGTCATCGAAGCCGGCTTCCCCATTGCCTCCAACGGCGATTTCGAAGCGGTTCAGGCCGTGGCCCGCGTGGTCAAGAACGCCACCATCGCCGGTCTTGCCCGTGCCACCAAGGGCGACATCGAGCGTTGTGCCGAGGCGGTCAAGGCCGCGCCGCTGCACCGCATCCACACCTTCCTGTCCACCAGCCCCCTGCACATGAAGTTCAAGCTGCAGATGGAGCCCGAGGCGGTGCTGCAGAAGATCAAGGATTCCGTGGCATACGCCCGCAATCTGGTGGACGACGTGGAATGGTCGGCGGAAGACGGCTCGCGCACGGAACACGATTTCCTGTGCCGCTGCGTGGAAGCCGCCATCACCGCCGGCGCCCGCACCATCAACGTGCCCGACACCGTGGGCTATGCGGTGCCGGAAGAATACGCCGCCCTGATCGCCATGCTGGTCAACCGCGTGCCCAACATCGACCAAGCCATCCTGTCGGTGCATTGCCATAACGACCTTGGCCTTGCCGTGGCCAACTCCCTGGCCGCCGTCGCCGCCGGCGCGCGCCAGATAGAGTGCACCATCAACGGCCTGGGCGAGCGCGCCGGCAATGCCGCCATGGAAGAGATCGTCATGGCCATCCGCACCCGGCCCGACAGCCTGCCCTACACCACCGGCATCAAGACCGAGCACATCACCCGCACCTCGCGTCTGGTGTCCGCCGTGACCGGTTTCGTGGTGCAGCCCAACAAGGCCATCGTCGGCAAGAACGCCTTCGCCCATGAATCGGGCATCCATCAGGACGGCGTGCTGAAATGCGCCCAGACCTACGAGATCATGACGCCCGAATCCGTGGGCCTCAATCAATCCAGTTTGGTCATGGGAAAGCACTCTGGTCGTGCCGCCTTTAAGGATAAGCTCAGACAGTTGGGCTATGATTTGGCTGACAACGCGGTAGAAGACGCCTTTCTCCGCTTCAAGGAACTGGCTGACCGCAAAAAGGACATATTCGACGAAGATATCGTGGCCCTCATCGACGAGACGGTCTATCGCGAGAATGACCGTATCCGTTTCCGCTCGCTGGAAGTTCTGTGCGGCACCAAGCACAATCCGCCCAAGGCTGAGCTGGAGTTGGAAATCGACGGTGAGGTGAAAAGCGTGAAGGCCACCGGCGACGGTCCGGTGGACGCCACGTTCAACGCCATCAAGGCGCTGGTTCCCCACGACACCCGCTTGCAGCTGTATCAGGTGCACGCGGTGACGCAAGGGACCGACGCCCAGGCGGAGGTTACGGTGCGGTTGGAGGAGGACGGCAAGACCTGCAACGGGCAAGCCGCCGATACCGACACCATGGTGGCCTCGGCCCGTGCCTATGTGAACGCCTTGAATAAACTTTTGGTAAAGCGGCAAAAAACCGCTCCGGCGGCGCTTTCGGCCTGATATAAACCGAGCGCCTGGGACTGGCAGATGCGGGGGAGACCCCCGGCATCGCGTAAATGGCAACGCTGGATCTTGAGTGAGGGATGATGTTTTCTAAGCTGACGGGTTGGATGTCCGCGGACATGGCGATCGATCTTGGCACCGCCAACACGCTGGTTTATGTCAAGGGCCGCGGCATCGTCCTCAATGAGCCGTCAGTGGTGGCCATTGTCGAGGAAAAGGGCAAGAAGAAGGTCCTGGCCGTGGGCGACGAGGCCAAGATGATGCTGGGCCGTACGCCCGGCTACATCCAGGCCATCCGCCCCCTGCGCGACGGCGTCATCGCCGATTTCGAAGTGGCCGAAGAGATGATCAAGCACTTCATCCGCAAGGTCCACAACCGCCGCTCCTTCGCCAGCCCGCTGGTGATCGTGTGCGTGCCGTCGGGCTCGACCGCCGTGGAACGCCGCGCCATTCAGGAATCGGCGGAAAGCGCCGGCGCCCGCCGCGTCTTCCTGATCGAAGAGCCTATGGCCGCTGCCATCGGTGCTGGCCTTCCGGTCACCGAACCGACCGGTAGCATGGTGGTGGATATCGGTGGCGGTACGACCGAGGTGGCCGTGCTTTCCCTGGGCGGCATCGTCTATTCTCGCTCGGTCCGCGTCGGCGGCGACAAGATGGACGAAGCCATCATCGCCTATATCCGCCGCAACCATAATCTGCTGATCGGTGAAGGCTCTGCCGAGCGCATCAAGAAAGAAATCGGCTCTGCCTGCCCGCCCGAGGATGGCGAAGGCCGTACCATGGAAATCAAGGGCCGTGACCTGATGAACGGCGTGCCCAAGGAACTGATCGTGTCCGAGCGCCAGATCGCCGAATCCCTGGCGGAGCCGGTGGGCGCCATCATCGAAGCGGTCAAGGTCGCCCTGGAGCACACCGCCCCGGAACTGGCCGCCGACATCGTCGATAAGGGCATCGTGCTCACCGGCGGCGGCGCGTTGCTGTCCAACCTGGATTACGTGCTGCGTCATGCCACCGGCCTGCCGGTGTCCATCGCCGACGATCCGCTGTCCTGCGTGGCGCTGGGGACTGGCCGTGCGCTGGAAGAAATGCCCAAGCTTAAGAACGTGCTAACCAGCATGTACTAGTTTTAGCGTTCCTAGATGTAGTATGTTCGCACGAGGCGCGGCCGCCAATTTCTGGCGGCCGTACCACTACGGGAGCGGAGGAACCTCGTGAAGCAGTCCGGTGCGGTCGGACGTCTCGCCACGTTGCGGCTGCTGGCTCAGCGGTTTGCCTTCATCTCCTTGATCGTCGCCGCCGTGGCGCTGATGATCGTGGGCAAGGCCGACATCCTGCTGATCGAGCGGACCCGTGCCCTGGTCGCCGACGGTCTGGCTCCCATCCTCGACGTCATGAGCCGCCCCGCTGCCTCCATCGCCGAGGTGGTGGAGAATGTGCGCGAACTGACCAATCTGCGCACCGAGAACGCGCGGCTGAAGGCCGAGAACCTGCGGCTGCAGCATTGGCAGACCGTGGCGCGGCGGCTGGATTCCGAAAACGGCGTGCTGCACGAACAGCTGAACGTCATCCCCGACCCCGACCCCGCTTTCGTCACCGCCCGCGTCATCGGCGATCTGGGCTCGGCCTTCGGCCATTCCATGCTGCTGAACGCCGGCTCAAACGACGGCGTGCGCAAGGGCCAAGCCGTGCTGTCGGGCGAGACCCTGATCGGCCATATCGCTGAAGTGGGCGAACGCTCGTCGCGCCTGCTGTTGCTGACCGACATCAACGCCCGCATCCCGGTGATGATCGAATCGTCGCGCACCCGGGCCATCCTGGCCGGCGACAACAAGGACCGCCCCAAGCTGAATTACGTGGCCGGCAACCCCGTCGTCGCCCCGGGCGAGCGCGTGGTGACCTCGGCCTCGGGCGCGGCATTCCCGCCCGGCATTCCCATCGGGCTGGTCGCAGCGACCACCGACGGCATCATCCGGGTGGAGCCCTTCGTCAAACGCCACGAACTGGAATTCGTCGCCATCGTCGATTACGGCCTGGGCGGCATCCTGCCCTTCGAGAAGCCCCCGGTGCCGGAACGCCGCCGCCGCGGCTCCGCCCCCTCGCCCGAGTGACGTTCATGGGTATCCGCCTCTTGAAGGCGCTCACACAATGAAGCCCTCCATCTGGGTCAAAATGGACACGCTGGTCCGGCACATGGTGCCGGTTACCGTGACCCTTGTGCTGTTGCTGCTGACGGCGACGCCGACCCGGCTGCCCGGCTTTGCCGGCATCGCGCCCATCCTGCCGCTCATGGGCGTCTATTACTGGGCCATCTACCGGCCCGAATTGCTGCCCGCCTGGGTCGCCTTCCTGATCGGTTTTTTGTACGACATCATGGCCGGCACCCCCATGGGCGTTAACGCCCTGGTACTGCTTTTGGTGCAAGGTGTGGCTGCGGCCCAGCGCAAGTTCTTCCTGGGCAAGTCGTTCATGGTCGCGTGGTGGGCTTTCGGGCTGCTGGCGGCGGGTTCGCTGGGCCTGTCCTGGCTGCTGGTGACCATGTTGAGCGGCCGCGTGGTCGATGCCGCCCCAGTGATTTTCGAGTATTTGCTGACCATGGGTTTATTTCCCCTGCTGACTTGGTTGCTGGCGCGCACGCAGATGGCCTTCCTGAAGGACGTCTAGCCCATGTACCATGACAATGACCGAGCCAAGACATTCAACCGGCGCGCCCTGATGCTGGCCGGCGGCCAAGCCGCCCTGGTGGGCACGCTGGCGGCGCGCATGTACTACCTTCAGGTCCTGGAGGCCGACAAATACGTCATGTTGGCCGAGGACAACCGGGTCAGCCTGCGCCTGCTGCCGCCACCGCGCGGCCCCATCCTGGACCGCAACGGCATCGCCATGGCCATCAACCAGCACAATTACCGTGTGCTGGTGGTGGCCGAGCAGACCCCGTCGCTGACCTATACCCTGGACGCCCTGTCCACCATCATCACCCTGACCGACCACGACCGCGCCCGCATCACCAAGGAAGCGCGGCGGCGGCGGTCCTTCGTGCCCATCACCGTGCGCGAAAACCTGTCCTGGGAAGAAGTGGCGCGCATCGAGGTCAACGCGCCCGATCTGCCCGGCGTGCTGATCGACGTGGGCCAAAGCCGCTATTACCCGCTGGAATCCCTGGGCGCCCACATCCTGGGCTATGTGGCGGCGGTGTCGGAAAACGACCTGACCGGCGACCCGTTGGAAGAACTGCCCGGCTTCCGCACCGGCAAGGCCGGGGTGGAAAAGATTTACGACATGGCCCTGCGCGGCCGCGGCGGCACCAGTTCGGTGGAAGTCAACGCCGTGGGCCGCGTCATCCGCGAGTTGGAGCGTAAGGAAGGCGAGCCCGGCGTTGATCTGGCGCTGACCCTGGACATGCGTTTGCAGGAATACGCCGCCCAGCGCCTGGGCGACGAATCGGCGGCCTGCGTGGTGATGGACATCCACACCGGCGAGCTGATCGTCATGGCGTCCACGCCGTCCTACGATCCCAACGCCTTCAATCGCGGATTGACTCCGGACGAGTGGAAGGAGCTGGTCAACAATCCGCGCTCGCCCTTGTCCAACAAGGCCCTGTCGGGCACCTTCGCGCCGGGCTCCACCTTCAAGATGATCACCGCCATGGCGGCGCTGGAAGCCGGCGCGGTGACGCCAGAACAGCGGGTGTTCTGCCCCGGCCACATGCAATTGGGCAACATTCGCTTCCACTGCTGGAAGAAGGGCGGTCACGGCTCGCAGGATTTGGTGGGCGGGCTGAAGAATTCCTGCGACGTGTATTTCTACGAAATCGCCCGGCGCGTGGGCATCGACAAGATCGCCGAGGTCGCCAAGCGCTTTGGCCTGGGCGTCCCCACCGGCGTGGATTTGCCCAACGAACGCCCCGGCCTGATCCCCGACCGCGCGTGGAAGCGCAAGGCGCTATCCCAGCCGTGGCATCCGGGCGAGACCCTGATCAACGCCATCGGCCAGGGCTATACCCTGGCGACGCCCCTGCAATTGGCGACCATGACCGCCCGCGTCGCCAATGGCGGCTTTGCCGTGGTGCCCCACGTGGCCCGCGACGCCATCACCGACAAAACCGCGCAACCGCGCACGGCCCCGCAATGGCCGTCCTGCAATATGGCGCAGAAACATCTGGCCATGGTGCGCAAGGGCATGTTCGCCGTGTCCAACGAACCCGGCGGCACCGCCTATCGTGCCCGCATCGAGCAAGAGGGCATGTGGCTGTCGGGCAAGACCGGCTCGGCCCAGGTGCGCCGCATCACCATGCGCGAACGCGAAACCGGCGTTAAAAAGAACGACGAATTGCCGTGGAAAGAGCGCGACCACGCCCTGTTCGTGGCCTATGCGCCCGATGACAACCCACGCTATGCCATCGCCGTGGTGGTGGAACATGGCGGCGGCGGCTCGGCAGTGGCGGCGCCCATCGCCCGCGACATCATGATCGAGGTGCAAAAGCGCGAACGCGCCCGCATGGCCGGCAGCGACGGGGGTCACAGCCAATGATGCGCCCGACCCAGCGGCTGTCCACCCATCTCAACCGCACCGAGATGTCGTGGCGGGACAAGATCTGGCAGATCAATTGGTCGCTGATCGGAGTGCTGACCGCCATCGCCAGCGTTGGCTTCCTAACCCTTTATTCCGCCGCCCAAGGCTCGCTGGAACCATGGGCCATCAAGCAGATGATCCGCTTCGGGCTGGGCATCGGCATTATGATTACCGTGGCGCTGATCGACATCCGTTTCTGGATGCGGCACGCTTATGCGCTGTACCTGATATCGGTGGTTTTACTGGTGGCGGTGGACATCAAGGGCACCATCGGCATGGGTGCCCAGCGCTGGATCGATTTGGGCTTCATCCAGTTGCAGCCCTCCGAAATCATGAAGATCGCCCTGATTCTGACGCTGGCCCGCTATTTCCACGGCGCCACCTATCAGGACGTGGGCCGCCCGCTTTTCCTGATCCCGCCGCTGATCATGGTACTGGCCCCCATTGGTCTGGTGCTGAAGCAGCCCGATCTGGGCACCGCCATGATGCTGCTGATGAGCGCCGGCGCCATCTTTTTCATGGCCGGCGTGCGGCTGTGGAAGTTCGGCGTGCTGCTGGCCGGCGGCCTGGGCGCCATCCCGGTCGCGTGGCAGTTCCTGCACGAATACCAAAAAAAGCGCGTCCTGATCTTCCTGAACCCCGATGACGACCCCCTGGGCGCCGGCTACCACATCACCCAATCCAAGATCGCCCTGGGCTCGGGCGGCATCTTCGGCAAGGGCTATATGATGGGGACCCAGTCGCGCCTGAACTTCCTGCCCGAGAAGCAGACCGACTTCATCTTCACCATGTTCGGTGAAGAATGGGGCCTCATGGGCGGGCTGTTCCTGCTGGGGCTGTACGTCCTGCTGGTCGCCTTCGGCTACGCCATCGCGCTGCGCTGCCGCTCGCAATTCGGCCGGCTGGTGGCCTTGGGCGTGACCACCACCTTCTTCCTGTATTTCTTCATCAACACCGCCATGGTCATGGGGCTGGTGCCGGTGGTGGGCGTGCCCCTGCCGCTGATCTCGTACGGCGGCACCGCCATGCTGTCGCTGCTGTTCGGCTGGGGGCTGGTCATGAGCGCCTATATCCACCGCGACGTGCCTATCGGGCGGCGCGGGGCGCATGACGATTAGACCGCCAGCGCGAATGGAATAATCAGCAGCAACGGACTCATGACGACCCCTTCCGAGAGCATTCTTTCCCGGAAGATGCCACCAAAGCGGCATCCCCTTTGGTCCATACCCCCCTCGCGCGCTCGCACTGTTCGGCACAGCCAGACATCATTCCCGCAGTACTCTTCATTGCGAGGTCGGGAATGGCCGTTGGTCCGGTGAATGCGCTTGTGGAAGAAGTTTTGACCTATACCTCCGACTTTAATGCGGAGACCCTGCGGGAGGAGGCCGTCAATTTGGCGTTCGACATGAAGTTGGGTGCTGACGAACTTGCCGATCTGTTATCCGCCCTTGAAGCGCGGACTGGGACGAATCTTGAACGGCGCACGGGAGATCGGCCAAAGCTGACGGCCATACTGCCGCGAGCCAAGCGCCATTAAAATCGTGGCCGGCGGCGCGAGTCCATGCGCTCAACATCTTGACAACTAACGGGAATGTTGGTAAATGTCGCGCTGAAATCGTAGCCGATGGTTCGGTTCCTGCCCTCGGCGCCATTCTAAACCCCTGGAAGGTAACGCCTTCTGGGGGTTTTCCATTTCTGGCCGCGTGGCCTTCGACACGGCTTCCCCTTGCGGGGTGGGCTTCCAATATGGGGTTAAGGGGCGCGCTGTCCCGGCCGGTTAAACCGATCACGGAGTATGTATGCAAAAGGTTGATAAGCGCAGCAAGACCAAGGCCGTTGCCGGTTTTGGCGAGCGCATGAACACCGCCGCCGCCGCCAAGAAGGCGTTGTTGGAGAAGTTCCAGGCCAACAAGGTGGATGTGAACGACCCGGCCTTCCTCGAGCAGCAGGCTGCCCGTCAGGCCGCCGCCGCCGCCCGCGCCGAGCGTGAGGCCCAGCGCAAGGCCGAGAAGGATGCCGCCAAGGCTCAGCAGATCGCCGACCGCAAGGCGGCGCAGGAAGCTGCCGAGGCTCAGGCCATCGCCGATCAGGCCGCCCGCGAGGCCGCCGAGGTCGAAGCCGCCGATGCTCTGGTCGCCCTGGCCGCTCAGCAAAAGGCTGCCCGCGATGCCCGCTATGCCGCCCGTAAGGCGCGCAAGTAAACGGCCCGCTGCTAATGGAAAGGGTTGACTCATGAGCGATGTGAGCGACGCGGGCGACGATGACGCGGGCGGCGACAACGTCGTCCGGGTTCATTTCGGCAAGAATGCCAGCGTGGTCTGTGCGCTCGAACAGATGCTGGCCTTGGCCAAGGCCGGCACGCTCACCGGTCTGGTCGCCATCGGCATCGACAATGGCGAGATCATCTCTGGTTGGGCCGGCGACACGCCGCCCTACCAGACCATTGGCGCCCTGCGCGTGCTGGAACACGAGTTCCTGCGCGAGATGCTGGATGAGTAAATAGCAAACGAGCCCCTTCCGGGGCTCGTTGTCGTTTGGGGATCAGCCGGCCTTGCGCAGGCGGACGATGACGTCGATGCCGGCCACTTCCATGCCGGGCGGCGGCGGCGGCAAGTCCAGGACTTGCGGCTGCGGGCCGGGGATGTCGTGCACGCGGCCGGTGGCGATTTCGTAGAAATGGTGGTGGTCGGTGGTGTTGGTGCAGAACCAGCTGCGGTCGCCCACGGCCACATGCTTGACCAGACCGCCGCTGGCGAATTCGTGCAGCGTGTTGTAGACGGTTGCCAAGGACAGCCGCACGCCCGAGGTCAGGGCCTCTTGATACAGGCTGTCGGGGGTCAGGTGGCGATGGCCGCCGTCGCGGATCAGCCGCAGGATGGTCAGGCGCTGGCGGGTGGGCCGGATCTGCGCGGTTCTCAGCACCGCCTCGTCATTGCAATGCACGGGTAACCCCCTTTGCCCGCCCTCTGGCGGCTGGCGCTTTTTAAACTCAGTCCAGTATATACGCGCATTTGTATAGGGTATCCACCCTAATGGATACTGGTTCTGCCGGGTTTGTCCGCACTGCCTGGATCGCCACCCGCCTTGGCCGCGCTGTAGGCCTGGATCATGGCCGATGCGGTGGAGTCCCAGCATTCGGCGTGTTCAACCCGCACGCGCAGCAGCGCCAGATCGGGATCGTCGGGGCCGCGCGGGAACCATTTGGACAGGGCGTCGCTCCACAATTGGCGGATTTTGCCGCCGTCGCGCACCAACTCGGCCCAGCCCGAGACCGAAACATAGGTTTGCCGCGCCGGTTCAGTGAAGGACAGATTGACCTGATGGTGGCGCGCCACCTCGTCGGTCTTGGGGCTGCCGGCCCGGGTGAACAGCCATAGATCGCCGTCGAATTGCGTTTGGTGCGCCACCATGGGCCGCGACCGCAGGGTGCCGTCGGCATCCTCGGTGGTCAGCATGGTGACGGGAATGTCGTGGATAAGCCGCCAGAACTTATCATCCATGGCCAAAATCCTTCGTAGTTGTTCAAAGGGATAACAGGGTCATCAGCAGGTCTGTTCCGGGGGCCGAAAACTGCAAACAAACCGTCACTGGTCTGCCGGGGCTTGGGCTGCATACCATGCGTCCAGCCAAAGGAGCCCCCATGTCCGAGCACGGTAAAACCGCCAGCCAATGCCCCAAATGCTCCTATTGGGATCGCGGCCTGTGCCATCACGGCATGGCCGCCGAGCAGGACCATGGCCGGGCCAAGCGCTGCCTGTTCTTCACCCGCGATGCCAGCGCCTTCGCCTTCTTCGTCAAGGATTGGCGCTGAGGCCTTAGAGCGCCGAGCCTCAAATCTGAGGCGCGGCGCGACCGGCGGCCATTGCGGCCGCGGCCAAGCAGGCGGAGCCTGCGCCCGGCGAGGGCTGACATAAAGCTAGAGCATCGTGCGCCACATTTGCCGCTCGATGCTCTAGAGCGGATCGCGTACCCGCTGAACCGCTCTAGGGAAAGCCCGAGCGGCAACCCAGACAATTAACGAAAAATTGCGCACATTTATAGGTTGCAAATGGCGGTTCGGCGGGCGTATGTTTCGTCACCTATCCTAAAGCATAAGAATCGGGGGATTCCCATGCCCGCGCTTGGGCCACATAACCTGACGACCGGCGTTCGCGAAATCGACGCCTATACGGAAGGATTGTGCTTTTTGATGGACCGCATCTTTGACCCGCTGGTGGAATGCCGCCGCCGCGAGGGGCCGTGTGACCACAGCCATTGCAGCCGCATCGATGCCATCCTGAAATACATGGCGCGCGGCTTCGACTGTCAGGACCGGTTGATGGCCGAAGCGGTCTATCCCGGTGAAATCGAACATCGCCGCGATCACGATGCCCTGGTGGCGCAATTGCGTTCCATGCAGGCGGCCCGTTTGTGCGCCGACCACGACCGCCATGTGGTGCATGACGTGGTGACGGCCTGGGCCATCGGCCATAACAGCCATTGCGACAGCCCGCTGGGCAGTTGGGCCGTCACCCGCCGTGTGCTTGAACCGGCGTCCATACGGCCCTAAAGGCGACGGCCCCCGCGGACGAGGGCCGTCCTGGCGTATGGATCAGCGGTCCGTGCTTCCCGGAGCGGAACTGCCCGAACCTGAACTCCCCGAGCTGCCTGAACTCCCCGAACTGCCGCGTTCGGACGGATAGGTCGTGCTGCCCGACGCGCCCGGAGCGGAGGGAGCATCCTGGCTGGGCAATTGCGCCGTCTGACAGGCCGGCCGGGGGTCGTTGGGCAGGCAATCGGTGGGAGTCTGGCTGCTGAGACCGGGCGAGAGCGGATTGCCCATGGATTCCGACGATGAGGAGCCTGGGCTGGTGGTGCCCTGGTTCTGCATGGTCGAACTGGAGCCCGAATTGTCGCTGGGCGACACGCTTTGGGCCATGACGGGCGAAGCGAGCAAAGCCACCATGGCGGCAGCGGTGAGCAGGCGGATCATTGGCGTCTCCTTATTCCTGGCGAGACCGAATTGAGGCCTAGCCCATGGAACAGGTGACATGCCGAGCGGTTCGCGTTCTCTCCCTAAAGGAACCGCGCCATCCCTTAACGGAACATTTTTTCGTACAGGCTCAGCAGGATTTCGAACAGGATCAGGCCGACAATGTACCATTCGACCTTCTGCGAGCGGCTGGTGTGCACCAGATCCAGCAGGGTTTCGGCGGTATCGCTGATGACTTCCAGTTTGTCGTCCAGCGCGCGGGAGCGTTCGCGGATTTCATATTCGCGCTCCAGGCGCCCGAACAGACCTTCCAGTTCCGGACTGTTCCACAGCACCTCGGGCTTTTCCAGCACGCCGGCGCGGCCGACCATGCGGTGCTGGGTCAGCAGCACGTCGCCGATATGGGACAGCAGGTCGCCCACTTTGAAATTGCTTTTGCGGTTCTTCAGCCGCCGGGCCAGGGGTTCCACGCGGTCGAACACGGCGGCGACCTTGACCTCGAAATGGTCCAGCAGGACGTCTTTCGCCAGCACGTCGGCGATGATCTGCATGCGCTCGGGCGTCAGTTCGGCCAGGATGATGTTGCCGTCGGGGTCGATATGCTCGGTGCCGGCGGAGCCGATATCCACATGGGCCTGATCGTGGCCGGGCTGGGGCAGGGGCTCGGTCACCAGCCGTGACAGGTCGGCCAGACAATGGGCCTCTTCCTCGGCGGTGACGTCGAACAGCACGGTGACGCCATAGCGGAACAGCACGGCATAGCCGTTGCGGCCCATGCGTACGGTCAGCGGCGTGGTCGCCAATGCCTGCTTTTGTTCGTAGCCGCGGATGTCCAGACGTTCGCCCAGCAGGAAGGCGCGGACGATGATGGAATGGCGTTCGGCGATGATGCCGCCGGTTTCGATGGAATGGTCTATACTCATGATGGCCGATGGTTGCGCGATTGCTCGGCCAAATCAAGTGAAGCCTATGGTGATTGTTGGGCTTGCCGAATATGGGTCAAGAGCCCTATCCTTTCTCACCTATTCTGGCCAGGGGTGGCCCAGGAGAGAAAACGTGTCGGGGTTGGGCGGAAATGCGCGGGGAAAGCTGGCGCGGCTGACGGCAGTCTATAAAGGATTGCTGGAGCTGGCGTTCGTTTTGCTGCCCTTGGCGCTGGTGGCCTATCTGCATCAGTTCCAATCGCCGCCGCTGAAATTCCACGATCACCTGTTCCACGAAATCGCCATCGGCGTTTCCATAATCCTGTCGCTGTTCGCCGCCTGGGTGGCGTTCCGCTGCTACGCCGCCAATGGCGAGCCCTCGCTGCGCTACATCACCTTGGCCTTCTTGGGTTTCGCGCTGGTCTACGCCCCGCACGGCGTGCTGACCCGTGTGAGTGACCATAATCTGTGGCTGTTCATCCTGTTCGGCCCGGCCTCGCGCGTGGTCATGGCCGGCTTTCTGCTCGAGGCGTTGATGCGCCATGGCGAGGCGCCGGATTCCGTGTCTCACCGTACCGCCCTGAGCACCTGGATGCCCTGGGTGGCGGCCATGGCTTTGGTGGATGTGGCGGTGGCGGTGCTGGCCCATTCGCCCCTGGCCGGCGCGCCCGCCAACCGCTGGGTGATGGAGGGGCTGGCGATCCTGTTGTGCCTGGCTGGTGTGGTGACCATCCGCCGCCGCCGGCTGCGCTCGGGCCTCATGTGGATTTATCAGGTGGCGCTGTTGTCCTTCGCCACCTCGTCCGCGGGCTTCCTGCTGACCACGGCATGGACCCATTTGTGGTGGCTGTCCCACGCCATCTTCGCCGGCGGCTTCTTCACCCTGTCCCATGGGTTGGTGCGGTCGTACCTGACCACCCGCTCGGTGGCGAACGTTTACTCCGAACAGGAAATGCTTGCCCGTCTGGCTGGAGCGGAGGCTGCGGCCGAGGCCGCGCGCGCCGCCGAGGCCAAGCTGATGGAATTGTTCGACAGCAGTCCGGTGGGCATTCTGGTGGCCGATCCCCAGGGCCGCGTGCTGTTCTGCAACCGCCGTCAGGCCGCCCTGCTGGGCCTGGACCCCGCCGCCGCCTTGGGCCGGAACGAACGCGCCTTTTACAGCGCGCCAGAAATCCGCGACCGTTCGGTGGCCCTGGCTCTGGCCACCGGTAAGCCGGTCAGTGCCGAGATGGATTCCGTGAGCGCCGATGGCGCCATGCAATGCTGCATGGTGACCTGGACGCCGGCTGCCTTCGCCGACCGCCCGGCCTTGGTGGCGTGGAACGTGGACGTGACCGACCGCCGCCGGGCCGCCTTGGCCATGGAGCAGGCCAAGCGCGCCGCCGAAGAAGCCAACCGTGCCAAGACCGAGTTCCTGGCCGCCATGAGCCACGAGCTGCGCACTCCGCTGAACGCCATCAACGGTTTCGCCGAAACCATGCAGGCGGAAATCCTCGGGCCGCTGGGCAATGACCGGTATCGGGAATATTGCGGCCACATTGTCGAATCGGGTCACCACCTCACCGAGTTGATCAACGACGTGCTGGATGTTGCCAAGGTGGAAAGCGGGCGGGTGTCCTTGCGCGAGGAGTCCGTGTCGGTGCAGCGTCTGGTCATGGCGGCGCTGACCATGGTGAGGGACCGCGCCAGCAGGGCTGAATTGGTGCTGGACGCCCAGTTGGCGCCCGATTTGCCCGATCTGCTGGGCGATGAATTGCGGCTCAAGCAGGTGCTGCTCAACCTGCTGGGCAATGCGGTGAAGTTCACTCCGGCGGGCGGACGGGTCGCCATCCGCGCCTGGGTCGAGGATAATGGCGGCATCGCCATGGTGGTGGACGACACCGGCATCGGCATCGCCGCCCATGACAAGGACAAGGCCCTGGCCCCGTTCAGTCAGGTGGATACACGGTTGGAGCGGCGCTATGAAGGGCTGGGCTTGGGCCTGCCGCTCTCGCGCAATCTGATGGAGCTGCATGGCGGCACGCTGGAATTGGACAGCGTGCCGGGCAAGGGGACGCGGGTGACCTTGCGCTTCCCGCCCCAGCGCAGTGCTATTCGGCCGCCATGCGAAGCGGTGCAGTCAGGCACCGCCTGAGCGCTGCTGCTGCTTCAGTGATGGCGGCGTCGGCGGGCGCCAGATGGGCGCTCATCTGCATGAAGGAATGGGGCACGCCGGGATAGACCGACAAGGTGTGCGGCACGCCGGCCTGCGCCAAGCGTTCGGCCAAGGCGAGGCTGTCATCCTTCAGGCAGTCCAGCCCGGCGGCGATCACCAATTGCGGCGGCAGTCCTTCAAGATCGGCCCATAGGGGCGCTGCCAGCGGGTTGTCGCGCTGGGCGCGGTCGGCCAAATATTGCGACCAGAACCAATCCACCCGTTCCGTGGTCAGGCCGAAGCCGCCCTGGCCATAGGCGCGGTGGGACGGGCTGGTCAAATCGGCGGAGAACATGCCGTAGAACAACAGGCCGGCCCACGGCAAAGGGGCGCCGGCATCGCGCAGGCTCAGCGTGGCCGCCAGCGCCAGATTGGCCCCGGCGGAATCGCCGCCCACGGCCAGACGGCCGCCGTCCAGGCCGTATTGGGCGCCCTCGGTCCTGGCCCAGGCAATGGCCGCCAAGGCCTCGTCCAACTGGCCGGGGAAACGCAGTTCGGGCGCCAGGGTGTAGCTGACGCCCACCACCGCCGCGCCCGAGCGCAAGGCCAGCAGCCGCATCAGCCGTTCATGGGTCTCGACGCCGTTCAGTGCAAAGCCGCCGCCGTGGAAATAGATCAGCACCGGGAGATGGTCGCGGCGGTCGTCGGGATAGAAAATGGTCACCGTCACCGGGGTGCCGCGCGGTGAAACCGTCTGCGCGGTGGCGATTCCATGGATCGGGGGCAGCGGCTGATTCCACAGGCCCTGATAGGCGCGGGCGTTGAGGCGGGCTTGATCCAGCGGCTGGGTCAATGGATCGGCGGGCATGATCCCGGCCTCACGCGCGACGGCGGCGATGGCGGCCAGATGCGGGTGGGCGGTGGGCATGGCGATTCTCCTTGGGATTTCGCCGCAGGTTAATTCACACAAAGCACCGCGTCAACCGCATTTTATCAGTCTACTAGTTTAGTATATTGTGACAAGTTTCACGATATCTCCAAGGGGTGACGCTTAAACCTCCAAATGTTTGATTTTTGTCGCAGGGATAGGCATCCTCTGGCAGGGATTCCCGGACCTGCCGCTGGTCAATCAAATGGCCGCAGACTTACGGGGATTTCGTGCCGTCTTGGGCACTCGGGAAAATGCATTTGCGAAGCGGGGGCCGCCTTCGACGATGTCAGCACTGATGCGGCCCGCACAAACGCTTTCTATAAAAGCGCAAAGAACGGGGCGGTCATGGGCGACACGACGATCATGCGGGGAGAGGCCGAGGAATTGAGCCTGACTTCCGTCACGGCGACGGAGATCAAGCCGATCGAGCCGCCGCCCCTACCGCCGCGTCTGGTGGCCGAGGCGCCTGAGCCCAAGCCGTGCAAGACCACGGGCAAGGGTGCCGTCGTCCTGCATCTGGGTGGACTGGCTGCCACCATCGGCTGGCTGCTGTTCTGCGGGTCCTACGTGAGCAACAGCATCGGCTGGGACAACGTCATGGTGCTGCAGCCCCAGGAATTGGGCGGCCTCGCCGGTGCCGCCTTCGTCCCGGTGGCCTTCCTGTGGCTGATCATGGCCTGGATCGACCGTGGCCGCTCGGTGCGCTTGATCGCCGACCAATTGGCGGCGCAATTGTCGCAGCTGACCTATCCCGCCGAGGGCGCTGAATCCCGCGTCAAGGTGGTATCCGACTCGCTTCGTAGCCAAGCCCGTGAATTGTCCGCCGCCTCGGCCAACGCCTTGGCCGAAGCCGAAGGCGTGCGCGCCGCCATGGCTGGGCAGATCGAGGCCATGTCCGGCTTAGTGGGCCGTATCAATGGCGAGGCCAAGGGCGCTCTGGACGCCCTGCGCGGCGAAGTGGACCGCTTGACCCATGCCGCCGATTCCGCCACCGCGCGCTCGCGTGAGGTGGAACATCTGCTGCGCTTGCAGACCCAGGAAATGACCGCCGTGACCGACGGCGCCGCCGCCAAGGTGCGCGAATTCGGCGAGGCCATCCACAAGCAGCTGGAGGCCATCGACGAAAGCTCCGCCCGCGCCGCCCAGCGCGCCGAAGGTTTGTCCAGCCACATCCAGAAGCAGGCCGAGACCCTGGACCATGTTTCGCGCGCCGCCGTCGAGCGCGCCGAGCATGTGGGCAGCATCTTCGCCAGCCAATCGTCGTTGCTGGAAAACGCCGCCGAAAGGGCCGGCACCCGCACGGAAGACGTGGCCGCCACCCTGTCCAGCCGGGTGGAATCCCTGGACGCCCTGTTCGTGCGTCAGAACGCCGATCTGGATCATTCGGCGGAGCGTCTGAGCGAGCAGACCGCGCGCATCTCCGCCTCGCTGGCCCAGGAAGCCACCGGCCTCGACCAGATCACCGACCGCGTGCTGTCGCGCATCAAGATCGTGGAAGAAGCCCTGTCGGTGCAGTCGCGTGAGGTGTCCTCGGCCTCGGATCAGGCCATGAACCGCTTCCGCGAAATGGAAGACGTGCTCAGCCGTCATCGCGACCACCTGAAGACCGCCGCCGAAGACGCCACCGTTCAGCTCAGCCATGTGGGCGAGGGGCTGGTGCAGCGCAAGGACGAGGTGGATGCGTCGGTGGAACGCGGCGTCACCCGCGTTCGCGAAGTGAGTGAGGCCTTCCAGGGCCAGACCCGTGCCCTGTCCGCCGCGTCGGATCAGATGCAGGTGCGCTCGCGCGAAGTGTCCGAGACCCTGCGTCTGCATATCGAAGACCTTGGCAAGGGTGCGGAAAAGGCAGCGGGTCAGGCCGAGGCCATCCGCCAGAGCCTGCGCAAGCAGGCCGACGAACTGGCCGACGCCGCCAATGTGGTGTCCACCCAGTCGCGCCTGTCGGAAGCGTCGCTGAACCAGCAATCGCGCCATCTGGTCACCACCTCGGATCAGGTCATGGCCAAGGTCAAGACCATCGCCGACACCCTGCGCCAGAACACCAACGATCTGATCGCCATGTCGTCCCGTGTGGGCGTGGAACTGGAGGCGGTGGGCGAGGGCCTGCGTCAGCGCACCACGGAAGTGGGCGTGGCCGCCACCAAGGCCATGGGCGACACCGCCGGCATCGCCGACATGCTGGAACGGACCAACGATCAGCTATCCCTGGTCTCGGAACAGACTTCGGGCCGCATGAAGGGGATTTCCGAGGGGCTGCGCCGTCAGACCGAGCAGGTGGTGGCCGCCGCCGATCAGGCTCAGGCCAGCGTCGGTGCGGTGGGCGAGACCTTGGGCGACCAAGCCAGCGCCCTGGCCCGTGTGGCCGACGATTCGTCTGAAATGCTCAAGGTGTTCGGCCAAGCCATCGCCAAGCATGCGGTGGAAGTGGGCGAAGCGGCTCAGCGGGTGTTCCACAACTCGCAGACCGCCGGCGACGCCTTGCGCAATATCAGCCGCGATTTCGAGGAAACCTCCAGCAAGACCGCCGCTCAGGTCACCGCCGCCGGCGACATGCTGCATGCCGGCATCCGCGAGCTGACCCAATCGTCGGAACGCATCACCGCCAACGTGCGCAATGCCGGCGATTCGCTCCGCCGCCAAGCCCAGGATCTGCAGGAATCCACCGAACGGACCGGCGCCAAGCTGGAAAACTCGTTCGAGATGATCCGCCAGAAGTCCAACGATCTGGGCATCACCGGCGACCGTCTGGCCCAGCAGGCCGAAAGCCTTGCCGCCACCTTCTCGCGTCAGGCGGAAGATTTGGTGGGGGCGTCCAAGCTGGCCGAATTGCGGGCCGAGCAATTGGCCGACACCCGCGCCGCCACCTCGGTGGAGCACTTCCTGCAGAACGCCGCCTTCATCGTCGAGAAGCTGCAATCCCTGTCGGTGGATATCGGCCGTATCTTCTCGGCCAATATCGACGAAAAGGCATGGCGTGAATTCCATGCCGGCGATCAGAGCGTGTTCGTCCGTAAGATACTGAAGAATCTGGATAAGCACCAGATTGCGGCCATCAAGAACAAGTTCGAGGATGATGGCGATTTCCGCGAATACGTCACCCGTTACCTGACTGAATTCGAGGCCCTGCTGAATCAGGCTCGTCAGTCGGACTATGCCGATGTGCTGACCGGTACTTTCACCTCGTCCGAGGTGGGCAAGCTGTATCTGGTTATCGCCCGCGCGCTGGGCCGTTTGGAGTAACGATCCCGCCATCAGAGGCATTGAAGGGCGCCCACCGGGCGCCCTTCTTGTTTCAGGTGACGACACGCCAGGGGGCCCGTTTCCAGACATGATCTGCGCGCAACAGAATATTTCGCGAACGCAAAATAAATGTTGCAGTGCAGCATAAGGGCGCCTACCTTTTTATGGCAGGAACGGAGGCGACATCATGCTGATCCGAAAGCTGCTTATCCACGAGCGTCCTTTATTCGTGGCGCATCTGAAGCGACTGACACCCAGTGACCGGCGGTTCCGCTTTGCCCAGGTCCACGTATCCGATGAGGTCATCGGCCGCTATGTGGCGGGCATTCACGTGGACGATTTGATCCTGGGCTGTTTCACCGACGAACATCTGGTGGGCGCCGTTCACGTGGCCTTCGCCGGTGATCTGGCGGAAGTGGGCGTGTCGGTGGACCCCGATCATCGCGCCCAGGGCATCGGTGCCGAACTGTTTCAGCGCGCTGCCCGCTGGGCGAGAAATCGTCATGCCGAGCGGCTGTACACCCTGTGCCAGACCGACAATCGCGCCATGATCGCCCTTGCGGTCAAGCTGGGCATGAAAATCCACCGCGAAAGCGGCACGGCGGAAGCCTTCCTGGTGCTGGCCCCGCCCGATCTGCTCACCGTCTCGGACGAATTGTCCGTGGGCATGCACACGGTTTTCCGCGACTGGGCCGACGTCATGCGCACCTGCCGAGGCATGTGGCTGCCAGGGCGCTCTTAATGCCTTTGCCCGCAGCCGCGTCAGGACCGGAACCAAATGGGGGGCAAGCTTGACACCGATCAGAGCCAATCTGCCGAAGAAACGACTCTTCGGCAGATTGGTACAAGATTGGCGGATTTAAGCTTGGACCGTCGTCATGAAAATGCCGTCGTTGCCCGAGCCGTTCCAGAACAGGTACGGCGTCTGATTGTACAAGATGGAGCAGGGGCTGGTGCCGTCAAGGATGCCAGGATCCCCATTCGGGCAGGTGACATGCTGCTGTTTTGCCCAGGTCTTGCTGCCGGTGCCGTCATAGGAGGTGACGTAGATGCCATCCTTGCCGGACCCGGCATAAAACACCAGCAGCTGGTAGGTGCCGCCGCTGAGGCAGGCGGTTGGGCTGGTGTTTTTCCGGAAGCCCATATCCCCGATCAGCCCCTTGATCCCGACCGGGGGCTGCCAGCCATGATTGGTCAGAACGGTGTAGAATGTACCGTCGTTGCCGGTGCCATTATAGAACAAGTAAAAATCGGCCATGTATTCGATGGCGAAAGTGCTGGTGCCGCTGGCAACGCCCACACTCGGGACATAAGCCTTGACCCTGGTCTGGCCCGTCCAAGTGCTGTGGTCCAGGATGCTGTAATAGACGTCATCCCCCCCGCCATCAACCCAGAATACATAAGGATCGCCATAAGTGGTCGCCGTCGGGCTGGTGCCTTTTGAAAAGCTCATGGACCCGATAAGGCCCTTTATCGCTACAGGGCCTTTGGCTTCCTTGCCGTCATAGGTAATGTAATAGGTGCCGTCATTGCCGACGCCATTATAGAAGACATAAAGCAGGTCGCGTACCACCACGGCGGACGGGCTGCTGTTTTCGGCGATGCCGACACCACTGATCACGCCGCTCAGCTGAGTCGGACCGGCCCAATCTTTTCCATCATAGGTGACAAAGTACAAGCCGTCGCCGCCAATGCCATTGTAAATCACGTACAATTTATCGCGGTAAATCGCCGCAGACGGGCTGCCCTTGATCCCGATATTTTTTACGTAGTTGCTCAGATTGATTTGATCGGTGAATTTCACGGGTACGTCTCCCTGTTCCGGTACGCAGCAAGATGGCTACCTCCGTCACAATACCCGATATAATTGCATACATTTATAATAAATGCACGTTTCTCCGATAATGCATTTAGAGGCTGTTCAGGGAGGTTTTTTTTCGGCCTATCGCTCGCTTTCGCGAGCGGATCGATACCGGCATCTTCCACGCGTTCTGGCGCCAGGGGCTGCTGGCTTACGACGTGATGGTCGGCATTGACTGGGAGATACCTTCGTGTTCTTCCCGTCTTCCGTGGTGAAAGTTGCGTGGTGAAAAATTGGCATCCACCAAACCGGCCCTGGAAATCCGGGAAGAACCTCTTAATTCACCTCTCCCGCCAATTGTTCGCCCGGTTCCGCCAGCCGGGCGAGCCAGCGGTCGAAGCCGTTGGGCGGCGGGTCCAGGTCGCGGGCCGTGCTCCACCGGCCAGCGCCGTCGCGGCAGGCGACCCGGCGGGTGGCCTCTTCCTGGCCGGCGGCGGCCAGGACCACCGCATAGGGGCGGCACCATTTGCCGGCCATGTCCTGATAGGCTCGCGCCGGAGTGATGGTTGCCGTGGTGCCGGTGCCGCGGTCGCGCCACGACAGGGGGTGGCCCACTGCGTGGTCTTCCAGCGCCTCGCGGCTGGCCCGCTCTAATCCGGCGGTATCCTTGATGCCCAAGGGGCCGGGGTTCCACATCCACGCTCCGCTTACCAAAGCCAGAGCCACGATGGCGGCGATGGTTCCAGTCCGGTCTCGATCCATCCTCCCCCTCCCTCGGTTGGGTGCCGATACCAGATGACCTTATCCGGTCGGAGAGGCCCCAGGGAATTCGGCTTCCGACGTAGGAGTCGGCGCCCTTACGGAGTAAGACCTTCGGACGCGATCGGAATGGTCCAGCGCCGTTGCTTTGGGCTTTCGTTTCGTGGCGGGAACCATATGGGGCAGCGCCATTGGGGCGCCGGTACTGACAAGCGCCCCCGCACCCTCCATCTAGGGGACAGGCAATTCGAGGATGGACCGGCGATGCACGATCACGGCCGCTGCCATGCTTGGCGGGACTTCCTGGAAACCTTGCAGCGCGACAGCGTCAGCCGGTTGGATCAGCTGGCGGCGCCGGATATCCACTACCACGATCCCTTCGTGGATGTGCGCGGCCTCGCCAACGTCAAGCGGGTGTTCGTCAAGATGTTCGACGATCTGGACGCGCCGCGCTTCACCTTCACCCATTGCGCCTGTGACGGCGACACCTGCTTCCTGCGCTGGCACTTCACCTGCAGGCCCAAGACCATCCGCATGGGCCTGCCGTGGATTTGCGATGGCGTCACCGAAATCCGCTTCGATGCGGAGGGCCGGGTGCTGGCTCATTTCGAGCATTGGGACGCCGGGGAACAGGTTTACGAAAAGCTGCCGGTGCTGCGCGCCATCATCCGCTTGGTCAAGAAGCGGGTGTCGGGCTGGCGGGGATAGCGAACACCTGCGCCATGCGCGCCACCTCGGCCATCAGGGCGGCGGGGGCGAAGGGCTGGGCCGGGACCACGCCCCAGACCGGGCGGGGCCATGCCGCGTCGGTGGCGAAGCGGCCGATCACGTGGACGTGCAATTGCGGCACCACGTTGCCCAAGGCGGCCACGTTGATCTTATGGGCCTTGGTGGTGTTTTGCAGCCGCTGCGAGGCCTCGGCGATCTCTTCCATCAGGGTTTCGCGGTCGTCTTTGTCCAACTCGTGAATCTCGACCACGCCGTGGCGGCGGGGAACCAGCACCACCCACGGATAGGTGGAATCGTTCATCAGCAAGATGCTGCACAGGGGCCAGTCAATAATGTGAACCGTATCGGCCACCAAACGCTCGTGCAGATCAAACATGTACACACCTCCTCGTTGCTATGACTAGGCTTTCGGGGTATGACCAAGGACACCCCTAGCATTCGAGTCGTCCCCCATGCGCCGACGCCGCTCCAAGAACCGCGACGAACCTAACCCGGTCGGGACATTGTTCACCAACACCGCCAAACTGTGTCTTGGTGCCGCGCTGGTATTGGTGCTGGCCGAATGGGGGGGCGGCCTCGCCATGGGCAAGATACGCGATAATCGCGCAATCGCCACGCCCTCCTACACAGATCAGGAAATCGGCAGTCTCTATGGCACCGACAATCCCCAACTGTATCGCGACGTGCTGGCCGAAGGCGCGCGTTTGGGTGAGGCGGTTTACAGCCCGATGGTGGAATACGCGCTGTCCCCGCAAAGCGGGCGCTATTTCACCATCACCGCCGACGGTTATCGCGGCAATGGAAGCAGTCAGGATTTGGCCGGGCCGGGCGCCAAGGTGTTCGTGTTCGGCGGGTCCACCACTTTCGGCGCAGCCGTGGCCGATAACGAGACCATTCCCGCCTATCTGGATGGGGTGCTGAAGGCCGCCGGCAAGGACTCCCAGGTGTTCAATTTCGGCGTGTCGTCCTGGTTCTCGACCCAGGAGCGCATCGCCCTGGAACGCCTGCTGACCTCTGGCCGTTGGCCCGATGTGGCCGTATTCGTGGATGGGCTCAGCGATTTCCAGGCCTGTCAGGTGCCCGACCGTAGCGCCTGGAGCGACCGGCTGGAGCAATCCACCCGCGTGGCCGTGCGCCCGCCGCTGACCACGGAATTGCTCAACCGCTCCAATTTGCTGGCCCTGGGCCATTGGGCATTGGGCGAACAGCCCGCCGAGGCGCCCGACCGCGCCATCGCCTGTTCCTCCGACGCCGATGTGGACAAGGTGATCCGCCGCCTGGACACCAATCGCCGCATCATTTTGGCCATGGCGGACAGACTGGGCTTCAAGGCGGTGTTCGTGCAGCAGCCGGTGCCCACCTATCATTACGACAACACCAAGCGCCCGGTGCCGGTGAAGCCGGGGCTGCTGGCCCACCACATGAACTCGGCCAAGGGCTATCCCCGCATGGCCGAGATGCGGGCCGCCGGGCAATTGCTGGACCGCAATACCCTGTGGCTGGACGAGCTGGAGCCGGCTGAGGGCAACGCCTATGTGGACACCGTGCATTACAGCCCGCGCTTCAACCGCACCCTGGCCGAGGCCATTGGCCGCCACATCCTCGACAATTCCCTGCTGCCCTAAGCGCGGGTCACGGTGAGCGAACGGACCCGCTGGCTGCTGCTGCTGGTGTTGCCGCCCTTGTTGTGGGCCGGCAACGCCCTGGTGGGCCGCGCCACCAGCACTGAGGTCGCCCCCATCGAGCTGAGCTTCTGGCGCTGGCTGCTGGCCCTGGCGTTGCTGCTGCCCTTCACCATCCGCGATGTGCTGGCCCACGCCCCGGTGCTGCGCGCCCGCTGGCGGGTGGTGGTGATCATGGGGCTGTTCAGCGTCGCCGCCTATAACACCCTGCTGTACATGGCGGTGCAGACCACCACCGCCATCAACGCCACGCTCATGGGCGCCAGCATGCCGCTGATGCTGTTGCTGCTGGGCCGGCTGTGGCTGGGCGAGCCCATCCGCCCGGCTCAGGCTCTGGGCATCGCCGTATCAGCCCTGGGCATGCTGGCGGTGGTGGCGCGCGGCGACCCGGCGCGGCTGCTGGGCCTGGGCTTCACCCCTGGCGACATCCTCATGCTGTTGGCGACCCTGTCCTGGGCCATCTATTCGGTCATGCTGAAACGCTACGCCCTGCCGGTGCCCGGCGCCGCCTTGCTGGCGGTGCTGATCATGGTGGGCGTGATCACGCTGGCCCCGCTTTACGCTTGGCACGTGGCCCATCACGGCGTGATGAGCCCCACCCCGCGCGTGCTGGGCGCCATCGGCTACACCGCATTGTTCGCCTCGTTGTGCGCCTATTATTTCTGGAACCGGGGGGTGGCGGTGGTGGGGGCGGCCACCGCCGGGCAGTTCACCTATCTGATCCCGCTGTTTACCGCAGTGCTGGCGGTTCTGCTGCTGGGTGAAGAGTTCCGCTGGTTCCATGCCTTGGGCGGCGGGTTGATCTTTGCGGGTATCGGGTTGGCGACCAAGCGGCAATAGCATCGCAGGTTTGCGAATCGACTTGTTGCGTACGCCCCGCTCCGTCAGCAGAATGCAGACCGATTTTAGGAGCTTCGGCTCCACGCGTTAATAGCGGGAGGAACAATGGCCCTGCCGATCACCGGCACGACCGTTAAGCAACAGCATCTGGATTGGGCCGCTGCCGGCAGTTTGCTGGCGGGCCTGCCCGGGGGCGCGCTCAATCTCGGCCATGAGGCGGTGGACCGCCATGTGGCGGAGGGCAGGGGAGAGCGCGTGGCGCTGACCTTCCTGGGCCGCCGCTACGAGCGCAAGACCCTGACCTATGCCCAATTGGCCGATGCCACCTCGCGCGCGGCGCAGGTGCTGTTGGATTTGGGAGTGCAGCCGGGCGACACCGTGGCCGTGCTGCTGGGGCGCACGTCCGAGCTGTATCTGGCCGCTCTGGGCAGCTGGAAGGCGGGCGCCGTGTTCTGCCCGTTGTTCGGCGCCTTCGGTCCCGGCCCGTTGAAGTCGCGGCTGGAACTGGCCCGCGCCAAGGTGCTGATCGCCACCGAACCCCTATACCAGCGCAAGATCGCCGCTCTGCGTGGCAGCCTGCCCGACCTTCAGCATGTGTTGCTGGTGGGCGAGGACGGCGCGGCTCCCGCCCCCCATGACGGTTGCGCGGATTTCAACGCGCTGGTGGCGGCGGCCCAGCCTGCTTCTATCGTGGAGACCAATGCGCAATCGCCGGCCTTCGTGCACTTCACCAGCGGCACCACCGGCACGCCCAAGGGCGCGCTGCACAATCACGGCGCGGTGCTGTCCCATCTGGTGACCGGACGCCAGGTATTCGACCTGACCGCCGCCGACGTCTATTGGTGCACCGCCGATCCGGGCTGGATCACCAACACCGCCTATGCCTTGGTCTCGCCTTTGGTCAATGGCTGCATGTCGGTGGTGGACGAGGCCGAATTCGATCCGCGCCGCTGGTACGGCGTGCTCAAGGATGAAAAGGTGACGGTGTGGTACACCACGCCCACCAACATCCGCATGATGATGCGCTATGGCGCCGCCTTGGCCCGCATCTACCGCGAGAACTCGCTGCGGCTGGCCGCCAGCGTGGGCGAGCCCTTGAACCCCGAGGCGGTGGCCTGGGGCGACAAGGCTCTGGGCGCGCCGTTCCTGGACACGTGGTGGCAGACCGAAACCGGCGCCATCGCCATCGCCAATCTGCCCGGCCATGCCAAACCCGGCAGCATGGGCCTGCCGCTGCCCGGCGTGGAAGCGGCGGTGGTCAACCGCAATCTGTCCAAGATCGAGGTGCTTACCGAAATCGATGCCGTGGGTGAGTTGGCGCTGAAGGCCGATCTGCCGTCTTTGTTCACCGCCTATGTGGGGGATGCCAACCGCTATCAGGCGTCGTTCTGCGAGGGCTGGTATTTGACCGGCGATCTGGTGCGGCGCGATGCGGACGGCTTCTTCTGGTTCGTTGGCCGCTCGGACGACATGATCAAATCGGCGGGTCACACCATCGGTCCGTTCGAGATCGAGTGCACCCTGATGGACCACCCGGCGGTGGCCGAAATCGGCGTGGTCGGCCGGCCTGATCTGCTGTTGCGTGAAGTGCCGGTGGCCTTCGTTTCGCTGAACCCCGGTTTCGAGCCGGGCGAGGCGCTGCGGCTGGAGTTGCTGTACTTCGCCCGCCAGGAATTGGGCTCGGCCCTGGCGCCGCGCGAAATCCTGTTCGTGGAGGCCATGCCCAAGACCACCACCGGCAAAATCCTGCGCCGCGCCCTGAAGGCCAAGGCGTTGGCGGAACCAGAGGAAGACCAGCCGGTCACCCTGGCGGTGGCGCCCGGTCGTTTCGACGACGAATAGCGCCCGCCCGGCGAGGGACAAAATAAAGGGTGCATCGCGGATTAGCGGGGAGGCTTGCCAAGCCCACACCATTACCCCGGACAAGCGAAGCGCAGATCCGGGGTAATGGTCGGTGCGCGGCAGGCGCTTGAGTCAAATGGAACACAGATGAATGCAGATAAACACAGATGCGCCTGACGGCGCTGACACAGATGAAGAAGAAAAATTTCTATTCTTATCTGTGTAGGCCGCGCCAGCGGCATCTGCGTTTATCTGCGTTCATCTGTGTTCCCATAAAAAACCGGCAGTCGATTAGCCCCCGCCATGGACCCCGGATCTGCGCTTCGCTTGTCCGGGGTGACGACCGTGGGCTTGGCAAGCAGTCCCCGCTAATCCGCGTCGAACCATAAAAAGAGGCCCCGCTCCAATGGGGCGGGGCCTTGAGTTTAGAGGAGGAGAACCATGACGGGACCGCCGGTCCCA
>JACMKT010000044.1 GCA_014380005.1 Rhodospirillales bacterium
CGCTGACGACCGCACCCTGGCCGAGCTGGACCGCCTGGGCGCGGCGGCGGCGGTGGGCGCCCTGCGTAAGACCGAGATTGCCCTATGGGCCGATGGCGGCGCCCGCGAATGGCTGGCGCTGGAAGTGCGTCCCGCCGGAAAAGGCGCCATGGCATGGTTCGCCGAGGACGTCACCGCCCGGCGCGCCATCGAAGAAACCCTGCGCCGCGACAATGAGTGGCTCGCCGATTTCGTGGATTTCCTACCTGTCGGCTGCTACTCGGCGGATTCCGACGGCATCATCCGCTCGGTCAACCACCGCCTAGCCGAGTGGCTGGGCCGCAGCCCCGCCGAATTGCTGGGCCAGAATCTGGCCGACGTGCTGGGCACCGTACCCGACCCCGAGGAAGAGCGCACCGAATTGCGGCTGGTGGGCCGTGGCGGCGAGGTCTTCCAGGCCCTGCTGGCCCATTCCGTATTCGACGATGGCGGCGAAATCCGCACCCGATCCGTGGTGGTGCGCGATATGGTGCCCGAACACCAGTGGGAACGTGCCCTGCGCGCCGCCGAACGCCGCTTCCGCTGGCTGTTCGACGACGCCCCCGTGGGCATCGCCCTGATCGAGTTGGACGGCACGGTGGGCACCTGCAATCTGGCCTTCCAGGCCATGATGGGCATCGACCATGACGGCATCGCCGGGCGCCTGCTGACAGATTACATCGCGGATGAACAGCGCCCCCTGGCGTCCGAGCAATTGGCTAAGGTCATCCTAGGCTCCCTGCCCGGCACCCATCTGGAAGTGCGGCTGAAGGGCCGGCGCGATTTGATCGCCCAGTTGTTCGTCAGCCCGACCCATGAGGACGGCGACATTTCGGGCCTGATCGTCCATTTCATCGATGCCACCGAGCAGCGCAACCTGGAAATCCAGTTCGCCCAGTCCCAGAAGATGCAGGCCATGGGCCAGTTGGCCGGCGGCGTGGCGCACGATTTCAACAATCTGCTGACCGCCATGATCGGTTTCTGCGACCTGCTGCTGCAGCGCCACGGCGCCGGCGATCCCAGCTTCGCCGACATCATGCAGGTCAAACAGAACGCCAACCGCGCCGCCTCGCTGGTGCGCCAGTTGCTGGCGTTCTCGCGCCGTCAGGCGTTGCAGCCGCGCCTGCTGAACGTTACCGACGCGTTGGCCGAGCTGAACAATCTGCTGCGCCGCCTGTTGGGCGAAACCATCGAGCTTAAGATGGTGCATGGCCGCCAATTGGGCATGATCCGCGTGGATCCCGGCCAGTTCGATCAGGTCATCATCAATCTGGCAGTGAATGCGCGCGACGCCATGCCGGGCGGCGGCACCCTGACCATCCGCACCGGCACGGTGACCGTGGACCAGCCGGTCCAACGAGGCCCCGAGCTGATGCCGCCGGGCGATTACGTGCTGATCGAAGTGTCCGACACTGGTACCGGCATCCCCAAGGAACATCTGTCGCGAATCTTCGAGCCGTTCTTCTCCACCAAGGAAGTGGGCGCCGGCACCGGGTTGGGGCTGTCCACCGTTTACGGCATCGTGCGCCAGACCGACGGCTTCGTGTTCGTGGAAAGCGAGCTGGGCCAGGGCGCCACCTTCGCCATCTACCTGCCCCGCATCGAGGCCGACCCCACCCCCGAGGCGCGGCGCCCCTTGGCCCCCGCCGAGAACGCCACCGATCTGACCGGAACCGGCACCATCTTGCTGGTGGAAGACGAAGATGCCGTGCGCATGTTCGGCACCCGCGCGCTGAAGAACAAAGGCTACCACGTCATGGAAGCCCGCTCGGGCGAACAGGCGCTGGACGTGCTGCGCGCCGAGGATGACATCGACGTGCTGGTGTCCGACGTGGTCATGCCCGGCATGGACGGCGTTACCCTGGCCAAGCTGGTCCGCATGGAGCGCCCCGCCATCAAGATCATTCTGATTTCGGGCTATTCCGAAGACGTTGCCCGCAACGGCATCGACCCGGATTCCGGCATTCATTTCCTGCCCAAGCCGTTCTCGCTCAAGCAATTGGCCGGGGCGGTGAAGCAGGTCATGACAGAGGATTAAACCCGCCTAAATTAGAACAACTCTTAACTTGTTTACACCTCGTTCAATTAACCTACTAATCTTGTCGGATATATTGACGAGATCATTTTGATCGGTCATCTTATGTCCAAGGTATGGATAAGGACGACCGGCATGCGTGATAATGGCTCTGTGACTAATCATGAAATCCTGTTGAAGGAAGGCGATTTGCTGGTATCCCGCACGGATGCCGCTGGCAAAATCACCTTCGTTAACCAGGCCTTTATTGAGATCAGCGGCTTCACCGAAAAAGAACTGATCGGTGCGCCGCATAATCTGGTCCGTCACCCTCACATGCCCCAAGAGGCCTTCGCCGATTTGTGGGCGACCATTAAGGCGGGGAGGCCATGGGAAGGCTTCGTCAAAAACCGCACTAAAACGGGTGACTATTATTGGGTGCGCGCCAATGTCACCCCCTTCGTTGAAAACGGGCAAATCGCCGGTTACGTCTCCATCCGGTCCAAGCCGAGCCGAGCCCAAGTTTCGGCAGCCGAACAGCTTTACGCCCGCTTCCGCGAGGGTCGGGCGGCAGGCATAACCATCCGCGAAGGCCGCCCGGTTTCAACCGGTTTGACGGCCCGACTGATCGGCGCCCGCAACAGCGTCACCGGCATCGTTGCCGGGTGCTTCGCCCTGCTGATCGCCATCATGATGGGCACGTCGTGGGTAACGCTGCGCGGCGGCGAAAAATCCAACGAAGCCATGCGCATTGTCCATGAAAGCCAGATGATCCCCGCCGGCCAATTGGGCGCCATCACCGGCACCATCCGCGACAACACTCAATTGCTGGCCACCTTGGCGCTCAAGCTTCAAGCGGGTCAGTCCCCCGCCATCGTGCCCAAGACGGTCGAGGCCATCCGCGCCAACAGCGTCAAAATCAACAGCCTGTGGCAGGCCTATACCGCCAGCACCATGACCCGGGAAGAGGAACAACTGGCGGCTCAATTCGCCAACCACCGCACTGCCTTCCTCAACGGCGCCCTCAACCCCGCCATCGCGGCGGCGGAAAAGGGCGACGTGGAAACATTGGTCGCTCTGATCGAAGGCCCGGCCTCTACCCTGTTTCAACCGGTGGAACGCACCGCCGATGCCTTGGTGGAGTTGCAGGTCCGTGTCTCCCGCGAGGCTTATGAGAAGGCCCGTGACGATCTGAAGACCAACACCATGGTTACCCTGGGCTTGGTCCTAGTGGCGGTGATCGCCAGCCTAGTATTGGGGCGTGCATCGCTACGCAGCGTCAAACTGCCGCTGGTTCGCATGGAAAACCATTTCGACGCCATCTCGCGGGGTGATTTCACCCAGGAAGTCCCCGACGAACCCATCGGCGAGTTCCAGCGCATCACCGCCCTACTGCGCGGCATGAAGGCCAAGCTGGGTTATGCTCAGTTAGAGCGCAAGGAAACCGACCGCCAGTCCGAGGAAAAGCGCCGTGCCGATCTGGACCGGGTCGCCAACCAATTAGACGCGCGGGTTCAGGGCATCGTCGACCTGATCTCGGTATCGTCGGGCAGTCTATTGGGTAATTCGCAGACCCTGTCGGACAACGCCCACAAGACCATGCAGCAGGCCGGCAACGTCACCGCCATGACCGGCCAAGTCACCGCCAACGTGCAATCCGTATCGGCGGCCACCCAGGAATTGTCGGCCTCGGTGGTGGAAATTTCCCGTCAGGTCACCCACGCCGCCCGCATCTCTGCCGATGCCGTGAGCCAAGCCAACGAAACCGACCGCATGGTGCGCAGTCTGGCCGAGGCCGCCCAGCGCATCGGCGAAGTGGTCAAACTGATTAACGATATTGCCAGCCAGACCAATTTGCTGGCCCTGAACGCCACCATCGAAGCGGCGCGGGCCGGTGACGCCGGCAAGGGCTTTGCGGTGGTCGCCAATGAAGTGAAGTCGCTGGCGAACCAGACCGCGCGGGCCACCGGCGAAATCGGCCAGCAAATCTCTGCCATTCAGAGCGAGACCAAAATGGCGGTCGAGGCCATCCGCGCCATCACCGGCACCATCAACGCCATCAGCGAAGTATCGTCCACCATCGCCTCGGCGGTGGAAGAACAGGGCGCCGCCACCAGCGAAATCGCCCGTAGCGTGGAACAAGCCGCGTTGGGCACGTCATCCGCCGCCGACAACGTGGCCGAAGTGGCCCATGCGGCGGAGGAAACCAAACTGATGGCTGATCAAGTCTACCAATCCGCCGAGGGCCTGCAAGGCGTCTCGGGCCAATTGGCCACGGAAGTCCATGCCTTCATCCGCGACATCCGCGCCGCGTGAGAAGGTCAAACTGGGGCGGGTACGGGAAACCGTGCCCGCTTTTTTCTTACGGCAGCCGATACGCCGCCACCACCCCATCCATCATCATGGGCACCAGCAGCAGCTTCTGTTCCGGCAAGGTGCTGATATCCGCCGAACCCTGCTTCACGTTCAGCAGCTTGGCGACCTTGCCCTGGCGGCTGACCGAGAACACGCCGCCCGCCATCCAATCGCTGACCACATAGCCGCCCTTTCCGTCGGGCTCCAGGCCGTCCAGATTGCCGAAGCCGGGGGTCAGGTCGCGGATCGTTTTGTCGGACAGGGTGACCGCCTTCAACGCGCCGGGCTTTGACGTATCGAAGCCGTTGCCGTTCATGGGGCCCCACGAGGCCACCAGCAGGCGGCTCGATTCGGCTTTCAGGCCGTTGGGGTTTTCCAATTTGGCGTCGCTCAGCCACCGGTCGAACTTGCCGCCGTTCAGCGCCCAGATCACGTTGTCGAGCATGTCCGAGACATAGACCACGCCCTTGTCGTCCACGGTCACGTCGTTGAGGAATTTGGCGCCGGGGGCCGGATAGGTTTTGGACACCTTGCCCGAGGCGGTGTCGATGACCACCAGACGGTCGATATCCGAGACATACAAGCGGCCCTTAAACAGCGCCATGCCCTTGGGCGCATCCAGTCCGACGACCCATTTCTCCACCACCACCTTACCCTCGGCATTGAGCTTGGAGATGTAGCCGTTGCCGTCCTTGTCCGGCGGCGAACCGTTGACGTTGGAGACGTAGAGCACCTTCTTGGCGGAATCCCACAACACCGATTCAGGATTGGCGAAACCGGAACTCTCCCACAGCTTCACCGGCTCGGCAGCCAAGGCAGAGGTGGACAAGCAGGCGGCAAACAAACAAGCGGTGATGGCTTTCATCGTGGGCTCCCGAAAAGGAAAGGGGACCTTCCAGTGTTCCTGGAAGATCCCCTGTCGCAACCTTTACGGCAACCCGGAAGATTACTAGGGCCGGCCGATGCTCACATAAGTGAAACCGGCTTCACGCATTTCCGCCGGGTCCCACACATTACGCAGATCGACCACCACGGGAGTGGTCAGCAGCGACTTGACCCGGTTGAGGTCCAAGGCGCGGAACTCGTTCCACTCGGTGATGATCACCAGACAATCGGCACCGGCCAGGGTGGCATAGGCGTCGTCGCGGTATTCGATCTCGGGCAGCAGCTTCTTGGCCTCTTCCATGCCTTCGGGATCGAAGGCGCGGATGACGGCGCCGGCTTCCTTCAGCGCGGGCACGATGTCCAGGCTGGGGCTGTCACGCATGTCGTCGGTGTTGGGCTTGAAGGTCAGGCCCAGCACGGCGATGGTCTTGCCGGCCACGGAACCGCCGCAGGCCGCGATCACCTTGTCGGCCATGGCCTTCTTGCGGGCGTCGTTCACCGCCACCACCGTCTCGATGATCTTCAGCGGAGCATCATAGTCGCGCGCGGTTTTCACCAAAGCCAGGGTGTCCTTGGGGAAGCACGACCCGCCGTAACCCGGACCGGGGTGCAGGAACTTCTTACCGATGCGGCCATCCAGGCCGATGCCCTTGGCCACGTCATGGACGTTGGCGCCCACCTTCTCGCACAGATCGGCGATCTCGTTGATGAAGGTGATCTTGGTGGCCAGGAAGGTGTTGCCGGCGTACTTGATCAGCTCGGACGTGCGGCGCGAGGTGAAGACGATGGGCGCCTCGATCAGATACAGCACCCGGTAAATCTGCTTCATCACCGCACGGGCACGCTCGGAATCGGTGCCCAGCACGACGCGGTCGGGCCGCATGAAGTCGTTGATGGCCGAACCTTCGCGCAGAAATTCCGGATTGGAGACCACGTCGAAATCCGCATCGGGGCGGCGCTTGCGGATAATGGATTCCACCTCGTCCCCGGTGCCCACGGGCACGGTGGACTTGGTCACCACCACGGTATAGCCGTCCATGGCGTCGGCGATTTCTTCCGCCGCCGCATAGACATAGGACAGATCGGCATGGCCGTCTCCACGGCGCGACGGAGTGCCCACGGCGATGAACACCGCATCGGCATCGCGCACCGCCGACTTTAGATCGGTGGTGAAGGACAGACGACCAGCCTTGACGTTGTCAGCCACCAGCTGATCCAGGCCGGGCTCGTAGATGGGCATCACGTTTTGATGCAGCAGCTCGATCTTCTTCGCGTCCTTATCGACGCACACCACTTCGATGCCAAATTCCGAGAAGCACGTCCCAGACACCAGGCCCACATAGCCGGTGCCGATCATGGCGATGCGCATGGAGCTGTTTTCCTCTTAAATCAGAGCTTGAATTGCGAAAGAGCCTGGCGGATCAGACCACCGATATCTTCACGCTCCAGCGCGAAGGCAATGTTGGCTTCCAGCCAGCCCACCTTGTCACCGCAATCATAACGATGGCCCTCGAACCGCAGGCCATGGAACGGAACCATGCCGATGGTCTGGGCAATGGCGTCGGTCAGCTGAATTTCGCCGCCGGCACCCTTTTCCTTCTTGTCCAGCACGTCGAACACCGCGGGGTGCAGGATGTAGCGGCCAATGATGGACAGGGTGGACGGCGCCACTTCGGGATCGGGCTTTTCCACCAGACCCTTGGCCTTGGCGATGCGGCCATTGTCGAATTCCACGTCCAGGATGCCGTAGCGCTTGGTGTGCTCACGCGGCACGTCCGACACGGCGACCACATGACCGCCCACTTCGGTGTGGACCGCCACCATCTGCTTCAGGCAGGGGGTCTTGGCCAGGATCAGATCGTCGGGCAGCAGCACGGCGAAGGGCTCGTCCTCAACCAGATCGCGGGCGCACCACACGGCGTGGCCCAGGCCCAGCGGCTCTTGCTGGCGGGTATAGGAAATCTGGCCCGATTTGGGCATCCAGCTGGTGCAGGCTTCCACCAGATCGAACTTGCCGCGTTCCTTGAGCGTGCGCTCCAGATCGGGGGCATGGTCGAAATGGTCTTCCAGAGCGGTCTTGCCGCGTCCGGTGACGAAGATGAAATGCTCGATCCCGGCGGCGGCGGCTTCCTCGACCGCATATTGGATCAAGGGCTTATCCACCACCGGCAGCATTTCCTTGGGCATCGCCTTGGTGGCGGGCAGGAAGCGGGTGCCCATGCCCCCCACCGGGAACACGGCCTTGCGCACGCGACGAGCCATAGGAAACTCCTTACGAATTAGTTCATCCGGGTCCGAGGCGACTCATACAGGGTCACGCAAACATGCCGGTCGGCGAATGTTTTGCCATGCCCGCGCGCGGGACGCAACGGGGGCAACGGGGGTCATAGACGTTACGGGGAAAATGATAGGCCTCTCAGCCACCCAGCAACAGGTCGCGCGCCTGATTGATTCGCGCGGCAATCCAGGTAGAGCCGCCGTGATCGGGATGGTTCGCCAGCATCAACCGGCGATGGGCGGCACGGATATCGTCGGCTCCGGCAGTGGCACTGAGGCCCAGGATTTCGCGGGCTTCGTCCATGGTCATGCCGGATTTGGACGGCTGGGCCGGATGGGCGTCTTCACGCCACCCATCTTCACGCCATTCTGGCCAAGCGCGTTCCAGCCACGCTTCCAGCACGCGGGCGGATTCGGAATCGGCCTGAACTTCGCGCCACAGCTCCACCGCTTGGGCCTCGGACAATTGGCTGAGGCGGCGGCCCCCATAGGTGCCCTCCAAGATGTCGCCGTCCAGCCGCCCACTGTCATGGTCCAACTCCATGCGCAGGAAGCGGGTTTCCACCTGACTGGCCTTGCCCGGACTGGGGGCACCGCCGCGCATCTGGATGCCGAAACGGCGCAGCACCTGATACAACCCATGCAGCCGCGCCAGCCGCATCACCCACGGCATCAGACCCATGGCGATGGCGAACAATCCGGCCAGCTTGCCGGTCAGCACCAGCCACAGGCCCAGCACCACCAGCGCGGCATAGCCCGCGCGCTTGAGCACCCGCGCCGCCACCGACGGCTTGACCCGCGCGAACCAGTTGGATAGCAGCCAGAATGCGAGCAAGGCACCAAGGATAAGGATCAGTTGCGGCAACATTACGCCCGGCCCCTCACTTCCCCATCTGATTGGTAAGCTGCAATACCATGCCGCCCTGCTTGCGGCCATAATCCATCAATGCCTTGCGCCCGCCCGAGGCGAACACCGCCACCGCGCGCAGCAAATCGCGCAATTGGTCGGGGGCCGAGGCATCGAAGCGGCAGCACGCTCCGCCCGACAGCTTCGCCATCTGAGCGAACGCCCGCGCCGCCGCCGGGTCCTGACCTTCGTGGAACAGGAAGGCGGGCACGCCCAGCACGCCCATCTCGCCGGCCAGCGTGCACAGCTGGTCCACGTCTTCCTCCATGCAATCGCCGACGAAGACCAGGGCGTGGACTTTGGCCTTGCGGGTCTCGTCCAGCACGTGGCGCAGCACCTTGCCGATCTGAGTCTCGCCGCCCAGACAGGCGACCTTGCCCAGCAGGGCCAGCAGCTTGTCGGGATTACCGCTCCACGGCCCGGCCTTGCACTCGCCCATGCCGCGATAATAAACCAACTGAACATCCAGCCCGCCCACACCGGCGGCCTGGAACATCTCGGCATGCAGGGATTGGGCTTGGCGCCATGTGGCCTCGCGGCTGGCGGTGGCGTCCAGGGCGAAGACCAGCCGTCCGCGTCCGGCCTGGGACGTCACCGGCGCGGCGGCCACCTTATTAAGGAAGGCGTCAATCTCTGCGCGGCCGTTAGCGCTGGGAAGCTTGTCTGCCATGACACCTACATAAGCGGAAGCGTGGCTTGGCGCCAGAGGGCAGCGGACCCACATGGGCGGCCAGGAGGTGCCCCCATGCCCAAACCGGTTATCACGCCCCTGCCCGATCACATCCCGCTGATCGACCCCGAGAACGCCCGCTTCACCCATTCCGGCGCAGAAATGCCTTCGTTCGATCAGATGCCCGATGCGGAAGCCCCGCCACCCGAAGAAGGCGCCCAATCCGTCCATCACGGCGCCTCGCCCGAGCCCGCCGAGATGATGCTGGCCACCGCCCGCATCTACCGCCGCTCACCCAATCCCATGCAGCAGGGCCGCGCCCGCATGGGCCAATGGACCGTGGAATTCGAACCCCATCTGAAACCGGGCATCGACCCGCTCATGGGCTGGACCAGTTCGGGCGATCCGCTGCAACAGGTCCGCCTGACCTTCCCCAGCGAAGACGAAGCGGTGGCCTTCTGCCGGCGCCAAAAACTGCCCTTCGACCTGGAAAAGCCGGCGGCCAACAAGCCCAAGCCGAAAAGCTATTCGTCGAACTTCGTTCCGTTCGAGGACGGGACGCCGAAACCGATCTATCCCCATTGAGGGAAAAGATTTTCACCACAAAGACACAAAGGACACGAAGAAGCTTACGTCACTAAAGGCCGGTGCCAATGACCTGACGGATGCCTTCGTGTCCTTTGTGTCTTTGTGGTGAAGCTAACCTTGCCCACCGGCAAAATCTGCCCAGCGCAAAGCCCCGGTGGATCGTCTCCACCGGGGCTTTGGCTTTAACTCAGATCAGAAGGGCAGGATCACGTCCAGCAATTGCTGACCATAGCGGGGCTGGGTGACGTCCGAGGCGACGCCGCGGCCGCCGTAATGGATGCGGGCTTCGGCGATCTTGTCGTAGGTGACCGAGTTGCTGCTGCTGATGTCTTCCGGGCGGATGATGCCCTGGACCGACAGCTCGCGCATTTCGTAGTTCACCCGGATTTCCTGCTTGCCCGAGATCACCAGATTGCCGTTGGGCAGCACCTGGGTGATGACGGCGGCCATGTTGACCGACATGCTTTCGGCCCGTCCGGTCTTGCCGGTGTTGGTGTTGCCGCTGGTCCCGGTGATATCCAGCAAACTGGTGGGGTCGGCGCCGTCGGGCAGGATTTTATTGAGCTGACGCTCGAAGCCCAGCATGGCGAAATTGCTGCCCATGCCTTCGGTGCCGCTGCGGGCGCGGGACATGTCGGTGGCGAAGCTGGCGCTTTCGTTGTTGATCTCCACCGCCACGGTCAGGATGTCGCCGATATCCTTGGCGCGCTGATCCTTGAAGAACGCCCGCGAGCCCGGACGCCACAGGGAATTGGCGTTCTGCGGCGGGGCAACCGCCTGGGGCATGGGCATGCTGACCGGCTGATAGCCCGCCTTCTGGGTCGGGTTCTGGATGGCCGAGACCTGGGGGCCTTCGCCCACTTCGGACAGGCGGCTCAGGGCGTTGCAGGCCGATAGCGAACCCACGGCGAGGGCCATAGTGGCAACTCGGAACAGCGTGGTGCGGATGGGGGAGGTCATGTCGCGCTCCTCTTATTTCGTTCAGTTGGCCAAGGACCGGGCGCCGGCCTGGGCGACGGTCACCGTACCGGGACCATCGATGATGGCTTCGACGACACGCTTGGTCTGCAGATTGGTCACGTGGATAAGGTCGCCCTTGCCGCCTTCTTCGGTGGCACGGCCCTGGGTCGCCAAGCTCATATACGGGGTCTTGAGCGTCATGGTGACCAGGGAATTGCGGGTCACCAGCACGGGGCGCTGCAACTCGGTCATGCGCACCGGAGCGCCCTGACGCAGCTGATAGCGCGGCTCTTGGCCGATGATCTGGCGGGGATCGGTGACGATGTCGCGGCGCACGTTCTCGGAACGGGCGTCCACCCATTCCACGTCACGCTCGCCGATGACTTCGCCCCGGCCCATGGCGCGGTTCAGCACCGGAATGCGGGCCACGGTGAAGACCCGGCCATTGACGCGCTGGCGCACGGCGGACGGGGAACCGGCGGGAACTTCCACGGTGGCGGTGAAGCGGCTGGTGCGGCTGTCCCAGGCCACGTCGCGAACGGCCACACCGGCGGGACCGCCCGAGGAAGGGATGGTGATGTTCAGCGCGCTGCGGTTGGCGATTTCGAAGTCGAAGGGAGCGGGCACACCTTCCATGCCCAGGGCTTCCTTGATCTCGTTCTCGATCAGCTTGACGTCCACCATCTGACCGGCACGCTCGATGACGATGCGGTCGAAATTCGAGGCGGGCAGCCAGTTCACGCCATAATTCTGCGCCACGGCGGCCAGCCAGCGGGCGTCGGCGGTGATGCGCTTGCCCGGCTGCGGCGCGTTGGCGATGACGGTGTCGGCCTTGGCGCCCAAATTCTCCCACAGATCGCCCAGCTTGACCGTGTCCGCCTCGATGGTGGCGGCGGATTTGAGGTTGGCGGGCAGGCTCTCGGCATGGGCCGAGACCGAAACCAGCAGGGCGAAAGCGGTGGCGAACATGAAGCGCATCATGGCGGTGGCCCTCGTCACTTCATCTGGTTGATGGTGCCAAGCATCTCATCGGATGTCTGGATCACCTTGGAGTTCATTTCGTAGGCGCGCTGGGCGGAGATCAGATTGGTCACCTCGGCCACCACGTTGACGTTGGAGGTTTCCAGGTAGCCCTGCAGCACCGAACCATAGCCCGGAGCCGCCGGCTTGCCGTTGACCGCCGCGCCCGAGGCCGGGGTTTCCATGAACAGATTGTCGCCGCGGGCTTCCAGGCCGGCCTCGTTGGGGAACACGGAAAGCTGAAGCTGCCCCACTTCCGCCTGATCGATCTGGCCGTCCTTCTTCACCAGCACCTGGCCCGAAGCGTTGATGGACACACCCACCGCATCGGAGGGGACGGTGATGCCGGGCAGCACCTGATAGCCTTCATGGGTGACCACTTCGCCCTTGTCGGACAGCTGGAACGAGCCGTCGCGGGTATAGGCGGTCTCACCCGAGGGCAGCTTGATCTGGAAGTAGCCCTTACCCTGGATGGCCATGTCCAAGGTGTTGTCGGTGGCCTGGACCGAACCCTGCTCGGTGATGCGGTAGACCGCGCTGGTCTTGACGCCCAGGCCCAACTGGACACCGGTCGGCACGATGGTGCCGGCGTCGGACGAGGCGGCGCCCACGCGGCGCAGATTCTGGTACAGCAGATCGCTGAACTCCGGCCGCCGGCGGTTGAAGGCGGTGGTGTTCATGTTGGCGATGTTGTTCGAGATGACTTCGACGTTGGTCTGCTGGGCCAGCATGCCCGTGGCGGCGATGTTCAGTGAACGCATGGCGTATTCTCCTACGGGACTTATTTAGGCGCGGGGGACCAGAGCTTCGATCGTCTTCATCTGACGCTCGTGCTCTTTGTCGATCATCTGCTGGGCGGCTTGGTACTGACGCAGCAGTTCAGTCATCTTGGTAATTTCCATCACCGGCTGGACGTTGGAATCTTCCATCATCCCCTGGACGACCTGCGGGCGCTGGACGGTTTCCGGCTCGTCCGAGGTCTCGTACAGGCCGTCGCCGGCTTTGCGCATGTTCTGTTCATTGGCGAAACGCACCAGCTTCAACTGGGCCACGGTGCCGTTCTCGGTCGACACGGTGCCGTCGCCGGCGATCTCGATGCGGGTTTCGTTGGGGGCGAAGATGATGGGGTTGTCGGACGCGTCCATCACCGCGAAACCCTGGGAATTCACCAGCATGCCGGCTTCATCCATGCGGAAGTGGCCGTTACGGGTGTAGCGCATGCCGGACTGGGTCTCGATCTGGTAATAGCCGTCGCCGTGGATGCCCACATCCAGCGGGTTGTCGGTCTTGGTCAGCGGGCCTTCGCGGGTATCGCGCAGCACGCCCACATCCTGGACATAAGAAAGCTTGGTGCCGGTGGCCCGGTTGCTGGAGCGCGTATCCATCAGGAACTCGCGGAACATCATCTGCTCGCCCTTGTAGGCGGGAGTGTTCGCGTTCGCCAGGTTATTGGCGACCACATCCAGTTGCCGCCAAAGGGCGGACTGACGTGAGAGAGCGATGTAAGACGTGTTTTCCATCGTATTCATGCCTGGCTAAACGGGACCTGCCCGACATCTCTTGCAGGGGCCGTGCCAAACACGAAAAATGGCGGAAACCCTGACTTTTACCGAAATTTCACCACAGTAGATGCAGGCTCTGCCGGGCAGTTATTGCCGGGCGGGTGCCGGAACGGTATGGTCGCGGCGCGCCAAAGGGGTCCGCCCGGAAAAGCAGTTCTCCCCATTCGCGTCTGGGGCTCAACCTTCTGTTAACCGGGCCGGCGTACCTTTACAGTCGAACACGTGCGGCGACCGTGCAAAAACACGACGCCGCGCCACACCCGGGTGGGGACATGGCAGAAGACCTTGAAGAGGATTTTGACGAGGGCGAGGGCTCTGAGGAGCAACCGGATTCCCCGTCCAGCAAGCTGCCGATCAAGAAGATCCTTCTTCTGGTGCTACCGATCCTATTGCTGCTGGGCGCCGGCGCCGGCCTGTATTTCACCGGCGTCATCGACGCGGTGATGGGCAAGCTGAAGGGCGGCGGCGCAGAGCATGCCGAAGTCAAAACCGAAGGCCCCAAGCCAGCGGGGCCGGCGGCGTTCATGGATCTGCCCGAGATGCTGGTCAATTTGCAGACGCAAGGACGCAAGCAGACCTTCCTTAAAATCCGCGTGGCGCTGGAACTGGAAAGCCCCATGGACGAACCGCGCGTCACCCAGGTGATGCCGCGTATCGTGGATTCGTTCCAGGTCTATCTGCGCGAATTGCGGGTCGAGGATTTGCAGGGCGCCGCCGGCGTGCATCTGCTGCGGGAAGAATTGCTGACCCGGGTGAACGCCTCGGTCAAGCCGGTCAAGGTCAACGACGTGCTGTTCCGGGAAATGTTGGTCCAGTAGGCGCAGAAAGCGGATGGTAATGGACGAGGATGGGGGCGAGAGTCGTTCTAACGACGACGAAGAGGCCCTAATGAAGGAATGGGCCGCCATGGCCGGTGGGGACACCCCCGGCGATGGCGGAGCCGCGCCTGCGGGCGAGGAAAGCGACGCCATGGCCGCCGAGTGGGAGGCCATGCTGGGCGCCGGTGATGGCGACGGCGATGGCGGCGGCGGTGAGGCCGCAGGCGAAGCCCCCAATTCGACCCGTGTGCTGAACCAGGACGAAATCGACTCCCTGCTGGGATTCGACGACGATCATGGCCATGGCGACGACAAGTCGGGCATCCAGGCCATCCTCAATTCGGCCCTGGTCTCCTACGAACGTCTGCCCATGCTGGAGGTGGTGTTCGACCGCCTCGTCCGCATGATGTCCACCTCCATGCGTAACTTCACCTCGGACAACGTGGAAGTGTCGCTGGACAACATTCTGTCCCTGCGCTTCGGCGACTATCTGAATTCCATCCCGCTGCCCGCCATGCTGGCGGTGTTCAAAGCCGAGGAATGGGACAATTACGGCCTGCTGACCGTGGATTCGTCCCTGATCTACTCCATCGTGGACGTGCTGCTGGGCGGACGCCGCGGCACCGCCGCCATGCGTATCGAAGGCCGCCCCTACACCACCATCGAACGCAATCTGGTCGAGCGCATGGTCCATGTGGTGCTGTCGGATTTGTCCGCCGCCTTCGACCCGCTGAGCCCGGTCACCTTCCGCTTCGACCGCCTTGAGACCAATCCGCGCTTCGCCACCATCTCGCGCCCCAGCAACGCCGCCATCGTCGCCAAGCTGCGCATCGACATGGAAGACCGTGGCGGCCGCCTGGAACTGCTGCTGCCCTACGCCACCCTGGAACCCGTCCGCGAGCTGTTGCTGCAGATGTTCATGGGTGAAAAATTCGGCCGTGACTCCATCTGGGAGACCCACTTGGCCGAGGAGCTGTGGCTGACCGACGTGCAGATGGAAGCCGTCCTGGACGAGCAGGTGATGGATTTGCGCGACGTGCTGCGCTGGCGGGTGGGCACCAAGATCATGCTGAACGCGTCGCCCAATTCCTCGGTCGATCTGCGCTGCGGTGACGTCAACATGTTCCGCGGGCGGATGGGCCGTAAGGGCCAGCACATCGCCATCCGCGTCGACGACAAGCTCAAGGGGTAGGGGCCGTGGACTGGAAGATCTTCCTGGACCTGGTGGTGTCCATCCTGCTCATAGCCACCATCGGCTATGCGGTGATGCTGAACCAGCGCCTGACCCAGCTGCGCAAGAACCGCGACGATCTGGCCAAGATCATCGTCAGCTTCAACGAAGCCACCGTGCGCGCTGAATCCTCCATCCCCAAGCTGCGCAAGGCCGCCGAAGACGCCGGCATGTCGCTGCAGGAGCGGGTGGAGAAGGCGCAATCCCTGCGTGACGATCTGGCCTTCATGATCGAGCGCGCCGACACCATGGCCAACCGGCTGGAAAACGGCGTGCGTTCGGCCCGCACCGAAGTGCGCCCGTCCCCCGCCGCCGCCAAGGAAAACGCCCGCGTCAGCAACGGCAACGGTGGCGGCAACGGGACCGAGCGTAACGGAGGCTCCGAACGGGCGCAGAATTCCCGGGCCGCCACCGTGGCCGCCGCAGCCGCCGCCAGCGAACAGGACGTTGACGAACGTTCGGAAGCCGAGCGCGAATTGCTGCGCGCCTTGCAGTCCATGAGGTGACGCCATGGCAAAAAGCCCCAAGCCGAAACCTCAACGCACCCCGTTCCTTCGTCTGCTGCCGCTGCTGATCGCCGGCGCGGCGCTGATGCTGACCATCCGCGTCAACGACATCCGCAAGGGCTTCCTGGACGGTGCCACCGTGGGCGTCGCCGGCGTATTGCAGGCCCAGCAGCCCGAGCCCAAAAGCCCGGCTGCCGCCGCCCCGCCGCAGCAACTGGCCCAGGCCCCCGCCGCTCCCGGCCCGTCGCCGGTCAAGGCGGCACCCCCGCCCCCGCCGCCGCCCACCGGCGGCAGCGATGCCAGCGCCATGAGCCAGACCGAGATGGACGTGCTGCAAAAGCTGTCGGAACGGCGCGGCACTTTGGACGTGCGCGAAAAGGATATCGAGCGCCGCGAAGCCATGCTGAAGGCGGCTGAGGACCAGATCGAGCGCAAGATCACCGAAATGCGGACGCTGCAGAACACCATCGAAGGTCTGCTGCGTCAGTACAACGACCAGGAAGACAATAAGATGCGGTCCCTGGTCAAAATCTACGAGAACATGAAGCCCAAGGAAGCTGCCAAAATCTTCGAACAGCTCGACATGCCCATCATGCTGGAAGTGGTCGAGCGCATGAAGGAACAAAAGGTAGCACCAATTCTCGCGGAAATGGATCCGGCGAAAGCGCGGATCGTCACCTCGGAATTGGCTCAGCGGCGTCAAATACCGTTACCCAAGCCCTCTACCGGAGGGTAAGTCACGATTTCATCGGGGGTGGCTGAAAAATGCCTTGCGCGACTGCCATCCCCTATCTTAACTAGGAAAACTCGCGCCTTAGCGGGTTCTTGATGCTTAGGCGGGCAGTGCTTCGAAGGAGCTGGTTGGATGGCTGTCGACAAGAATATGAACGTCTTGATCGTTGACGATTACAAGACGATGCTGCGAATCATCCGCAATCTGTTGAAGCAGTTGGGCTTCAACAACGTGGATGAAGCCACCGATGGTTCGATGGCCTTGCAAATGCTGCGCGTGGGCAATTACGGCCTGATCATTTCCGACTGGAACATGGAACCCATGACCGGTTTGCAGCTGCTGCGCGAAGTCCGCGCCGACGCCAAGCTCAAGCCGATCCCCTTCATCATGGTGACCGCCGAGTCCAAGTCGGAAAACGTCATCGCGGCGAAGGAAGCCGGCGTGTCGAACTATATCGTCAAGCCGTTCAACGCCGAGACGTTGAAGACCAAGATGGTAAGCGTGATCGGCGACTTCAGCTGATTTTGGGGGGCTTTGCCATGGCGGCGAAAGGCGTTGACCGCGATTTAGGCTTGCGACTCGACGCAATTCGCCGTGACCATGGCGAAACGGTGCGCGTTGATCAAATCGCCGAAGTGGTTCGGGCCATGCTCGATTCCATGACCGGCGACATCAACGCCAACGACCTCAAGCTCTACCGCGAGATCGAGTCCTTGGCGGATTACATCCACGCCGCCAAGGCCGAGATCGCCGCCCTGCGTCCGGGCGAGATCAAAAATGAATTCATTGCCTCGGCCACGGACGAGTTGGACGCCATCGTCGGCTCCACCGAAGCGGCCACCAATGAAATCATGGATTCGGCGGAGCATCTGGAATCCCTCACGCCCTTGATGGATGCGGAAGTGGCGGCTCGGTTGACCGAGATCACCACGCGCATCTTCGAGGCGTGCACCTTCCAGGACATCACCGGCCAGCGCATCACCAAGGTTGTGCGTATGCTGAAGGAAATCGAGGGCCGGGTGGAAAGCCTGATCAAAGCCTTCGGTTCCGACATGGATGAGGCGGCTGCCCCCAAGGCCGCACCGGGTGTGATGACCGACGCCGACCTTCTGAATGGCCCGCAATTGCCATCCGGTGCCGCCGACCAAGCCGAGATCGACAGGCTGTTGGCGAGCTTCGACTGATCGGCATGAAGGCGCGGGGGCACGCTGGGGAACGGGGACATGACAAGGTGCCGGGGCTATGGAACGCCCTGTCCTTTAGTCATGCGCTTTTCAACAATGCGCTTTCGGGCCTTGGCACCATCCCATTTGCGCGCATGACCGCGCGCCCCACGCGGGAGTACAAATCGCCAGAGCACAAGCGGGCTGCTTTGTGGCGCGCCCTCTCTCGGTTTGGACCAGAATTGAACTTCGGAACCGTCCTTCGGCTGATGACGCTACTGGCCCTGCTGACGTGGGCGCCGGTGCAGGCGTTCGCCCAGGCCAATGCTAGTCCACGGGGCGCCGAGCACGAGACCTTCGGTCGCATGGTGTTCGATTGGGACGGCCCGGTGCAGTGGTCGGCGGATGTGGTCAACGGCCAATTGGTGGTCCGTTTCGAAAAGCCCATGGCCGGCGACCCCAAGCAATTGCTAAAACCGCTGTCCAAATACCTCAAGGGCGTCACCCTGTCGGCGGACCGCCGCATGGCCACCTTCTCGCTGGCCATGCCGGTGCAGGTGAAGTCCTTCGTCACCGGCACCTCCACCGTGGTGGATATGACCGAGGGCAAGGTGGCAACAGCCCCCGCTCCTCTTACGCCCGCACCGGTCAAAACGCCTCCGGCCAAGACCACGCCGCCCCAAGGCGCGCCCGCTACCGATCTGATGGTGCGCGGCGGTGAACATAACGGCTTCAACCGGCTGGTGTTCGACTGGCCCAAGGCGGTGGGCTATACGGTCGGCATCGCCCAGAATCAGGCCATCATCGCCTTCGACCGCCCCGCCAATGTGAACGTCACCTCGCTGGAAGCGGCCCTGCCGCCCGATGTGCGTTTCCTCGAAGCCCATCCCCAGGGCAGCGGCACCGCCATCGTGCTGTCGGTCCCGGCGGGCATGACCACCAAGCATTTCACCTCGGGCACCAAAGTGGCGGTGGATTTGCTGCGTCCGCCGGCAGGCGCCGCCCCGGCCAAAGCTGCCGTTGAGGCGCCCCCGCCCATCCCGACTCCGCCGCCCATGCCCAAAGCTGAACCGCCTAAAGTCGAAGCGGCCAAGATCGAGCCCGCTCCGACACCGGCACTCACACCCGCACCCGCACCGCCCCCGCCCCCGCCCCCGGTCGCGGCTGAACCGGCCAAGCCCGCCGCTGCCGCCGTCAGCCTGGGCGTCGGCTTCGACCAGCCCACGGGCGCCGCCGCCTTCCGCCGCGCCGGTTGGCTGTGGCTGGTGTTCGACCGCAAATCCGACGTGGACGTGAAGCTGCTGAAGCGCACCGGCGGCGACGTGGTGCTGCATGCGGAGCAGGTGCCCGGCGTCAAGAACGGCACCGCCGTGCGCCTGATCACCAAGCCCGGCTTCAACCCGACCCTGCGCAAGGAAGGGACGCTGTGGGTGTTCGACATGGCCGAACAGCCCATGGCCCCCAAGCTGCCTTTGGCCGTGGAGCGCCAGTTCGATTTCGAAGACCGTGGCCGCCTGCTGCTGCCCACCACTGACGTGCCGGCCCAGCCGGTGATCGCGCGGGACCCGGAAATCGGCGACACCATCCAGATCATGCCGCTGACCACCATCGGTGCCGGCGTGCGCGACGAGGTGGTGGTGCCCGGCGCCCAATTGCTGACCACCGCCCAGGGCGTGGCGCTGGTCCCGTTCGCCGATGGCGTCCATCTGGAAAGCCATGGCGGCGTGGAGGTCTCCATGCCCGGCGGCCTGCACATGTCCCACGCCGCCCAGCCCGCCGCCGAGGGCCATGATGGCGATGCCGCCGCCACCGCCGCCGCCGAGGCCTCCATGGGCGGGCCGGTGGATATTGGCCGCTGGAACCGGGGCGGCCTGGACAAGTTCGTGCCCGAGCACCAGAAGCTGATGCTGCGCATGAGCTATGTGAAGCCCGAGGAACGCAACACCCAGCGCCTGGAAGTGGCCCGTCATTACCTCGCCAACGCCATGCCGGCGGAAGCCTTGGGCGTGCTGCGCCTGATCGGCGCCTCGGACCCGGCCCAGTTGGAAACCGCCAATTTCCGCGGCCCGCGCGGCGTCGCCAATTTCCTCATGCTGCGCGATTCCGAAGCCGTGGACGATCTGTCCCACCCGTCCCTGGCCAAGGACCCGCAGGCGCAAATCTGGCTGGCCGCCGCCAAGGCGCGCACCACCGGCGATTTGAACCGCAACGCCCTGCTGCTGCGGCTGGCGCCGGAAGAGATCAAGACGCTGACCCCGCGCCTGCGCATGGCCCTGGGCAAGGTGGCGGTCCAAGCCACTGCAGCAGCCGGCGATGCCAAGGCGGCCAACCGCATCGTCGAATCCATGAACGGCCCCGGCCTGAGCAAGCGCGATCTGGATGCGGTCAGCTACCTGCAAGGCATGGCCGCCGAATCCGGGCGCCAGTGGGATCAGGCCGTCGCCAAATACCGCGATGCCGAGGACGGCGAATCGCGGCCCGACCGCGCCTATGCCGCCCGCGCCCGCATCGAGTTGCAGCTGAAGCGCAACCAGATCACCGCCGCCGACGCCATCAAGCAATTGTCCAAGCTGCGCTTCGCGTGGCGCGGTGAGGATTTCGAATACACCCTGCTCAAGCGCCTGGGCGAGCTGATGCTGGCCGACGGCCAGTACGGCGAAGGCCTGCGCATGCTGCGCGCCATCGTCTCCAATTACGGCGAGAACCCCGATATCGGTCAGGTTCAGACCATGATGTCGGAGGCCTTCGACAAGCTGTATCTGGGCGGCGTGGCCGACAAGATGTCGCCCATCACCGCCATCGGCCTGTATGACGAGTTCCAGGAGCTGACCCCGTCCGGCGCCAAGGGCGACGAGATGATCCGCAAGCTGGCCGACCGCTTGGCCGCCGTGGATTTGCTGGACCGCTCCAGCGATCTGCTGCGCCATCAGGTCCAGTTCCGCCTGCAAGGGGCCGAGAAGGCGCGCATCGGCGCCCGCCTCGCCTTCCTGGAACTGTCCGACAAGAAGCCGGCCCAGGCGCTGGAAAGCCTGGACATGAGCGAAGTGCCCGACCAGCCCAACGATCTGTTCGACCAGCGCCGCTATATGCGGGTGCGCGCCTTGGCCGAACAGGGCCGCGCGGCGGAAGCCCTGGCGCTGATCATCAACGACCAATCGGACGCCGCCAAGCAATTGCGTGCCGGCATCTATTGGGATCTGAAGAAATGGCCCGAGGCCGCCACCGCCCTGGAGGCCACCATCGAAAAGCCCGAGGGCAATTCACCCCTGCCCCCCGGCGTGGCCCGCCGCCTGATCGACCTTGCCACCGCCATGACCCTGGCCCGCGACGAACGCGGCCTGCAACGCCTGCGCCGCGCCTACGGCCCGCGCATGGCCACGTCCGAGTTCAAGGAAGCGTTCGACTTGCTGACCTCCGAGACCGAGCGCGGAATCATCGACTACCGTCGGGTCTCCGACAAGATCAAGCAGGCGGAGAATTTCCAGACGTTCATGACCCAATGGCGCAAACGCATGCAGACGCAGGGGTTGTCGTCCATAAATTAAAATGGGCATAAACGAGGACAGGCAACTTGGGCGAAGACAACATTTCTGTTGCATCCACGGGCGGTTTGATAGATAACCCGCCTCCTTACCTGAAATATGGTCCATCTGCTGGTTTGGAGGGGAGCAATGGCTCACGCTCTTGCCCGACTGGGGATGAACTCGGATCTCGACCCGAGGAATACCCAAAGCGCTGCCGCC
>JACMKT010000045.1 GCA_014380005.1 Rhodospirillales bacterium
ACGCCGATGCGGTAGCCCTCGCGCACCACGGGGGTGAAGTTGCAGGCCATGACGGTGATGTCGTCCTGGTCCTTGGCCTTGCGCAGATAGGTCAGCACCGAATTGTCGCGGTCGTTGCAATCGATCCAGGCGAAGCCGTGGGGATCGGTGTCCAGTTCGTGCAGAGACGGCTCGACCCGGTACAGCCTATTCAAATCGCGGATGACGCGGTGGACGCCCTGATGCAGGGGATCGTCCATGAGGTGCCAATCCAGCGAGCCTTCATTGTCCCACTCGCGCAATTGGGCGAATTCCGAGCCCATGAACAGCAGCTTCTTGCCGGGATGGGTCCACATGAAGGCGTAATAGGCGCGCAGATTGGCGAATTTCTGCCAATTGTCGCCGGTCATGCGGCCGAAGATGGAGCCCTTGCCGTGCACCACTTCGTCATGGGACAGGGGCAGCACGAAATTTTCGTGGAAGGCGTAAAGCAGGCCGAAGGTCAGATCGTCGTGGTGGTAGCGGCGGTGGATGGGCTCCTTGGAGATGAAGCGCAGCGTGTCGTGCATCCAGCCCATGTTCCACTTAAAGCCGAAGCCCAGGCCGCCGATATAGACGGGGCGCGAGACCATGGGCCATGCCGTGGATTCCTCGGCGATGGTCATGGCGCCGGGGTGTTCGCCATAGATCACTTCATTCATGCGGCGCAGGAAGGCGATGGCCTCCAGGTTTTCATTGCCGCCGAATTTGTTGGGAATCCATTCGCCCGGTTCGCGCGAGTAATCCAGATACAGCATGGAAGCGACCGCATCCACCCGCAGGCCGTCGATATGGTATTGCTCGATCCAGTACAGGGCGTTGGAGACGAGGTAGTTCACCACCTCGCGCCGTCCGTAATTGAAGATCAGCGTGTTCCAATCCTTGTGGAACCCCAGGCGCGGGTCTTCATGCTCGTACAGATGGGTGCCATCGAAGAAGGCCAGACCGTGGGGGTCGGACGGGAAATGACCGGCCACCCAATCGATGATGACGCCCACATTGTTCTGGTGCATGCGCTCAACGAAGGCGCGGAATTCCTCGGGGTTGCCGAAGCGCGAGGTGGGGGCGAACAGGCCCACCGGCTGATAGCCCCACGACCCCGAGAACGGATGTTCGTGGACCGGCAGCAGCTCCACATGGGTGAAGCCTAAATCCTTGATGTATTCGGACAGCTGGTCGGCCAGCTCCAGATAGGTCAGCGAGCGGCTGTCTTCCTCGGGCACCCGGCGCCACGACGCCAAATGGCATTCATAGATGGAGACCGGGGCATGGCGGTCGTGGCGGGCTTGGCGCCGTGCCATCCAATCGCCATCCTGCCAATCCCGTTCGGCCAAATCCCACACCACGGAGGCGGTGCGCGGCGGCACTTCGGCGAAATGGCCGTAGGGGTCGGCCTTCAGCGGCAGCAATTGGCCGGCGGCGCCGATGATCTCGTATTTGTACAAGGTGCCGTTGGCAAGGCCGGGAATGAAGATTTCCCACACGCCGGCGTCATAGCGCAGGCGCATGGCATGGCAGCGGCCATCCCAATGATTGAAGTCGCCCACCACGGAAACCCGCTTGGCATTGGGCGCCCATACGGCGAAATGCACGCCTTCGATGCCGTCCACGGTGACCACGTGGGAGCCCAGCTTTTCGAAGGTGCGCAGATGATTGCCCTCGATCAGCAGATGGATGTCCAGATCGCCCAGCACCGGCGGGAAGCGATAGGGGTCCTCCACGGTTTCCAGCCGCCCGTCGCCCTGCTCCACCCGCAGGTGATAGGACTTGGCCAACGCATCACTCGCAGCAGCGGCGAACAGGCCGTCGGGATGAACCCGGGTCAGCTCCACATCGCCGCCCGGCCCGGTCGCCCAAACCCGGCGCGCCTGGGGCTGGAAGCTGCGGATGACATTGCCACCCTTGACCTTGTGCGGCCCCAACACGCCGAAGGGATCACCATGGGTGCCGCCGACGATGGCGTCTGAATCCGGCTGCGCGACCAGATTGGTGGGGTTCTTCGCCATGGATTTCATTTCCCTTTTTCACTCGGCAGCAGCCAAGCATCACCCTGTTCGCTTGGAAAGACAAATTACGCTTATTCATACCCCATCAGCGCGATCAATCCCCTGACCGGCACGGGCAGCCAAGTGGGACGGTGCGCGGCTTCGTACACAATCTCGTAGCAGGCTTTTTCCATGACGAACAGATCAAGCAGTCGTTGCGCCTCGGGCGAGTCCAGACCCAGCCCGCCGGTCTCCTCCGCCGCCTGCAGATAGGTGGACAGGAAAGTGGCGGTCACCTTGTCGCGCCACTCGCGGGCCACAGTCTCCAATTGCTGGGGCAGATCGGGCCGCGCCGCCGCCATGCGCATGAGCACCGCCTGGGCCGCGTAATCGAACGAGCGCAGGATGCCGGCCACGTCGCGTAGCGGGCTGTCCTTGGCCCGGCGGGCTTCGATGGCGCGCACCGGTTCGCCTTCGAAATCGATGATTTGAACATCGTTCATGGTCACCAGCATCTGGCCCAGATGGTAATCGCCATGGATGCGGATGCGCAGACCGAACGGGCTGGCCGGGACGCGGTCGGTGATGGCCTGCGCCAAAGCATCGGCATGGTTCACCAGCCAACGGGCCTCGGGCAAATCGCAGCGGTCCAGGGCGGCCATGGCAAGGCGGGCCTGATCCAGCGCCCGTTCACGCCATAAATTGAGGTCTTCCCGGTCCACCGGCTGGGCACCGAAATCCGGGTCGGGGGTGGGGGCGGCCAGCGCCCGGTGCATTTCTGCGGTGCGGCGGCCCATGGCGGCGACGAAGGCCAGATAATCGGCGATGGTGCCCTGATCCACCCGGCTGGCCAGTTCTTCCGGCGGCAACAGGCTGGCCTCGTCCAGGAAGCGGCCCAGTTGCGACAGAGTCCATTCCCAGGCGTCGCCCTGGTTGCGCACATAGCCGTGCAGCACGGCGGCCACGCTGGAGCGTCCGGCGGAATCCACATTCTCCACCCAGCCCAATAGTGGCGGGGTGTTGGCGAAGGGCGAGGTCTCGGTCAGATAGCGGCCCATTTCCACTTCGGGATTGGGGCCTGGGCTGGGGCGGCGGATCAGTTTCAGCACCATGGCATCGCCGATAATGGCCGAGTTATTGGATTGCTCCACGGCGATACGCGCCACCTCGGGGTCTGCCGGCAGCTCCATACGGTCCAACGCATTGGTGGCCTTGCCGGCCAGAGTGCCTTCACTGCCGGGCAGCACGGCCCGTTCGCGCATGACTTCCACCAGCGCCAGCAGGAAGCCGTCTTCACAAAAGGCATCCGCCAGCACACCCACACGGGCGCCCTTGCGCAGCCGCGCCATGGTGTGGCCGCCGGGGCTGGCATGGGAGGCCTCCTCACCGGCATCGCCCCAGCTTTGACTGAGCGGCAGCAGATAGGTGCTGGTGCCGCCATCGCCCCGGCGCACCGCCACGGTGGCGATGACCCAATGACCGCGAGAGGTCGCCAATTCGACCCAGCGGATCAGCTCGGCCCCGCTCATGCCCACATCCTTGTCGGCGAACCAGCGGCGCAGGTGCAAAAAGGCGGGCAGCACGTCCTGTTCCAGCAGGCGCCTGCCCGGCCCGGCCAGTATTTCGGCAAAGCCCTCGCGCACCACGATGGTGATCAGTTCGGACATGGCGCCGGGATATTCCACGTGCCAGGCCGGCGGGTCGGTATCAAAGGACAGCAAAAACCAATAGAATCCATGACCGGGCAGGGTGAGGAAATAGGGCAACTCGCCGATGGGCGGGAAAGCCGATTGCCCGGTCAGCTCCACCGGCACACGGCCACGATAGGCGGCCAAATTCAGCTCCACCCCCTGGGCGGAACGGGACAGATTGCACACGCACAGCACATGCTCGTCCTCATACTCCCGCAAATAGGCCAGGATTTTGCGGTTGTTGGGATAGATGAATTTCAGGCTGCCGCGCCCGAAGCATTTGCGCCCACGCCGCACGGCGATCATGCGCTTCATCCAGTTCAGCAGGCTGGACGGCGAGCGCATCTGCGCTTCCACATTGACCGCCTCGAAGCCATAGACCGGGTCCTGAATGGCGGGCAGGAACAGGCTGGCGGGGTCGGCGCGGGAGAAACCGCCGTTGCGGTCCTCGGTCCATTGCATGGGGGTGCGCACACCGTTGCGGTCGCCCAGAAAAATGTTGTCGCCCATGCCGATTTCGTCGCCGTAATAGATGATGGGCGTGCCGGGCATGGAGAACAGCAACGAGTTCAACAGCTCGATCTTGCGGCGGTCGTTCTCCATCAACGGCGCCAGCCGACGTCGAATGCCCAGATTGATGCGGGCGCGGCGATCGGTGGCATAGGTGGTCCACAGATAATCGCGCTCGCGGTCGGTGACCATCTCCAGGGTCAGTTCATCATGGTTGCGCAAGAAGATGGCCCATTGGCAATTATCCGGCACGTCCGGGGTCTGCCTCATGATGTCGGTGATGGGGTGCCGATCTTCGCGGGCGATAGCCATGTACATGCGCGGCATCAGCGGGAAATGAAACGCCATGTGGCATTCGTCACCCGAGCCGAAATAGGGCAGCACGTCCTCGGGCCATTGATTGGCCTCGGCCAGGAACATGCGGCCTGGGTGGCTTTCATCCAGGGCGCGGCGCAACTGCTTCAGGATACCGTGGGTCTCGGACAGGTTTTCGTTATTGGTGCCCTCGCGCTCGCATAGATAGGGCACGGCGTCCAGGCGCATGCCGTCCACCCCCATGTCAAGCCAATGGCGCATGACCGCGATGATCTCGCGCACCACGCGGGGATTGTCGAAATTCAGATCGGGCTGGTGCGAGAAGAAGCGGTGCCAGAAAAACTGCTTGGCCTCATCGTCCCAGGTCCAGTTGGATTTCTCGGTATCGGTGAAGATGATGCGGGTGCCGCTGTAACGGCTGTTGTCGTCGCTCCACACATAATAATCCCGCGCCACAGAACCGGGCCGGGCCGCCCGCGCCTTCTGGAACCACGGATGCTGGTCCGAGGTGTGATTAACCACCAGCTCGGTCACCACCTTGAGCCCGCGGTCATGGGCCTCGCGCACGAATTGGCGGAAGTCGCGCAGGGAGCCGTAGGTGGGGTGGATGTTGCGGTAATCGGCAATGTCGTAGCCGTCATCCTTCAACGGCGACGGATAGAACGGCAGCAGCCACAGGGTATCGACGCCCAGGGTCTGGATGTAATCCAGCTTCTGGGTCAGGCCCTGGAAATCACCCATGCCATCATTGTCGGAATCGAAGAAAGCTTTGACGTGCAGCTGGTAGAAAATGGCGTCCCGATACCAGAGATGGTCCAATTGCGGTTCTCCCGTTATCTGCGAACTTCTTGGAACCATTTTTTCTGTCGTCATTCCCGCGAAAGCGGGAATCCATGGCTCCGCAGCACCTCGATTAAACGGTTCGCACCATCGCCAACCCCAACATGGACCCCCGCTTTCGCGGGGGTGACGAGTGAAAGGGTATCGAGCGCCTAGTCAAAAACACGGCGTCCTGTAATCCACGCTGTTCCACACCGTGACGCGGTAGATGGCGGCTGGATTGACCGCCGGGTCCAAGCGGACCCTCTGTCTGGCGCCGCGCCACAGGTGGCGGTTGCCGGTCAGGAGTTCCTCTACCTCGAAGGTCTCGCCCTGGGGCACGCCCATGGCTTCCAGCGGGAAGTGCAGCACGCAATCATGGGCGTCGAAGGGGTCCAGGGTCACCGCCACGAAGATCAGGTTCGAGCGGTCATAGGTGGCCTTGCCGTAGAACAGCACCGAATCATCATCCGCCGGATAGAACCGCACGTTCTCGAATTCGTGCAGGGCCGGGTTGTCGCGGCGGATGGCGTTCAGGCGGGTGATGTCGTCCTTGATGTGGCCGGGGCGGTTCCAGTCCCAGACCTTGAACTGGTATTTTTCGGAATGGAGGTATTCCTCCTTCCCCGGCACCGCCGCCGCCTCGCATAGCTCGAAGCCGTTATAGATGCCGTAGACCGAGGACAACGTCGCCGCCAGCACCAGCCGGATACGGAACCCCGCCCGCCCGCCGGTTTGCAGGTAAGGCGGCAGGATGTCCGGGGTGGTGGGCCAGAAATGGGGGCGCATGGTGTCGCGCGCCTCGCCCTGGGCCAGCTCGCCCATGTAATCAATGAGTTCCTGCTTGAAGTTGCGCCAGGTGAAATAGGTATAGGATTGGGTGAACCCCGCCTTGGCCAGCGCACGCATGAGCTTGGGCCGGGTGAAGGCTTCCGCCAGGAACAGCACGTCGGGGTAGTCGTCTTGCACCGTGCGGATCAGCCATTCCCAGAACGGGATGGGCTTGGTGTGGGGATTGTCCACGCGGAAGATGCGCACGCCTTCGCGCACCCAGAACAACACCACGCCCAGCAACTCGCGCCACAGGCCTTCGGCCTCGCCGCCGTGAAAGGTCACGTTGACGATGTCCTGGTACTTCTTGGGCGGGTTCTCGGCATAGCGGATGCTGCCGTCGGGGCGCCATTGGAACCAGTCGGGGTGCTGCTTGATCCAGGGGTGGTCGGGGGCGCATTGGATGGCGAAGTCCAGGGCCACTTCCATGCCGTGGCGCTGCACCGCCGCCACGAAATGACGGAAATCCTCCAGCGTGCCCAGATCGGGGTGAATGGCGGTGTGCCCACCCTCGACGCTGCCGATGGCATAGGGACTGCCGGGGTCGCCTTCCGCCGCCACCAAGCTGTTGTCGGGACCTTTACGATGGACCCGGCCAATGGGGTGGATGGGCAGCAGATAGACCACATCGAAGCCCATGCGGGCGATTTCCGGCAGACGCTTTTCGCAATCGCGGAAATTGGCCGAGCGGTTGGGGTCGGTGCCCTGGCTGCGCGCCATCATCTCGTACCACGCCGAGAACCGGGCCTTGGGCCGGTCCACCACCACATCGTAAACCCGGTCGTGGCGCACCGCCTTGGAGCGGTCGGGCCAGCGGGCCAGCAGGGCACTGACCAGAGTGGAGACCATCAATTCGGCCTTATCCTCCTCCACTGCTATCCCGTCCAGATCGCTCAGCACGCGGGTCATGCGCTCACGGTCGGCGCCTTGCATGCGGGGCAGTGCGCCGTTCAGCAGCAGTCGGCCCTCGATGATTTCCACCGGCACCGGCTGGCCGGCGGCGCGCTTTTTGGAGATATCGTCGCGCCACGTCTCATACCCATCCCCCCAGGCCTCGATGGTGTAGGTCAGCCGCGTGTTGCGCTCCAGCGGCACGCGGCCAATCCAGCGGTCGTTATCCTGGTACTCCAGCGGAGCCTCGCGCCACACCGCGTCGCCCTTCTCGCGCCACAGCACGCGGGCGGCCAGTTTGTCGTGGCCGTCTTTCAGGATGTCGGCGGTGACCTCCAGCACATCGCCAACCTCGCGCTTGACCGCATAGCGCCCGCAATCCACGCAAGGACTAACCGCCAGGATCAGGATGCCGGGCGTCTCCACATCGGGCAAATTAGTGGGCGGCGGCAGGGCTTTGGCTTCCGGTTCGGGCTTCGGCTTGGCCTTGCCGTCAAGGCGGGTGCGAAACAGCCGAGCCTCCAGCGGCGCCAATTCCAACGGCCCCGTCGCAGAGCCCACCCTGCCCGGCGTGCATTCCTCGAACAATTCGGGCGCTTGTCCCGCATCCACCAGCAGGCGGACCACATCCACCTGATTGACATGGGAGGCATCGGTGTTGAGCACCGCCAGCGCCGCCTGACCCAGTTCCGGCGTCTGGCGCAGCAGCACCACCACCGACCATTCAGGCGGGGTCAGCAGGCGTTGCGGGCCTTCCGTATTCAGCGCCGCCGTCTCGGCCTTGATCTGGTTCAACCCGGCGACGAAGGCGGAGATATCGTATTGAGCGGTCTCGCGGTCGGTAGGCCGGGTAGAGACCACATCCAGCTTGGCCCGGTAGCCCCATTCATAGCCCATGGGCATCATCCAGCCGGCGGAGAAGAAAGCGGCGAACAGCGCCTTCAGCTTGGCCCAATCCTCGGGATCGCCATTGGCCTCGGCCGCCACGCGCACGGTGTCGTGGCTTTCGGGGAAGGCGATGCTGGGGGCAATGGCGCGCAACAGATCGTATTGCTCCAGCAGCCAGGGCTGGTGGAAATCCCACCATTTGGACGAGTTGAACAAAGTATCGAAGCCGGCCCGGTGCAGCGCCGCGATCTGTTCGGTGGTGCAGCCCAGGGTCTCGGCGGCGAAATGCAGATGGGGGAATTCGGCCCGCGACGGCGCGATGATGGCCGCCCACACCTCGGCGGGAACCTGATAGGCGGCATCACAACGGAAACCGACGAAGCCGAGGGCGGCGTAATGGCGCACCAGCACGCCCCAATGGTCGATCAGGGCCGGGTGCAAATCGGGCCGGCCATAGTCGATCTCGGCCAGATCGCCCCATTCGGTGAATTTGGTGGGGTCATCGGGGGCCACCGCACCGGGGGATTTCAGCGCGCCTTCGGGCGTGCGGGCGTACCATTCGGGATGTTCGTCCACCAGAATTGCGTCTTTCGAGGTGTGATTGATCACCAGATCCATCATCACCTTCAGGCCGTAATCCTGGGCCTGATCCACAAAATCATGCAATTGCTGGTCAGCGGGACGCCCGTCATCCATGAGCGGGTGGAGGCGGTGGTAATCCTTGACCGCGTATAGCGAGCCGGAAAAGCCGGGATAGTGGAACGGGTTGAGGTAGACCCAATCAAAGCCCATGCGGGCGATGCGGGGCAATTCGTCGCCCCATTGCGCCACCGGCCCCACCAGCAGGGGGAACAGATTATAGATCCTGGGGCCACGATCCACGGATGCGCCTCCCTTGAGGCGGTAAGTGTGCCCCTCCCCCATCTTTCGTCTGGGCAGGCCTAGTTCAACCACCCAAAAGCACAAGCAGTGGCGCTTACCCGCGCGCGCGGGCCAAAAGCAGAGGAATTATCCTTTCGAAATAGCCCCTTCTCTGGTAGAGCTTTTCCTTGAGGGGGCCGGTCGTGGGGCCGGCATTAAAGATTTCAAGGAGCGTGTTCGATGAGCGTCCTTCCGAAGGTTCTCGGCCTGACCGTGGCCGGTGTGCTGGTGATCGCGTTGTATCTGTCGGTGTCGGTGGTCGG
>JACMKT010000008.1 GCA_014380005.1 Rhodospirillales bacterium
CGCCAATGCGGGTCAACCATGTGCGCAGGATTTCCCCCTGCGCCGGGTCACGACGCTCGATCCGGCGCACGCCCAATTCGAGCTCGTAGATGGTCATGGCTGAAATATAGAGATCGGCGACCGGGATACTGCCAGCCCACGCAACCAGAGATGACGGCGCCATCTCGGGGCGGCGAAGCGCGGACAGGACATTGGTATCAAGCAGATACATCAGTCCAGATCCACAGGTCGGGCAAGTGGGCCAGTCAGGCGAGGCGCCTCGAACTCGATCGTGCTGCCGGCTGGATCGGCAAGCGCATCCAGCAAACTGAGAGCCGGCGCTTCACCGGCTTGCAAGCGCCAATCCTCATACCGCTGAAGAACAAAGGCAGGGCGCCCACGGTCGGTAATGATCACCGGCCCGGTCTCAGCCGCGCGCTTGGCGCGGGCAACATCGTGGTTGAATTCCCGGCTGCTCAGGCGTGTCGTGCCCATGGTTGCCTCTCCAAACCTCGGATGAAGCAACGTTACTACATTCCCATTCCGTCTCGCAACGGGTTAAGCCCGGCTGATCACAAACAGCCCCTGGGCCGCGAACAGATTCGCCAGCCGGCCCTGGCCGTCGATGCCCAGCACGTCGCCGTCGCGGTTCATGGCGATGCCGCGCTCCACCGTTACCCCCAGATCGCGGCACAGCATCAGGAAGTCGCGGATGGTGCAGAAGTGGATGTTGGGGGTGTCGTACCATTCATAGGCCAGGGTGTCGGTCACCGGCATGCGGCCGGTGGTCAACAGATCGGCGCGCACGCGCCAATGGCCGAAATTGGGGAAGGACACGATGGCGCGCCGGCCGATGCGCAGCATGTTGGCCAGCACGGTCTTGGGCTCGTAGGTGGCTTGCAGGGTCTGGCTCAGGATGACCGTGTCGAAGGCGCCGGTGGGATAGTCGCCCAGATCGGTGTCGGCATCGCCCTGGATGACCGACAGGCCTTGCGCCACCGCCGCCGACACGCCGGCCATGGAAAGCTCGATGCCGCGCCCGTCCACGTTCTTGTGCTTGCCCAGCCAGGACAGCAAGGTGCCGTCGCCGCAACCCACGTCCAACACGCGCGAGCCGGTTTCCACCATGTCGGCGATCAGCTTGAGATCGACGCGCAGATTGCCGTTGGACATCATCATCATGGTCATTCCCCCAGACGCGGCAAGCCGTTTCCGCCTAAACGCGGCAGGCCGCGATGGCTCGCGGCGGCTTCCAGGAAGCCGGTCAGGGTGGCGTGGAATTCGGGCTCGTCCAGCAGGAAGGCGTCGTGGCCCTTATCCGATTGGATTTCCACGAAGCTGACATTGGCCGCCACCGCGTTCAGGGCGCGCACCACGTCGCGGCTTTCGCAGGTGGGGAACAGCCAGTCCGACGAGAACGACACCACGCAGACGCGGGTCTTGGTGCCGGTGAAGGCCTTGGCCAGATGGCCGTCATGCTCGGCGGCCAGATCGAAGTAATCCATGGCGCGGGTGATATACAGGTACGAATTGGCGTCGAAGCGGTCCACGAAGGTGGAGCCTTGATAGCGCAGATAGCTTTCCACCTGGAAATCGGCGCCGAAGCCATAGGAGAACGCGTCGCGCCCCCCTTGCAGGTTGCGGCCGAATTTGCGGTGCAGCGCCGCCTCGGACAGATAGGTGATGTGGGCGGCCATGCGGGCCACGGCCAGACCGCTATGGGGCGCGGTGCCGTGTTCCAGATAGTCGCCGCCTCTCCAATCGGGATCGGCGATGATGGCCTGGCGGCCCACTTCGTTGAAGGCGATGTTCTGGGCCGAGTGGCGGGCGGCGGTGGCGATGGGAATGGCCGAGAACACCCGCTCGGGGTAGGCCGCGCACCATTCCAGCACCTGCATGCCGCCCATGGAGCCGCCGACCACGCAGAACAGCTGGCCGACGCCCAGATGATCCATCAGCCGGGCCTGGACCTGCACCATATCGCCGATGGTGATGACCGGGAAATCCTTGCCCCAGGGCTTGCCGGTGGCCGGGTTGACTTCCTTGGGCCCGGTGGTGCCCATGCAGCCGCCCAGCACGTTGGAGCACACCAGGAAATAACGGTCGGTATCGAACAGCCGGCCCGGCCCGACCAGATCGCTCCACCAGCCCGACTTGCCGGTCAGCGGGTGGGGGTCGGCCACGTATTGGTCGCCGGTCAGGGCATGGCAGATCAGGATGGCGTTGGAATGATCGTCATTCAGCCGGCCATAGGTCTGGAAGCCCACGGTGATCGGCCCCAGATCCACACCGCAATCCAGCCGGATGGGCGTGTCTCGGCCAAGCTCGACAAACTGGCCAAGGGGATCGCGCGGCAGGATCGGCTCGGGGGCCTCGATGGCGGTCATCTTCGGAAACGGCTCATCCCTTGGGGAAAGAACACGATTAGCTATGGGGGCAGGCGTGGGCTGTCAACGTTTTCTTTGATTTCGTGCGGTACACACACTACACCTATGCCGCCCCCGAACAGAGCACCAAGCCGCATCATGAGCACCGATACCGCCTCCCTTGATCGCCTACGGCGCGAAATCGACCGCATCGACAACCAACTCCACGATTTGTTGATGGAGCGGGTCGGACTTGTGGAAAAGATCGCCGGCGCTAAGGCGCAGACCGGCATTCCGCTGCGTCCGGGCCGCGAGGCCATGGTGCTGCGGCGCTTGGTTGCGCGTCACCAGGGCGCCCTGCCCAAGCAGGCCCTGGTGCGTATCTGGCGCGAGATCATGGGCGCCCTGGTGGGGTTGCAGCAGCCCTTCACCATCGCCGTCTATCAGCCCGCGCGCGGGGCCGGCTACATCGAGCTGGCGAAGAACCATTTCGGCGTGGTGTGGCCGCAGATCGTTCACCTGACCCCCGGTCACGTGGTCCGCATGGTGGCCGACGGTCAGGCTTCCGTGGGGGTGGTCCCCATTCCCACCGCCGCCGATGCCGAGCCGTGGTGGCTGTCGCTGACCTCGGCGGCTGAGAATTTGCCCCGCGTGGTCGCCCGCCTGCCGGTGTTGGCCTCGGATGCCGATCCGGGCAAGCCCGAGCCGCTGGAAGCCCTGGTGGTTGCCTGCCGCGACCATGACGATACCGGCGACGACCGCACCCTGGTGGCGGTGGAAACCGCCCCCGATGTCAGCCGCGACCGCCTGCGCGCCGCCTTCGCCGCCGCCCGGCTGGATTCAGCCGCCATGGTCGCCACCCATCGCGCCGAGGGCGTCTGGCGCCATCTGGTGGAGATCACCGGCTATGTCACCCAGGCCGACGACCGCTTGGCCGAATTGGTGGGCACCAAGGACCCGGTGACCCATGTGCGGGTGATCGGCGGCTACGCCGTTCAATTGCCGGCTTAATCATTCAGAAGACCATCTCCTAAGGAGTCTCTTTGCCATGACCGCTCCCTCGCCCCGCCCCGGCATCATGGATATCAGGCCCTATGTGGGCGGCGAATCCGCCATCGAGGGCGTGACCCGCGTCATCAAGCTGTCTTCCAACGAAGGCGCGCTGGGGCCGAGCCCCAAGGCCATGGACGCGCTCCAGGCCATGGCCGGCGACATGCACCGCTATCCCGATGGCGGCGCCAGCCGGCTGCGCAAGGCCCTGGCCGCCCGCTGGGGCGTCGACGGCGAGCGCATCGTCTGCGGCGCCGGCTCGGACGAGCTGCTGGGCATTCTGTGCCGTGCCTATGCCGGCCCCGGTGACGAAGTGCTGTACTCGGCCCACGGCTTCCTCATGTACGCCATCGCCGCCAAGGCTTGCGGCGCCACTCCGGTGACCGCGCCCGAGACCGAGCTGACCGCCAATGTGGATGCCCTGCTGGCGGCGGTGACGCCGCGCACCAAGATTGTGTTCCTGGCCAACCCCAACAACCCCACCGGCACCTATCTGCCGGCGGACGAGGTCAAGCGCCTGCGCGCCGGTCTGCGCGACGACATCTTGCTGGTGATCGACGCGGCCTATGCCGAGTTCGTGTCCAAGAACGACTACACCCCCGGCATCGAGCTGGTGGATGCGGGCACCAACACGGTCATGTGCCGCACCTTCTCGAAGATTTACGCCTTGGGCGGCCTGCGTCTGGGCTGGGCCTATTGCCCGGCCAACATCGCCGATGTGCTGAACCGGGTGCGCAACCCCTTCAACGTGGGCTCGCCCGCGCTGATCGCCGGTGTGGCCGCGCTGGAAGACAGCGCCTATATGGAGCTGTGCAAGAGCCACAATGATTACTGGCTGTCCTGGATGCTGGCAGAAATCGCCAAGCTGGGGCTGACGGCCACGCCGTCGGTGTGCAACTTCGTGCTGATCCAGTTCCCCACGGGTGCAGGCAAGGACGCCACCGCCGCCGATGCCTATTTGCGGGCGCGTGGGCTGATCGTGCGCGCCATGGGTGGCTATGGCCTGGGCGATTGGCTGCGCATCACCATCGGCACCGGCGAGGAAAACCAGCTGGTGGCGGCGGCGCTGGCCGAGTTCCTGGCCCAGTGGAAGTAACCTGATGACCGCCCCCCTTTTCAACACCATCTGCTTCGTCGGTATCGGCCTGATCAACTCGTCGCTCGCCCGCGCCGTGCGCAAGCATGGGCTGGCGGCGCGGGTGGTGACGCTGGATGCCGATCCCGCCGCCTGTCAGGTGGCGTTGGAGCTGGGTGTGGTCGATGCCGCCTTCACCGATGCAGCGGCGGCTGTTCCCGGCGCCGATCTGGTGGTGGTGGGCACGCCGGTGGGTGCGGTGGAAGCCGTTGGCCGCGCCATCGGCCCCCATCTGGCGCCGGGCACCATCATCACCGATGTGGGCTCGGTGAAGATCGCCGTGCTGCGGGATTTGGAGCCGTCCTTGCCCGAGGGCGTCCATTTCGTCCCCGGCCACCCCATCGCCGGCACGGAACATTCCGGCCCGGCGGCGGGCTTTGCCGAATTGTTCGAGGGGCGTTGGTGTATCCTGACCCCGCAGGCCCACACCGATGCCAAGGCCATCGCCAAGGTGCGCGCCTTGTGGGAAGCGGTGGGTTCCACCGTCGAGGAGATGGAGCCCCATCACCATGACCGGGTGCTCGCCATCACCTCCCATCTGCCCCATCTGATCGCCTACACCATCGTCGGAACCGCCAACGATCTGGAAGGGCATTTGCAGCAAGAGGTCATCAAGTTTTCGGCCTCGGGCTTCCGCGATTTCACCCGCATCGCCGCCAGCGATCCCATCATGTGGCGCGACATCTTCCTCAATAACAAGGAAGCGGTGCTGGAAGTGATCCAGCGCTTCACCGAGGATTTGACCGCCCTGCAACGCTCCATCCGCTGGGGCGAGGGCGAGGTGCTGGAACAGCGCTTCGCCGAGACCCGCGCCATCCGCCGCGCCATCATCGACGCCAAGCAGGATCGTTGACCCTTTTCCCTGCCGGTGGCACCTTCGCTGTGCTCAATCAGGGAGGCAGCCATGGCGAACCACATCACCGGCTTGGATCACGCGGTCATCGCCGTGCGCGATCTGGCCCAGGCGGCTGACACTTTCCAACGGCTGGGCTTTGCCCTGACCCCCAGGGGCCACCACGCCGAGTGGGGCACCGCCAATATGTGCGCCATGTTCCCCCGCGACTATGTGATGCTGCTGGCCGCCGAGGGCGCCGGCGTGGAAGCCGATCAGGTGCGGGCCTTTACTGCGGAGCGCGAGGGGCTGAACGGCATCGGGCTTGGCTCCAGCAATGGTGCCGCCGCTGCCGAATCCCTGCGTGGGGCGGGGCTGGACGTGCCGGTGGCGCGGTCGCTGTCGCGCAAGATGGATGACGGCGTCACCCTGATGTTCTCGGAAGCGCCGCTGCCCATGGACGCCACGCCGGGGGTGAAGACGCGCGTCGTCCAGCACATCACCGCCGAACGTGAGCGCCATCCTCAATGGCTGGACCACCCCAATGGTGCGGTCGGCATGGCCTCGGTCACCGCCATCGTCCACGAGCCGCCGGAACTGACCCCCGCCTGGGATGTGGTGTTCGGCCCCCATTCGGCGGTGCTGACCGACGACACGGTGACTGTCCATACCGGGCACGGTCTGGTCTATCTGACCCGCCCCGATGAATTGACCCAATTGCACCCCGACGCCGAATTGGACGAATTGCCGCCCGCTCCGGCCTTGGTGGCTTTGGCGATTCAGGTGGTGGACACCGACCGCGCGAGCGCCGTGTTGAAGGCTAATGGCGTGGAGTTCAGCCGCGACAAGGAAGGCACGATCCGCATTCCGCCGTCGGAAGCCTGCGGCGTGTTCGTGGAAATGGTGAGGGCAAAATGATGCGCTTTCTTCGTCCCCTGCTGCTGTTCGTCTTGTTGCTGGCGGCGCCCGGCGCCTTCGCCAAGGACGGCGAGTCGCGTTTCGTCGGTCTGGACGATTTCCTCATCCATTACAAAAGTTGGGGCAAGCCTACGGCGCCTGCGGTCATCCTGATCCACGGCTTCACCATGGACCAGTCGTTCTGGTATCGCCAAGTCCCGGCGCTGGCGAAAACCCACCGGGTGATCGCCCTGGATTCGCCGGGCCACGGCGATTCGGGCCGCCCGCGCGACATTGCCTACACCATGGATTTGTATGCCCGCGCGGTGGAGGCCGTCGCCAAGGATGCGGGCATCTCCCACGCCGTGCTGATCGGCCATTCCATGGGGTTGCCGGTGATCCACACGGTGGTGCGGCGCAATGTGCTGAAGGTGGACAAGGCGGTGTTCCTCGACGGCGCCATCATGGAACCGCCTGCCGACCGCAAGGCCCGTGCCGAGCAGGAAGACTTCGTCTCCCGCATGAACCAGGGCCTGAAGGGGCCGGACTACACCCTGGTGCTGGAGAAGTTCTTCGAAAGCTTCATGCCCAAGGTCCCGCCCAAGGATGCCCGCGCCATCATCGCCAAGGTGCGCGAATCCGACCAGACCATGGTGGCGAGCACCTGGGAACATTTCACCGATGCGGATGTGTGGGCGCCGCTGCGTTCTGATATCCCGGTGCTGGGCCTGTATGCGAAGACGTCGGAAGCCGGGGTGAAAAACTGGCTGGACACGCATTATCCCAAGAACAAGCTGGTGGTGTGGGGTGATGTGGATCACTTCCTCCAGCTGGAACAGCCCCAGCGGGTGAACAAGGCAATCGCCGAATTTTTGAAGTAGGTAGACTTGCCCCACTGCTGTCGCCACACCTCAGCGCATCCGGTCAATCGCATCCCGACAGTGGGCATCGGTCAAGGATTAAGGCCGTTGGTATAATACCTCGTCAGCCCCCTTTGACGGCGCCCCGGGGGCTTTCCCAACTGCCGGGGGAACGACCTTCAGAGGGGAGCCCCGCCATGCCCGATTATGATGATGAACTGGGCGAATCGGCGGAGCCGGTCATGCTGTCCACCTTGGCCGACAGCATCGCCGGCTCGGCCTCGGACCCGGACGAGGCGGTGGACATGTGCCGCGACCTCGCCAATGCGGAAAATTTGGATCCCGAGCAATACATGGATCTGGTCGGTCTGGTGGAAGGCGCCACCGGCTGGGACTTGCCCGAAGAGGGCGAGCGGCTTTAACCCCCGATACGCGGCTCCCACCCCTTGGCCCGCATCAGGCGTGCCAGGGTGAAGGCGATGCAGATGGCCAGCCATGATCCGGCCACCGCGTCCGACAAATAATGCACGGTGGTCACCACCCGGCTCAGCGCCACCAGCACGGCGATCAGCATCCAGAAGATGTCATAGCGCGGGCACACGATCATCAGCGCGGTCATGGCGGCGAAGCCGGCCTGGGAATGGCCGGACGGGAACGAGTTCATGCCCCAGGCGGAATTGAAGAAGCTGAAGCCGTACAAATCCTGTTCGAACAGATAGCGCGGGCGATAGCGGCCCAGGCTGAATTTGATGGCGTTGCTGATCAGGCCGGAGATGGCGATGGACAGGAAGATGAAGGCCGGGGTCACCGCCAGCCGGCGCAGGCGGTCGCGGGCGGCGGCGGTCATGGCGCGCAGGGATGCCAGCCACAGCCCCAGCGCGGCCAGCCCGGCGGGAACCAAATAGAGTTGGGCCTCACCCAGATGGGTGATCACCTTGAAGAAGCCTTCCACGTCGCCGCCCACATGGGCCTTGAGCAGGCGGGCAACCGGGCGGTCCAAGAACAGGATGGACAGGGTGCAGAACAGCGTCACATAGACGAAGGACCAGATCATGGGCCGCTCGGCGCTGCGCGCCCATTGGCCGGCCAGGGCGGCTTTCAGCGGCGCCGCCTTGCGGTTGGCGTCGGACAGGGCCAGGGTCACCCCCTCCCAGGCCAGTTGGACCCGTTCCATCACCGACAGGATGCCGCGCTCGATTCGCTTCACGGGGTTTTCACTCCCAGAACCGCCAGCGAGGTCGGCTTGCCGCGCGAATAATTGATGCCGTCCACCTGGCCGAATTGTTCAATGCTCAGGCCCAGCTTGGTGGCTTCCTGGCTGAACGCCGGCAGTTCGCGGTCAGTCACCACCACCAAGGCGCGGGGATGGGCGGCCAGATGCCCTGCTGCGCCGGCGCCGTTGACGAAGCGGGTGTCGGTGCCCACCAGGAAAACCAGAGAGGGCTCGGAATAGCCTGCCGCCGCCACCGGGCCATCAGAGCCGATGGTCTGGATGATGCGGGCGACACCGCGCGACAGGAACATGCGGTCCAGGGATGGCAGCACGCCTTGGAACACCACCGGATAGGTGGCCACGGCGGTCAGGGCCAGGGCCAGGGCGGCGGTGGCCGGGCGGTTCATCAGGGCCAAAGCGGCGGGCAGCAGGGTCGCCAGCACGATGGCGATGGCGGCGGGCACGGTGGAGGCGTCAAAGCCGTTGCCCAGTTTGATGGGCAGCACCACCACGGCGGCGGCCAGGGTGAAGCCGATCAGCGTCCACACCACGTACCACGCCTTGGCGGCCCGGTGGCGGAAGACCTCCAGGCCCTCGCAGGCCAGGGCGGCCACCATCAGCGCCAGGGCGGGGAAGGCCGGCAGCACGTAATGGGGCAGCTTGGTGGGGATGATCTCGAACAGCACCCAGGTGGGGATGGCCCAGGCCAGCAGCACGCGGAAGGCCAGCCGGCCCCGTTGCCCCCACAGCTTGGTCACCGCCGGCCACAGCAGCAGCGAACCGGGCCAGAAAATGCCGGCGGCCAGCATGAGATACCAGCCGGGGAAGCCACCATGGCTTTCCTGGGCGCCCAGCAGCTTGGGCAGCAGATCGCCCTTCACCGCCTCGCCCACGAAGGCGCCGCCGGTGGCCGACGACACCGCCACGAACCACGGCGCCGCGATGGCGATGGCGATGACGCTGCCCAGCAGGGGGCGCAGCGAGACGAACCAGCGGACATTGCGGTCGGCGCCCCACAGGGCGGCCACGGTCAGCAGGCTGATCAACGGGACGATGGGGCCTTTGATCAGGATGCCGATGCCTTGGGCCAGCCAGAAGATGGCGGCCTCCAGGGTGCCCGGCGCCATCAGGGACGCCCCGGTCACGGGGGCGGAAGACCCGCATCCGCCGCCGCCGGCTTTCTCGCGGGCTTGGCCCGATACGTAGAAGCGGGCCAGCACGCCTTGGGCGGCGACCACGCAGGCCAGCAGGATGGCGTCGGTCTTGGCTTGATGGGCCTCGGCGGTCAGCATCAGGCTGGACGCCAGCAGCACCCCGGCCAGCAGCGCCGGGCGGGTGCCCAGCAGCGAGCGGCCAAAGGCAAAGGTCATCAGCACCGCCGCCCACGCCGCCAGGGCCGAGGGCAGACGGTAGGGCCACACTTGGTTGGAGGCGGGGTGCGACAGCGCCTCCACCGAGGCCGCCTGCAGCCAATAGGCCCCGGCAGGCTTTTTCGCGCGCATTTCGTCCTGGAACTGAATGCGGATGAAATCGCCGCTTTCCAGCATCTGCCGCGTCGCCTGGATGAAGCGGGATTCGTCGCGGTCCATGGGCGGCAGCGCCGCCAAGCCGGGCAGATACAGCGCCAGACACAGCAGCGAAAGCGCGAGATAGGGGCGGATGCCGCCGGTCAGTCCATGCACCACGGGAAACCTCGGGGAAATGAGCCTCTTCTAGAGCACGAAGAACGGCTGCGATCAAGCGTCAGCGCTAACTCTCCCGGCCCCCTCGCGCGCGGCTGCCGCACTCCCCATCTAAGGCTGGCCCATTGGGGAGGTGCCCATGCCCGAGTTCGATCCAATCCGCCGCTCGCTGCTGACCAGTCTGGCCGGGTTGCCCTTGGCCGCCATCCTGGCCGACCCGGTGCTGGCCCAGACCGCAGCGCAGATCACCCGCGATCAGAAGATCACCACTGCCGGCGGGCGCGAGGTTTCCGCCGCTTTGGCAAAGCCGGACACGGCCCAGGCTCATGTGCCGACCATCATGCTGGTGCATGAATGGTGGGGGCTGAACGACCAGATCAAGGCGGTGGCGGTGGATTTGGCCCGTCAGGGCTATCTGGCGCTGGCGGTGGATCTGTTCCAGGGCCGCGTTGCCACCGGCACCGACGAGGCCCGCTCCCTGAGCCAGATGGTCAAGCCCGAGGAAGCCGCCGATACGCTGAGTTCCTGGGCGGGCTGGCTGAAGAACCATCCCGACGGAAACCGCAAGGCGGCGGTCATGGGCTGGTGCTTCGGCGGCGGCTGGGCGCTGAACGCCGCCACCATCGCCCCCATGGACGCCGCCGTGGTCTATTACGGACGGGTCAATCTGCCGCCCGAGCAATTGTCCCGGCTGAAGGGGCCGGTGCTGGGCCATTTCGGTAAGAGCGATCAGTTCATCAATAAGGACGTGGTCGAAGGGTTCGAGCGCACCATGAAACAGGTGGGCAAGCCCTATACCGTCCATTGGTACGACGCCGGTCACGCCTTCGCCAATCCCACCGGGGACAATTTCCGCAAGGACGATGCCCAATTGGCGTGGAAACGGTCGCTGGAGTTTCTGCGTAAGGAATTAGGATAAAGCCCCTCGCCCCCTGCGGGAGCGGAGCGACGGGGAGAGGGGGCTTACGCGCGGCAGCGCGCATATAAAAGGTTCATCACGGATTAGCGGGGATAGCCTTCTCAAGACCCCCAAACCGTGTCACCCCGGACAAGCGAAGCGCCGATCCGGGGTCCATGGTGGGGGCGAATCGACTGCCTGTTTTATGGGAACACAGATGAACGCAGATAAGCACAGATGCCGCTGGCGCGGCCTACACAGATAAGAATAGAAATTTTTCTTCTTCATCTGCGTCAGCGCCGTCAGGCGCATCTGTGTTTATCTGCGTTCATCTGTGTTCCATTTGACTCAAGCGCCTGCCGCGCACCGACCATGGACCCCGGATCTGCGCTTCGCTTGTCCGGGGTGACGACCGTGGGCTTGGCAAGCATTCCCCGCTAATCCGCGAAGA
>JACMKT010000009.1 GCA_014380005.1 Rhodospirillales bacterium
GCCCCCGCCAGCGCCACCCCGTTCACCGCGTCGTACACCGTGTTGGTCAACAGCGTCGATCCCGGGCTGGTCATGCAGACCAATCATGGTCCAGGCTCGCCCGGTTCGTTCACCAATGTGCCCGTGGTGGTGAATGGCGGCCCGACGTTGCTGACGGGCCTGTTCAAGCTGTGGACCAACGAGACCACCGTGAACAGCGATGACGAGGTCGCCAAGCCCATCAGCGTCAACTTCGCCTTCACGTCGCCTTCTATTTTCGGTGGAACGGATACCGGCACGACCGATGGCATCCGGGAACTGTACGGTCTTATTCAGTATGGCACGGTGCATTGGAATGATCCGGTTAAGTTCGAAACCGGCTTCGGCACCGTCACTGTCAATCTGTTTGACGCCAAGTTCAACAAGGGCCTCTTCGGCCTGAGCGATGGTTCGAGAAAGGGCGCGTATATCGACGGCAAGATCAGCGCCGTTCCGGAGCCGGCGTCCTTGGGCATCGCCGCCATCGGCCTGCTGGCCGCCGGTGCCGCCGCCCGCCGCCGCCGTCAGGTCTGACCGCGTTATCCTGCCTGGCGGGGTTTTCCGTTCTTATCCCCGCCCGCGCTTGCCCGCCGCCATGGCCGCCGCCGCTTCCGCCATGCGCGCGATGGCGCGGGTCCATGTCCCGTCGGTGGCTTGGCGGAAGACGCGCATGGTGGGATACCAAACGGAATCCTCGCGGCCATCCACCCAGCGCCAATCGCAGGTTTGCGGCAGCAGGACCCAGACGGGTTTGCCCATGGCGCCGGCCAGATGGGCCTCGGTGGTGTCGGTGGTGATGACCAGATCCAGGCCGGCGATGAGGGCGGCGGTGTCGGCCAGATCGGTGCAGGCGGTGCCCAGATCCTCCACGAAGGCATGGGCGCCGGTTTTGATCAGATCGGTGGCGCGGGGGCCGCGTTGCAGGCTGATCAGGGTGATGCCGGGGGTGGCTGCCAGACGCAGCAGCGCCGATAGCGGCACCGAGCCGTCGGTGGGGCGGCCCGCCCAGGCGATGCCCACGCGCAGACGGTGGTCATCAGTAAAGACGTGGGGCACCACCTCGTCGGGCAAATGCAGATAGGGCACGTCGCGCGGCGGCGTGGTGCGCGAGGTGGTGCCGATCAGCCGGGGGACGTCCAGCAGATTGATGGTGAAATCGGCCTGGGGCAGGGGCTCGCCGCGCGCCACCGCCTGTTCCACGCCGGGCAGGTTGCCCATCAGGCGGACGGCCTCGGGCACGCATTCGACGATGACCAGACCGCCCTGGCGCGCCACCTGGGGAATGAAGCGCGACAGCATCACGGTATCGATGGCGTCGTTTTCGTCGCGCACCAGGATGGTGCGGGCGTCCAGGCGGGTGCCGTCCCATACGGGGGCGTCCACCGGGGCCAAAGCGGGGGCGGGGCGGTGGGCCATTTCGGCCATGCCGCGGGCCAGATTGCCCGATTTCAGCAGTGCCCCGGCATAGTCGCGGCGCGGCACCGTGCCCGGCGCCAGATGCTCGGCCCGTTCGAACAGGGCCAGGGCTTCCTTGGCGCGACCGCGTTCGTTTTCCAGCAGGCCGAAGCCGTATAGGAATTTCGCGTTGTCAGGTTCAGCGGCCAAGGCCTCAAGGAAATAGCTTTCGGAGGCCAGCAGATAGCCCAATTCGCGCAGCACATTGGCCGCATTGGCGCGCACGCCGGCACCGGCACCGCCAGCCAAGGCGCGGCCCCAGCAGGCGCAAGCGGCGTCGCCGCGGCCGATGCGGCGCAGCAGGGTGCCCAGATTGGCGTTGGCCTCCACATTGCCGGGATCGGCGGCCAGGGCGCGGGCGAATAGGGCGCCCGCATCGTTCAGTTTGCCGGCGGTCAGCGCCACCGAGCCCTCATGGGCCAGCCGGGCGCCCAAAGCGCGGGCATGGGCCATGGCGGCGGGGGAGGTGGCATCCGTGGTGTCGCCATAGATGGCGGCGGGGGCAAGGCCGGGCGCCAGGGCCAGCACGGTGCATTCCTGGTCCGTGAAGGGCACCACGGGACCGGCGGCCAAATCGCCGGGGAAGCGGTACTGGGCGTAACCGGCCTCACGCAGATGATCGGCCACGGGACTGCCGGCGCGGTGCTTGAACACCAGAATGGCGGGTTCGGCGGACAGGCCGGCCAGCACGTCGGCCTCGGCCCCCTTGGCGCCCACGCACAGCACCAGCCGGCGTTCGGCCAATTCGGGACGGGCTTCCAGCAGGGAGTCCAGGGTGGTGGTGGCGAAGGCCGCGCGCACCCAATGGGGCAGGGGGAATACCGTGCGTCCGGGGCGCGGAGTTTGGGCCACCACGGCGGGACCGGCGGTGGCGGACAGGGCGGCGTGGATGACCTCCACCGTATCTTCCGCACCGGCGATGGCCATGGTGTCGGCCAGGATGCCGGCCTCGCTGGTGCGGGCTTCCACCAACAGCACCGTGATGTCGCCAGATGGGTGCGCGGCTGCGTCCAAAGCGTGGGTGCCGTCGCCGCTGCCCACATCCACCAGCACATCGCCGGCCATCAGATGGGCGGCCAGGAAGGCGCGGGCGCTGGCCATACCGCCGCTCAGGGCGCGGGCGGCCTGAGCGCGCTGGGCCTTGGCCTCGGCGATCTTTTCGCGCAAGGCGGCGCACACACGCTGTATGGGGCCGTTCCAGTTATCGGGCCGGTTCTGGCGGAACAGCCGGGCCGAGGTGTAATAGGGCGAATCGTCGCGCTCCAGCATCCAGCGCCAATCGGGCGCCGTGGGCAGCAGCACCCAGACCGGCACGCCCAGGGCGCCGGCCAGATGGGCGGCGGGGCCGTCCACGGTGATGACCACATCCATCTCGGCCAGCCGTCCGGCAAGGTCGGCGGTGTTGAAGATGGTGGCCGACAGATCGGCGATCAGGGATGGGTGAGCCAGCTCGGCGATGTCGCGGGCGTGCGGGCCGGTTTGCAGGCCGAATAGTGCGATACCGGGCATGCTCAGCAGGGGTGCCAATTGGCCCATGGGGATGGTGTGGCGCCCGCCCGACCATACCAGACCCACCTTGACCATGGCGGTGGCGGGGGCCGAGATGGGGCGTTGGCGGCCTTGGGGCACGGTCAGATAGGGCGCCGATTGCACGCTGGCGAGGTCGGTGCCGAACAGGCGCGGCAGATCGGCCAGCGAGGCGTTGTAGTGGATGGTCACATCGCTTGGCACCGGCTGGCCCGAGACCAGCACGCGGGCCACCCCGTCCATGGCGGCGGCCAGGGGTGCCAGGGTGGCCGGCACGCCCAGCACCACTTGGGCGCCGGTATGGGCCACGCGCGCCACATGGCGCAGCAGGTGAATGATCTCGCCCACGCCCTGTTCGGCCCAAAGCAGGATGGTCTGGCCGGTCAGGTCCGTGCTGCCGTCCCACAATTGGCCCGGCGGCGAAGGACGCGCGCGCCCGGCCAGGGGCCAGCGCCATTCCATGTCTTCCCACGCGGCGGGCAGATTGCCGTCCAGCAGGTTCAGGCGGGCGCGGCCCATATGGGCCAGCGGGTTTTCCGAATCCATGACCAGGGCGCGTTCCAGCTGGTCCTCGGCCTCGCCCAGGCGGCCCAGGCCGATCAGCGCCTGACCCAGACCGGAATGGGCCGCTGCGCAGGATTGCGAGATGGCGAGAATGTCTTGGTAAAAATCCACCGCACCGGCCAGATCGTCGCGCCGTACCAGCAAATCGGCCAAGTTCAGGCGGGCATCGATGTTATCCGGCGCCATGGCGATGGTGCGGCGCAGGCAGGCCTCGGCGGCCAAGTCGTGACCCTCGGACAGCAGCAGCAGGGCCAAGCCGTGCCATGCTGCCGCCGGAGCGTCCGGGGCGCGCAGCAGAAGGCCGTACAGGGTGCGGGCCTCGTCGCCGCGCCCGGATTCGCGCAGGGCCAGGGCCAGTTCCAACTGGGCTTCGGTGTAATGGGGGGCGTAGTTCAGGGCTTCCAGCAGGTCGATCAGCGCCTCGTGCGGGCGGCCCATGGCGCGCAGGACGGCGCCGCGTCCGGCCAGGGCATCGGCCCGGCGGGGATAGATGGACAGCACGGATTGGTAAGCTTCAAGGGCGGCGTCGAAATGGTTTTCGGCGCGGGCGCGTTCGGCTTCAATTAGGTCGGGGGCCGTAGCTTTCCCAGGCGCCAGTTCCTCGACCAAACCCATCTGGCTGCCCCCGTTGCTGAAACCCTGGGGCAGTCAACCGCGAGATAGGGGACGGGTCAAGAACAAAGGCTGACGAGGCAATGAACAGGCGCTCTTGAGTTGCTCATATAGCGGATGCACCGCCATTTGGTGTTGTGGTAAAAATCTACCGGGGTGAGCGAGTGCTGGGGGGCGTGCATGGCTGAGCCGTTGAAAGCAATCGGCAAGGTGGAAAAGCTGTCGGGTGTGGTCCATGTGCGCCACCCGGACGGCACCCGCGAGGTCCTGGGGCCGGGCGCCGCCATCCTGCAAGGCGATGTGCTGGAGACCGAGGCCGACGGCAAGGTCGGCGTGACCTTTGCCGACAATTCGTCATTCTCGCTGGGACCCAAGGGCCGCATGGTCATGGACGAACTGGTGTTCGATCCCCAGGCCCATGCTGGTTCGCTGACCGTGTCGGTGGTCAAGGGCGCCTATTCCTTCGTCTCCGGCCAGATTGCCAAATCCGCCCCCGATGCCATGACCGTCAAGACCCCGGTGATGACCATCGGCGTGCGCGGCACCTCGGGCGCCGGCACTGCGGGCGCTGAGGGCGAGGCCAACTCCTTCACCCTGCTGCAGGACCCCGGCGGTGGAGTGGGCGAGATCACCCTGTCCAATGCCGGCGGCACCCGCACCATCAATCAGGTCAACTTCTCGGTCAGCCTGACCAGCTATATCCAGCCGCCGCCGCCGCCGGTTTTTAACTCCGCCCAGCAGATTCAGAACAATTACGGCTCCGCCTTGTCGGCCAACCCGCAGGCGCCGCAGCCCTCGCTGGCGCCTCCACCGCCGCCGCCCGTCAATAACGAGGGGCATTCGGGCAGTCCCGGGCCGGAAGATAATGTCGAGCATCGTATCGTGGCGCCGCCTCCGCCACCGCCGCCGCCGCCGCCTCCCCCGCCTCCGCCACCTCCTCCTCCTCCGCCTCCTCCGCCTCCTCCTCCGCCACCGCCACCTCCTCCGCCACCTCCGCCACCCCCTCCGCCACCTCCGCCACCCCCGCCGCCTCCGCCGCCGCCGACCAAAATCGACCTGACGTCGGCGTCCGACAGCGGCTCGAAGTTTGTCGCCCAGGTGTCAAGCACGCTGTTCCACATCTCGGGCAGCGGTAACGGCCAGACCTCCACCATCGGCGGTACGGACGTGGTGGCGGGCATCGGTGGAACCAATCAGATCGGCGTCGATAATCTGGATGGTCAAGTTTGGTTGAAGGTGGAAACTGGCGCCAATGCCCAGGCCGGAACCATGACGTTCTATGATGGCGCGGCGGGCGATATGGGCGCGCCGGCGTCCCCGCCGACGTTGAGCTTCAGCAACATTCAGCAATTCCTGTTCTCGTCCGGCAACCTTATCAACAGCGTCGTCGCCAGCCCGGTTGTTACCGGCTTCGGCAGCGGCCCTCAAAGCATCGGCTCCAAGATCTTCGCCATACCGACCCTTGGGGCCAACAAGACCGGGATCGTCGCCGCCGGAACCAGCGGGGCCGACACGTTCCTTCTGGAGTCCAATCTGGGGGCTGTCGCCGGTGTGCTGGCCTTCGGTAATGGCGGTGGCGATACGTTCAACGTTGGGACCCTTAGCAACATGCTGCTGGTGGGCGGCCATGGCAGTGAGAACTTTGATACCAACACTGACGGCGTGCCCGATGCGGATTTGAACACGCTGAGCTTTACCGGCTTGGACTACACCACCCTGACCGCATCAACCACCGCCAATGGCTGGGGCAGCAATGGGCAGAAAGGCCTGACGGCCCGCATCGGCGTGGCCTCCTCGGGCGGGCTTGGCGCGGATATGGAGATCAGCGACCGTTTCTCCGGCACGCCGTCGGTCTTTGATTCGACCAATGCCAAGCTCAATGTCATGGCGTGGGACATGGCCGCACTCACCCTATCCAGCGGCGACGATTCCGTCCGCATGGGGGCGATCGCTGGCGGCTATGCCGGGGCGGGCGGTTCCGTCGGCAAGATCGAGACCGGCGCCGGCGCCGATGAAATCCTGATTCAATTGTCGCTGGGCGGTGGGGTTGGCACCGTTGACGCAGGAACGGGCGACGATTCCGTCACGATCTTCACCGGCCCGGTGGGAACCATCCATACCGGCACGGGCTCCGATGGGGTCTATGTGCTTGGCGGGTCGGTGGGCTCGGTCATCATGGGCGGCGGCGGTGCCGACACCATGCAGGTGGGCAATGCCGCCCACATCCATCTGGTGGACGCGTCCGCCAGTACGGCTTTGGTTGGCGCCTATATCATGGGCACCGCCAGCGTCGATACCATCACCGGCAGCAGCGGCAATGACAGCCTGACCTTTACTTCCACCAAGACGGCGCTGGAGAGTTTGCATTTCGACGGCGGAAACGGCACCGACACAGTGTCGCTGAACAGCGGCGCGTACAGCACTCAGACGGCGCTGAACTATCTGACCAACATCGAGAAGATCACTCTATTGGGTGCCGCCAACACCTATGATCTGAAGTTGGTAGACGGCAATGTGGCCTCGGGCCTTGGATTTGGTATGGATGCCACCGCGCTGACCACCGGCAGGTTGGTGCTGGATGGCTCTGCCGAGACCAACGGGCTTCTGACCGTTACCGGCGGTGGTGGTTACGACACCCTGATCGGTGGCGGCGGTGTTGATACGCTGGTCGGTGGTGCGGGCAACGATACGTTGACCGGCGGTGCGGGCGCGGACACCTTCCAGTTCTCGGGCACTGCGGCCACATCACTGGGATTGGACGCCATCACGGATTTTGCCGATGGCGTGGACTTCTTCCAATTGTCCAATGCAACCTTCGGCTGGGGCAGCACGGGGAATATCGCTGCGGGTCAGTTGGTGCTGGCGGGCAGCTTGACGCCGTCAATGGGCACCGGGGCCGGCATCGTCGCAATTGGCGCAGCCAATAGTGGTTCTGTGGATTTGTATTATTGCAGTGACCTCAGCGCCGCCGACAGCACCTCGTACCAGATCGCCAATGTGACCGGACTCAGCGTCAATCAGGTGGATGTGACGGATTTCAAGTTGACCAGCTAAAAAAGGGCTCTCCCATGAAGACGCTGGTCATTGGCATCGGTCATCCGTTCCGGGGCGACGACGCGGTTGGGCCGGCGGTGGCTGAGGCGGTTGCCGCGTTGACCCTGCCCAACGTCATTACTCTGGCCCATCACGGCGAGGGCACCGATCTCATGGAGCACTGGCAGGGCTATGGGCGCGTCATCCTGATTGATGCCACCCGTTCCGGCGCGGCGCCCGGCACCATCCGTCAATGGGACGCCGCCAGCCCACTCCCCGCCGCTTTGTTTCCCAAGGGCAGCCACGTCTTCGGTGTGGCCGAGGCGGTGGAGATGGCCCGTCTGCTGGACCGTCTGCCGGCTCAACTGACCGTGATCGGGGTCGAGGGGGCGGACTTCACCATGGGCGCCGGGATGGCGCCGGCGGTGGCCGAAGCGGTCGCGTTCGTGAGCGCTATGATTGCAGGGGCGCTGGAAGGTTAAAGAAGGTGCGGATGCGCGCCAGGAACTGACCGGCCATGCTGGTTTCATCGGCGGGGGCATGCCGGCCATTGGCGGCCATGCGCTTGTCGGTGCGCATTTGCCGCTCGGCCAGGGTACGGCTGAGGATTTCGGCGATGTGCGGGCGCGCCGCCAGCAATTGGGCCATGGCGTCCTTGTGGATCTCGGTGACCAGGGAATCCACCATGGCGGTTACCGTGGCACCGCGCGGGGCGCCGGTCAGCAGCGACATCTCACCAAAGGCGTTGCCGGCGATGATCTGCCCCACTTCAGTGTGGCCGCCATCCGGGGTTTTCACCGTTACCGACAGCAGCCCTTCGTTCAACAGGAACAGCGAGGCGCCCTCATCGCCCTGGCAAATGATGTTCTGTCCCACGGTGAAGTCCCGTTGCCGAGCTGCCTGGAGCAGGTGCGCCAGATCCTCGTCTTCCAATTCGCTGAATAGGGGCGTGCTGCGCAGCATGCGTTGCAGCGACGATGGCTCGTCATCATTTTCGGCGGCGTGGCGCAGCACGTGCACCTGTTCCACCGGCACTGGCAGGTAGATGCCGGAAAAGTGCATGTTGCGCTGGATGTTCTGATGGACGACGAAGCGCAGCGGGGCCATGCGGGAGTAATCCGGCACCCAGTACAGCAGCCGCCAGACGATGGCGCGGTCGGTGTATTCGGCGATGGAGACCTTGGGCTGTTTCTTATAGGCGGCTAATTCCGCGATCTGGCTGACGGCGGACAGCAAGACGCGGCGGCCCTGTTGAATGGTGACCGAGAAGGGCAGGGGAATGCGGATTTCGTCGCGGAACCAGCTATCCGGCGCCGAGAAATTACGGAAGGTCTCGCCGGCGATGTTGCCGTTGGGGACCACGATGGTGATGCCTTCGGTGTTGACCAGCCGCACGGCGCGCCACGTCATCTCCACCACCTTACCCACATGTCCGTCCACCTCGATCCAGTCGCCGATGACCAGGGGGCGTTCGATGGACAAGGCGATGCCGGCGAAGAAGTCCGAGATCAGTTCCCGCACGGCGAAGCCGGCCACGCCCAAGGTCACCGTCGAGGTGGCGAGCAGGCCGGTCAGGGATTGCCCGAACACCGTGGACAGCATCACCGAGCCCAACAGCGTCCAGATCAGGATGGCGGACAAATCCACCAGCACCTTGGGCGGCGACGCCTTCAGCCTTTGCCGGATCAGGCCTTGCCACACGAAGATCAGCACGGCGCGGTTCAACAGCCAGCCACTGGAGACCCACTCCGCCACGATGGCGGCACGCTCGACCGATTGGCGGATATCCGTATCGGGCAGCCATGCGGCGGCCAGGGCGGGAATTTCCAAGCGCAGCAGCACGGCCATGAGCACCAATGCCATGGGGCCGGCCAGCAATATGGCGACCCGCATCAGCTTGAGCAGAAGTGTTGCCCCCATATTGCTCCCCCGCCGCGAAATTCCTCTTCCAGCAAGAGGCCATCCGGCGGATGTCTGAGTCAATAATATATTATAGGTTGCGGATAAATTGGCAGAGCACCCGGCAAGGGTAGAGCCGCCTCAGCGTAAAACCGTCAGAGCGGAGGCGGGATTTCTCCTCGCCTCCGGCTCGATTGAAAATGACAATTACCTCGTTACTCGGCCACCGGGTCCGGCAGGCCGGCGAAGCGGCGCAGTTTGGCGAAGCGGCGGTGGATGGCGGTTTCCGCTTCGGTCACCAGATGCTGGAAGCGTTCCGGGTCGGCGCGTTCGACCATGGTGAAGCGCGCCTCGCCCTTGAGGAAGTCGTACAGGGGGCCGGTGGGCTCCTTGCTGTCCAGGGTCAGCGGATGTTCGTCGGTGCCCAGCTTGCGCGGGTCCCAGCGGAACAGCGGCCAATAGCCCGATTCCACCGCCATGCGCTGCTGTTCCAAGCCGTGGGACAGGTCGTAGCCATGGGCGATGCAATGGGCATAGGCGATGATCAGCGACACGCCGGGATAGGCCACCGCGTCCTGGATGGCGCGGACGGTTTGGACGTCTTTGGAGCCGAAGGCCACGTTGGCGACGTAAACGTCGTCATAGGCCATGGCCATCATGCCCAGATCCTTCTTGGGCAGGCTTTTGCCGGCCACGGCGAATTTGGCGGTGGCGGCAAGGGGTGTCGCCTTGGATTGCTGGCCGCCGGTGTTGGAATAGACCTCGGTATCCATGACCAGGATGTTGATGTTCTTGCCCGAGGCCAGAACGTGGTCCAGGCCGCCGAAGCCGATGTCGTAGGCCCAGCCGTCGCCGCCGACGATCCACACCACTTTTTCCACCAGATAATCGGCCAGATGCAGCAGACGCGCCGCATCCGCCGCCTTATTGCCGGCCAGCACGGTCTTCAGCTCGGCCACGCGGCTGCGTTGGGCGGCGATTTCCGCGTCGTCCTTCTGGCTGGCATGCAGCAGGGCGTTGGCAAGCTGCTCCGGCACTTGGCCGGTGGCGGACAAGGCGGTCAGCAGCAGCTTGGCGTGTTGATGGTGGCTGTCCACGCCCAGGCGGAAGCCCATGCCGAATTCCGCATTGTCCTCGAACAGGGAATTGGCCCAGGCCGGACCGCGGCCATCGCAATTGGTGGCGTAGGGGGTGGTGGGCAGATTGCCGCCGAAGATGGAGGAACAGCCGGTGGCGTTGGCCATCATCAGGCGGTCGCCGTAAAGCTGAGTCAGCAGCTTGACATAGGGCGTCTCGCCGCAGCCCAGGCAGGCGCCCGAGAACTCGAACAGGGGTTGCAGGAACTGGGCGGTCTTTACCGTGGGCTTGGCCAGAACGGTGCGGTCGGCCTCGGGCAAATCCAGGAAGAAGTCCCAATTGTCCTTTTCATCAGCCAGGATGGGGTTCTTGTCCGCCATGTGCAGGGCGAACCGCGTTGGGTCCTTCTTGTCCTTGGCGGGGCACACCTTCACGCACAGGGAACAGCCGGTGCAATCCTCGGGCGCCACCTGCAACAGGTATTCGGCGCCCTTGAACTCGCCACCTTTATAAGGAACGTGCTTCAGCGCGCCCGGCGCCTTTTCCAGCAAGGCGGGCTCGGCCACCTTGGCGCGGATGGCGGCGTGGGGGCAGACCATGGCGCATTTATTACACTGGATGCAGATGCTGGCATCCCACACCGGCAGCTCGGCGGCGATGTTGCGGCGCTCAAACTGGGCGGTGCCCACCGGCCAGACGCCGTCGGGCGGGAAGGCCGAGACCGGCAGCAGATCGCCCTTGCCGGCCAGCATGGTGGCGGTGACGCGCTGGACGAATTCCGGGGCATGCTGGGGCACCATGGACGGGCGGGTGCGGGTGGCGGTCACCTTGCCGGGGATTTCCACCTGTTCCAGATGGGCCAGGGCCATGTCCACGGCTTCGAAATTCTTGGCCACCAGCTTGTCCGACTTGCGGCCATAGGTCTTTTCGATGGCCTTTTTGATGTGCGTGATGGCCTCGTCCTTGGGCAGAACCTCGGACAGGGCGAAGAAGCACGTCTGCATGATGGTGTTGATGCGCTGGCCCATGCCGGCGGCCTGAGCCACCTTGCGGGCGTCGATGGTGTAGACCTCGATGCCCTTGTCGATGATCTCCTGCTGCACTTCGCGGGGCAGCTGGTCCCACAGCTCTTCCTTGGAATAGGGCGAGTTCAGCAGGAACTTGGCGCCGGGTGCGGCGTGCTCCAGCACGTCGTACTTGTCCAGGAAGACGAAGTGATGGCAGGCGACGAAATCGGCCTCGTCCAGCAGATAGGCGCTGCGGATGGGATCGGGCGAGAAGCGCAGATGCGAGATGGTGACGGCGCCCGATTTCTTGGAATCGTAGACGAAGTAGCCCTGGCCTTGGAAGCCGGCCTGCTCGGCGATGATCTTGATGGAGTTCTTGTTGGCGCCCACCGTGCCGTCGGCGCCCAGGCCGAAGAACAGGGCGCGCTTGACCGGACCCTGGGGCAGGTGGAAACCGCTATCCACCGGCAGGGACAGGCCGGTGACGTCGTCATTGATGCCCACGGTGAAGTGCAGGCGCGGTTTCGGGCGGGCCAACTCGTCGAACACCGCCTTGACCATGGCGGGGGTGAATTCCTTGCTGGCAAGGCCATAGCGGCCGCCGATCACCACCGGGTCGGTGGCGGTGGCGCGCAGGCCTTGGGCCTTGGCCTCCATCAGCGCTGCCAGCACGTCCATATACAAGGGCTCGCCGATGGAGCCGGCTTCCTTGGTGCGGTCCAGCACGGCGATGGCGCGCACGGTGGGCGGCAAAGCGGCGACGAAGGCGTCGATGGAGAACGGCCGGAACAGGCGCACCTTCAGGATGCCCAGCTTGGCACCCTGGGCGTTGAGGTGGTCCACGGTCTCATGGCAGGTCTCGGCGCCCGAGCCCATGACGATGATGACCCGCTCGGCATCCGGGGCGCCGTGATAGTCGAACAGCTTGTACGCGCGCCCGGTCAGCTTGGCGAAGCGGTCCATGGCCTCTTGGACGATGCCGGGGCAGGCCAGATACCAGGGATTGCGGGCTTCTTGGGCCTGGAAAAAGGTGTCGGGGTTTTGCGCCGTGCCGCGCAGGGTGGGGTGGTCGGGCGACAGGGCGCGGTCGCGATGGGCCTTGATCAGATCCTCGTCGATGAACTGGCGCAGATCGTCGTCGGTCAATTCCTCCATCTTCGCCACTTCGTGCGAGGTGCGGAAGCCGTCGAAGAAGTGCAGGAACGGCACCCGCGACTTCAGGCTGGAGGCATGGGCCACGGCGGCCATGTCGTGGGCTTCCTGGACGCTGTTGGACGCCAGCATGGCAAAGCCGGTCTGGCGGCAGGCCATGACGTCGGAATGGTCGCCGAAGATGGACAAGGCGTGGGTGGCCAGGGTGCGCGCCGTCACATGCATGGTGAAGGCCGACAGCTCGCCGGCGATCTTGTACATGTTGGGGATCATCAGCAGCAGCCCCTGCGAGGCCGTGAAGGTGGTCGCCAGCGAACCGGTCTGCAACGCACCATGGACCGCGCCGGCGGCGCCGCCCTCGTGCTGCATTTCGGCGATCTCGGGAATTTGGCCCCACAGATTGGGCCTGCGCTCCGACGCCCATTGGTCGGCCAGCTCGCCCATGGTCGAAGACGGGGTGATGGGGTAGATCGCCGCCACCTCACTGACGCGATACGCCACCGAAGCGCAAGCTTCGTTGCCATCCACGGTGATCAGTTTTCGCTTCGCCATTTTGCTCTGCCTACGGTTGTCGCCCACACTATGGTGCTATGACCTTAGTTTGGGTCAGGTCTGCCAAAGGTAAGCAGCATAGGCGTGGGCCGGGCACTCCTGCAAGACCGTTATGGGGGATGTTCGAGACCGTGCAGTAGTACTTAGGAATTAGTCTAGCTGGGATGTTAAGTTTTTATTTCATCTCGCTGATGCACAGCATTGTGCACCCGCAACGCGTAGATGTGGGGTGTCCTTTGTGGATATGGTTAGGTATTCGGTAGTGAACCTACAGCAAGGATTTGCCTTTAAAGGAATAAATGTGCCACACTGCAACTGGGGCTTTGTTACAGGAATTGCTTATGACTGCTACCGCCAAACTGGCCGAAAATCTTGTCACTCGTCGTCACTCCAGCCGTGGCCGTACGGCCTCGGGCAAACCCAACCCCGTCGATGTCCATGTGGGCGCGCGCGTCCGTTTGCGTCGTACCCTTCTGGGCATGAGCCAGGAAAAGTTGGGCGAGGCCTTGGGCCTGACGTTCCAGCAGGTGCAGAAGTACGAACGTGGCGCCAACCGCGTGGGCGCGTCCCGTTTGTTCGATCTGTCGCGCGTGCTGGACGTTCCGGTGAGCTTCTTCTTCGACGACATGTCGGGCGAAGTGGAAGCGTTGTCGCCGCGCCTGATCTCGGGCCTGACCGAGGAGCCTGCAAGCTTCGAAGCCGACCCGTTGACCAAGCGTGAGACTCTGGAACTGGTCCGCGCTTACTATCGTATCACTGACCCGCAAGTGCGCCGTCGCGTGCTTGACCTCGCCAAGGCCCTGGGGGCCGTGTCCGAGGGTTGAGGCTGGTGACTTGGTGAACTGCACGCGGCTCCACCTGGGGAGGTGGGGCCGCGTGCATTTCCAAGCCATGGTCACGCTCAGGCCCGCGCGCGCAGTTGGATGACGTTGCTTTTAGGAGCAACTTCCGGGCGCTTCGCCGGCTTGGCGTCTTCCAGGGACAGCCGCGCCACTTCGACCAGATAACCGGTCTCGGGATAGCCCGCCTTGTAGCATTCGGACTGCAGGTAATAGAGGGCGATCTCGATTTCTTTGGCCGTCGACATTGTTTGTCCTCCTTAAGCAGCTTGCTGCATGGGATACTGGGCAGCTCGCCCAACCAAGCCGCCATTGCGGCGGATGTCCGCCAGACCCTGGCGGCTCACTTCGAATTCCACTGCCAACGCGATGCAGTTGCCGATGCGGCGCGGCTTGCCGATGCGGCGCATGACGCAACCGGCGCGGCGCAGGATGCGTTCGATGCGCACGTCCATGACGGCCACCATGTGAGTGACGCCGTAATCCAGACCCACTTCATGGATGCCGGCCACCAGCGAATAGGTGATGGCGTTGATGTTGCCGGCGCCCAGATCGGCTTCGTTTTCCATATCGATGCCGAAGCGGCTGACTTCCCAAACCTGCGACTTGGCCGGGATCGGCTCTTCCGCCAGATCGGGGAAGATGTCGCGGATCATGTTGGGGCCGGTGGTGGGCAGTAGGCGGACAGTGCCGACCACGTCGCCCGACTGGCCGTGATAGGCCAGATAGATGGGCTGCTCGTCGTCGAAATGGTCACGCTCCATGCCGTTGTGGCTTTGAACTTCCCAATCCAGGCGTTCTTTGAACACCCGGTGGCGCAAGCTGTAGATGGAGTTCAGCACTTGCTTTGAAGGATGGAAGTATTCCGCGCCGTATACGCCAAGACCCATGGGTGCCCCCCCCGATGATCGGTTTCGATGGGGCTATTGGTGCCTTGTTCTGCGCGTTTTGGGTGCTAGCAGAACTAATAGGTTGCGTGCGGGTATGCCAATGGAGATAATCCGGCGGACGGCTTGCCGTCCGCCGGATTATCTCCACGGATTCAACGATTTAGGGGGATTTGTGGGTGCCCGTCACCGGGCAGGGGCGCCCCGTATTAGGGGTTGATGATGCCCATCATGACCGCTTTGACGATGGCGTGCGGACGGGAATAGACCTCCAGCTTCCGCATGGCGTTCTGCATGTGGAAGTTCACCGTCGCCTCGGAGACGGCCAGGATCTCGGAAATTTCCCACGAGCTTTTGCCCAGTGCCGACCACAGCAGGCATTCCCGCTCACGCGACGTGACCGAGACCTTGGGGCTTTCGTCGCTGATGAACTTCTCGGCCACATGGGCGTGGTAGTACAGCGAGATCAGGTGCAACTGATGCTGATGGGTCCGCATCATGGTGTCGAACTGGCGCGGCGTGGCGTCCACGGCGACGCTGACCAGACCGAATTCACCGCCGGCGGCATGGATGGGGATGGCTGCACCCTGGCACAGTCCCATCTCCGCCGCTTCATTGAGGAACCGCTTCTGACGCGGGTTCATCTGCTTGCGGTGCTCGCGGGTGCCCCAATGCATGGGGGTGCTGCGCGACGGCGCGTCCTGCATCACCGGATCGATTTGCAGGTAGTTGTTGTTGTCGTAATGCTCGACCCACGGCTGCGGGTAGGTGGTGATGAAGAAGGGCTTGCCGCGCGGGCCGGCATTGCGGAAGCGCAGGCCCAGATAGGCGTAATGGCCGACATCCAGGCAATGCAGGGTCTTGGTGAACAGTTCGCGCGCACTTTCCACCGTTGTCACGGTGGTCAGCCCGGCTATGAAGTCGTCCACTAAGTGTTCTTGCATCAACCGCACCCACCTGAAGAGGTTGCTCCTAAAGTGTAGTGCGTGTGGGGCTTTGAACAAAACGGATTTATTCGAATGGTCGTCGCAAATGGCAGCCGATACGAAATGAACGGCAACTGAAAATCACAGTTTTGGTGTATGTTCGTCTATTGGTAATTACGCGCCAGCGCAATACACATTGATCGTCGTGCCGTCGGTATCCTGACGGATCGCAGTGTCGGGCACGAAAACACGGAAAAGGGTCCCCCGTCCCACCCGCGACGTCACGTCCATGTGAAAGCCCAGCGTGTTGGCAAGCTTCTTGGCGATGGACAAACCCAGGCCCAGGCCCTCCGAGCGGTCGCGCTGGGGATTGCCGATTTGGAAGAACGCCTCCCAGATGTCGGGCAGGTGCTCGGCGGCGATGCCCTGGCCGGAATCCCACACCTCGATGACGGCACAGCCCGCGCGGCGACGGCAGCGCATGATCACGCCGCCGCGATCGGTGTAGCGCAGGGCGTTGGTCAGCAGGTTGCGCAAGATGCGTTCCAGCATGGCCCGGTCGGTGTGCACGGTGAGGTCCGTCGGCAGGCAGGCGAAGTAAAGGCCCTTGGCGATGGCTTGGGGGGCCACTTCCTTGGCCAGCCCGGTGAAGCAGGAGGCGAGCGAAACCTCGCTCAATGACGGCGCCGTGGTGCCGGCTTCGATGCGGGCCACATCGAACAGCGACGTCAACAGGCTCTCGGCGCTGGCGAGGCCCTGGCAGGCGCGCTGGATCAGCGATTCGTTCTCGGTTCCGGCCAGCTTGGCTGACAGCACGTCGATGAACAGCCGCAACGCTTGCAAGGGCTGCCGCAAATCGTGGCTGGCCGAGGCGAAGAAGCGCGAACTGGCGCGCGACGCCATCTCTATGGCTTGCTGGGCACGCTGGGCTTCGGCCTGCGCTCGTTGGCTGCGCTCCAATTCCTCCAGCAAGCGTTTTTGCTTCAGTCCCAGATCGGCAATGTTGGCAGCCAGCATTTCCAGGAAGCGCAGGCCTTTATTGACGAAGTCTTCGGAAAACACCGGGACCTCGTCCAGGGCGCGCAGGTAGTTGTCCTCGTCGAAACCGAATCTTTGGGCGCGCTGACGGAAGGCTTCGCGGTCAGGCGGCGCCAGCAGGAATTGGCCGGTGAACAGATTGACCAGATGGTCGCCATCGATCACCACCGGAATGGCCACATCCACCAACCCATTGAGGCATTCATATAGCCCCGCCTGGCCGCAGCCGACCGAGTGCGCCAACACGGTGTCGCTTTTCACGCAATATTCGGCGGTTTCGGGGTGGGTGCGGTGATAGTCCAGGCAAATGCGCTTCCAGCCGGCGCCGACAATGGCCCCATCGCTGGTGCGCAGCAGATTTCCCGTCACATCGGTAAGCGTCGAAGGGATGCCGGTCACATCGTAGAAAGCCTGCATCAGCGCCTTGATCTGGTTCAAGTCGACCAACTGGGCAAATTCATGGGACATGGGCAAGTTCCAGGGGAGGCTAAAGATGTGGGGGAAAACAATCTAAAATGCACGTTACTCCCGAGCGCATGCAACATTTTCGTCCGCAACTTTACTGAGGTTCGCTGACCCGGATGTGTACAATTTAAAGAATTATATGGCTGTGGACATATTCCCTACATGCGTGTCATACGTGTCCATGGCTAGACTTATAGCATAAAAAGTCTTGTTTTAAGGGTGGGGCGAATGGGGGTCGTCACAGGTCGCTATGATCTTTATGACAAGGATTGTGAGCAAGGGCGGCTCCTAACGGTCAATTTCACCACCGCCCATGTGCAGCCGCCGGATCGTATCGGGGCGTGGCGCCAGACCATTGGGGTCTTGTTCGATACTACGCCGGTCTCGGCGAACACCTTCTCCGCGACCATGACCGCTCATCATTTCGGTTCATTCATCCTTTGTCACAGCCGGGTGGACGGCGCCCGTTACGTGCGCACCACCGAGAGAACCCAGTGGTGCGATCTGGACCATTATGTGATCCATGTCCCCCTGCATCAGCCCGTCATGTTCGGCAGCGGCCTGCGGGTGCGCCCCATGGATGTGGGGGTGCTCGATCTGTCGTGTTCCGCCGATTTCGTGGCGGCGTCGGGCGAGGCCATCACTGTGCTGCTGCCCAGAAGCGCCCTTTCGCCGCTGTTGAAAAACCCCTGCCACCAGCATGGCCGTGTGTTGCCGCGGGAAACCCCGGCGGGCGCCGTTCTGGCCCAGCATGTCATGACCCTTGCCCGCGAGGCGCCGAGGCTCGGCATGTACGAGGCCTCCGCCTTCTCCAGCGCCACCACCGGCTTGGCCGCCACCTGCCTGGGGCTGGGCGCGGATAGCGGCACGCTCACCACCGTTTTGGGCCAGCAGGACTTTGGCCACCGGCTGCGCGTTCATCTCGAGCAGAACCTGCATCGCGAAACCCTGACGCCGGACTCCATCATCAAGGATCTGAGCATCTCGCGCAGCCAGCTCTATCGGCAATTCGAGCGGTTCGGCGGGGTGCAGCATTACATCCGGCAGCGCCGCCTGCGCCGTTGCCTGCTCGCCATTTGCAACCCGACCCTTGCCGGCCAGCGCATTGCCGATATTGCCTACAACCATGGCTTCACCGACGAGGCCCATTTCAGCCGCCTGTTCCGCCAGACCTTCGGCCTGTCGCCACGGGCGGCGCGCATGGCGGTGCAACAGGGCGACGATTCCGTGCTGGCCGCCTTGGTCCCCCAATCCCCCGACGCGTCCCCCTTCGCCCATTGGGTGCGGGAATTGACGGTGGCTTAAAGCCATTTGGGACGCTCGTCCAAGTTTTTGGAACGGGCGCCCCGTGACCTGCGCCCGTATTCGGGCAATATGCGTCGGTTGAAACAACCTGTGGCTGACGATATCTGGCGATAATGCGACTTTTACAAAGTATGCAATCGCAAAGCTCGGCAGCGACTATGGAATGAGGAGCGCTCCGTGGCGAACCTGTCCCTCCACCATTTGATCCAAAGCATCGCCGGCGCGGTGGCTGAAGCGCAGGACAAAATCCAGCGCTTTCAGATTTCCACCGTGCGGCAATATTTCGACGAGAACAACCGCCCCGTGAGTGTCGATGTCCGGCTTCCGTCGCTGTCCCAGGGCGCGACCGAGGAGGACGAGCGGATGGTCCGCGTGCCGCTGTTGTCCCTTGTCTCCCCCCGGCTGCTTGGCATCAAGGATGTGGAAATCTCCTTCGAGGTGGCCTTGAACGGACAGGAAGAGCCCTTGAGGCAGGGCGACCAGCCGGACCCGTCCGCCAGCGCCGGTGACGGAGAGCCGACCGCGTGGCCCATGGAGTCGCACACGCCTTTGAGCGTCGATCTCGGCGCTCGCCGCAACGGTGACGCCGGGTCAATGGCCCGTCTCACCCTCCGGGTCGAGAGCCAACCGCCATCCGAGGGGATGGCGCGGCTGATCCAACACCTCGACAAAATGGTCTAACTGCTACCAGGAGTTCGTCTTATGGCTAATTTCTCGATGGGCGATCAATTCCGCGGCCTGCCCATGGGCGATCTGATCGGCGGTCCGCTCACTGCGGCCTGTGACGCTCAGATTCGTCTGGCCAATGCTACTGCCGATTTCATCAAGGTCATCGGCTTCCTGCCGCCGGCCCCCGGTGGCACCGATGGCGCCGCCGTGGGTGACGTCCGCAAGGTCATGTTCCGTTTCGACCGCCCGGCCCAGGGCGCCGCGGTCGATTCCTCCACCGGCGCCATGCCCATGGAGACCGTGGAACTGGAAGTTCCCATGCTGGCCATCGTCAAGGTGCCGAACCTGTCCATCAACAAGGTCGACATCACCTTCGACATGGAGGTCAAGAACTCCGAACAGTCGAAGGAATCCTCCGACGCCGCCGCCACCCTCGAGGCGGAAGCCAAGGTGGGCTGGGGCCCGTTCAGCGCCACGGTGAAGATCTCGGGTTCGGTTTCCTCGCACAAGGAAAACACCCGGTCCAGCGACCAGTCGGCCAAGTACCACGTGGAAGTCCACGCGGTGGATGACGGCATGCCGGAAGGCTTGGCCCGTGTGCTTGATCTGATCGGCCAGTCGGTCGGTCCCAAGCAGGTCACCAAGGTCGCAGCGTAAGCTAACGGTTAAAGGCTTTTCCGGGGAGGTGGCTCATCATGTTCGACTTGACGGACGTAGGATATGTGAAGCGCATCGTGGTCGGCAGCACCGACCCGGAAAAGCTTTCTTCCGAAGAAGCGGTCCAGGCGGAAGCCGCCCTGTTGAACCGCTGCCTGTCGGAAGCGCCGCGTGGACGCATCATCGGCGTCGAGAAGAATTTCGCCGTGCTCAACATCGGTGAACATCAGGTCGTGCTGCAGGCCATGACCTATCACGTCGGGTTCGCGCGCAAGCCCTATTGGCTTGACGACAGCGGAGTGAAGTGATGATCCGCCGGTTGGAGGACTTCGCCCGCCAGCTTGGCGCGGAGTTGCAGGCAGCCCAAGTCGCCTCCCAACGGGCGTGGCCGGGCACCCGCATCGCCTCCATGGATGTGGATCTGGACACCATGCTGGTGCGGGTCGGCGAAGGCCCCAAGGCCTTCGGCCTGCGGGTGGCGCCGCCGCGCTCCAACAAGAAAGACTGCCACAAGCTGACCATCCAATTGTCCGGCGAGCGCGCCGACGACATCGAGATCCTCCTCAACGGCAAACTGCTTCGCCGATATGGGATGAACGGCAATGGCGAAAAAAACTGACAATTCGTTGCTGCTGACCCTGTCGGAAGACGAGGTGGTGGAGCTGTTGAACATCATCGACGCGCCGCCCGAACCCTCCAAGCGCAGCCTGTGGGCCGGTGAGCTGATCATTTTGCTGCTGGGAATGCTGGCTTTGGGCCTGATCCGTCCCGGATTGGCCGCCGCCATCGTGGAATGGGCGACGCTTCTGCTGGCCCTGTGAAGACGACATAACAAAGGACACGACCATGGCACGCATCGTTTACCCCCTTGTCATCGCCGCCTTGATGGCGTCCGCCGTCCCTGCCTTCGCCGCCGACGTCTATCGGGGCGCCTTGACCGACAAGGACCGTCCGGTCCCCGTCACCCTGACCATCGAGGCCCACAAATATCCCGGCGACGCGGCCGGCCAGATCCGCTTCGGCGAGCCTTGGGCCTGTGACCTCAAGCTGGAATTCTCCGGCACCAACGGGCAGACCGACACCTATTCCTTCAAGGGGGCCGGTGCGGGCGCGTGTTCGGCGCTGAATTTGGGCTTCATGCAAAGCCATCTCGCTGGTACTTCCCTTCAGATCGAGCTGTTCGACCAGAAAAAGGCCAGCCGCCAGAAGGTCTCGCTCACCCCGGTCAAGTAGGGTTTGGGATGGGTGAATACTCAGGAGAAAAGAAGATGAAGATTCGTATTGCCTCTTTGGCCGTGATGGCCCTGCTGGCCGGTCTGATGGCCTCGCACCCCGCCGCCGCGCAGGTGACCTGCCCGCAGGCCAATTCCACCACCGCCGCGCCCGTGGTGCACAATCAGCATATCTTCTGCGGCGAAGTCTCGTCCGGCAAAGGCAAGGGCTTCCACAGCCGTCCCGGCGGGCTCAACCCGGCCAGCGTCGCCAATACCGGCACCCCTGCCGCCATCGTGGGCGCGCCGGCCGGTATCTACAATCTGCGTAATTTCAATATCACGCAGGGTGGAGTCACCCGCACCAAGGCCATCTCCACCATGTATCCCGATGCCTGTGCTCAGGCGGACGTGCTTGCCGCCATTCGCAACGCGGTTGCCACCGGTGTCCGTGGCGCCAATGGTCAATTCACCGGCTCGTCGGGGACCCATTGCCAAGCCGGCGGTGCGCCCTTCAACATCATTGGCTATCTGGACGGCGCCGGCGAGGTCATCACCGCCTGGCCCAACTATTAACTAAAACAGCAGGGGGCAAGGGTTGGACGCGCTCCAGCCCTTGACCATTTAAGCGGGGCAGACGAAGGATGGCCCCATGTCTCAACCGTTGCCCACGGACGATCCCGGCCTGACCCAGTTCCTCGCGGAGGAAGTGCGGCAGGGCTATTACGCCGATGATCTGGCGGAACGGACCCAGGCGACCCTGCGTGGCGAGACCCCGCTGGGCGCCAGTGGCAACGCCTATTACGTGGCCTTCACGCCCACGGAAATCACCATCGAACATCATTATCTGACAGATTGGCCGGTGGTGCGCATGGCGCCCGCCCGCTTCCTGGCCGCCTTGCGGGAGTGGCGGGGGCAGCTGGACTCACCCCAATCGGGTCAGTAAATCCTCGGCGAAGGTGGATAGGGTATCGTCCCGCGCGCCCATGATCACGATGCGGTCGCCGGGACGGGCCAGGGACAGCAGGTAATCGCCGCAAGCGGGGCGCTCGGGGAAGAACTGCGCCTGGATGCCGCGGGCCAGGACCCCCGCGATAATATCCGTGCTGGTGACGCTGCGGTCCACCGTGCCGCCGAAATAGACCGGATCGGGCATGACCAGCACGTCGTCGCGCCGCAGATGTTCGGCAAAGCACGAAATGAAGCCATCGCGCATCAGGCGCAGCGGGCCGAAGCCATGGGGCTGGAACAAGATCAGCAGCCGGCCGGGGAATTCGTGCAAGGTCGCCAGGGTGGCGGCGATCTTGTCCGGGTTGTGGCCGAAATCGTCGATAACGGTGACGCCGCCCGCAGTGCCGACCACCTCCAGCCGGCGGCGGATGCCGGCAAAGCCCGACAGCGCGGCTGCCGCCTGATCCAGCGGAATGCCGCACGCCCCAGCCGCCGCCAACGCCGCCAGGGCATTGGCAACATTGTGCCTGCCCGGCACATGCAGTTGCACCGGAACGGACGGGCCGCCCAGTTCGCGGACCTGGAAGGCGATGCCGTCGGGGGCCGGTTGGATATGGGTAGCCAACAGATCGGCGGATTCGTCGTGCAAGGAATAGGTCCGCCGCCGCGCCGCCGGTATTTCGGCGGCCAGCAGGGCGGTCTCGTCATTATCCAGGTTCAGCACCGCCATATGGGCTTTGGCGGTGAAGTCGCGGAACAGACGGCGCAGCTCGTCCAAGGATTTGTGATCCAGCGCCACGTTGTTCAGCACAGCCACATGGGGGCTGTAATGGGCGATGGAGCCGTCGCTTTCATCCACCTCGGCCACGAACAGCTCGCCGCTGCCCACCAGGGCGCTGGCGAACGGCGTATCCGTGGTGACGAAGTTGCGCATGACCGCGCCGTTCATGACCGTGGGCTGGTGCCCGGTCTGGTGCAGCAGCCAGCCGATCATGCCGGTGGTGGTGGATTTGCCGCTGGTCCCGGCGACGCCCACGGCCTTGGGTGAGGCGTTGAACAATTGCGCCAGCAGCTCGGCCCTGGTCATCAGCTTGGCGCCCAGCCTGCGGGCTGCCTGTACGTCGGGGACGGTTTCCTCCACCGCCGCCGAGGTCACCAGCACGGTGCCGGGCGTGGTCAGGCCGCTGCCGTCCTGGGGGAACAGCGCGATGCCGCGCGAGCGCAGAAAGTCGAACTTGGCCGCAATCCGCCCCTGGTCAAGGGAACGGTCCGACCCGGCAACCGCATAGCCGCGCTGCTGGACGATCAATGCCAGGGGCAGCATGCCGCTGCCGCCAACACCGCAGAAAAAATAGAGGCTATCTCGTTCCATCCTCGGAAGCTACAATCAGCCCCATGCTATTTGCAAGGGATAACAAGGACATAAGTGTTGTCTCAGGATGGGCGTATAAAGATCGGAATTGTCGCGCCGGGCGGGCGGCTCTTTCCAGCTCTCAGCGAAAGAGTGCTGGAACTGGCTGCGGGTATGTTCCCGGATTTGCCCGTGGATATTTGGTTTCATCCGCAGTGTTTCGACTCGTCCGGCCATTTCGCAGGTACCGATGCTGTGCGGGCTCAAGCATTCCTTGATGTCGCCAATGACGACAGCTTCCATGCGCTGTGGTTTGGCCGTGGTGGCTATGGCTCGTTCCGCTTGATCGAGACGGTGTTGCCGCGACTGAAGGCGGCGGCAAACAACAAGATATTCCTGGGCTACAGCGACGCGGGCGCCATGCTGGGCGCGCTTTACCACGCCGGAATTGGACGCATCGCCCACGGCCCCATGCCCGCCGACCTTAACCGCAAAGGCGGTGACGACGCCATCCGCCGCACCCTGGCCTTTCTGGTCAAAGGCGATTCCGCCGCGTTGGAACCTTCACTGGACCCGGCGACGCCCGCAGCGGCCATGAACATGACTATCCTGTCCCATCTGATCGGCACGCCTTATATGCCCGACCTTGCCGGGCACGTGCTGATGCTGGAAGAGGTTTCAGAGCCCATGTACCGCATCGACCGCGCGCTTGGGCAAATCACCAGCACGCCAGCCGTCAGACAGGTGGCGGGGATCAGATTGGGCCGCTGCAGCGCCATTCCCGAAAACGATCCCGATTTCGGTCGTGATGAGGAAGAGGTGACGCGGGAATGGTGCCAAAGATCCGGCATTCCCTATCTTGGCCGCGCCGATATCGGCCATGACATCGACAATAAGATCGTCCCGTTCGGAAGGTGGCGGCCTTAGGCGTTTAGGCCACAAACGACAAAGGCCACCCGAAGGTGGCCTGTCGTCATCGAGGAAATGGTGGGCGATGCAGGGATTGAACCTGCGACCCCACCCGTGTGAAGGGTGTGCTCTACCGCTGAGCTAATCGCCCATTCCCTCGTGGGAGGCCGCTTTATATTGGGTCCGACTTACCCTGTCAAGCGGGGAGAAACGGATAAATTTACGCCGTGTCGCGGGCGATGATCTGGACTATGGCGGGCGGCTGGTAGGCGTCCAGCCGGGCCAGCAGGGTGGCGGGGTCGGACTCCACGGCTGCCATGGCGCGGTGGCGGTCGCGCAGGAAGCCCTGGGCCTGGGAATGGTCCAGGAAGGCGTGCAGATGGTCATAATAACCATCCACGTCCAGGAAGCCCAAAGGCTTGGGGTGCAGGCCCAATTGGCCCCAGGTCCAGACCTCGAACAGTTCTTCCAGGGTGCCGATGCCGCCGGGCAGGGCGATGAAGGCGTCGCTTAGCTCGGCCATCAGCGCCTTGCGGTCGTGCATGGAGCCGACCACGTGCAGATTGGTCAGCTCCAGATGGCCGACGCCTTCCATCTTCTGCAAGGCCTCGGGGATCACGCCGGTGACTTCGCCGCCGGCGGCCAAGGCGGCGCGGGCCAGCACGCCCATCAGACCCACATCGCCGCCGCCATAGACCAGCCCCAGCCCACGTTGGGCCAGCAGCCGGCCCAAGGCCTCGGCGGCTTGGGCATAGGCGGGCTTTGCCCCCATGCTGGAGCCGCAGAATACGCAGACGTGTTTCAAGCTGGGCATCAGCCGCCGGTCATGACCCGGTTGAACGCCTTGATGGCGGCTTCCGGTCCCTCGGGGTGGTTCCACACGCCGCCGCACACCGCCAGGAAGTCGGCCCCGGCTTCCACCAGGGGACGGCTATTGTCCACGGTGATGCCGCCGATGGCGACCACCGGCACGGTGAACAGCTCGGTCCACCAGCGCAGCAATTCCAGATCGGCGTGGCCCTTGGCGTCCTTGGTCTCGGTGGGGAAGAAGGCGCCGAAGGCCACGTAATCCGCCCCCATTTCGCCCGCTTCCATGGCGAGGTGGCGCGAATCGTGGCAGGTCACGCCGACGATGCCGTCACCGATGGCCTTGCGGGCATCTTTGTAGGAGGCATCTTCCTGGCCGATATGGACGCCGTCGCAGCCGGTCTCGAAGGCCAGATCGGGGCGGTCGTTCAGCAGAACCGCGATGCCGCGCTGCTGGGCGGGCGGGCGCAGCACGTCGACCACGCGGGCGATCTCGTCATCGGACAGGCCCTTCAGGCGGATCTGGGCACAGGCGATGTCGCCGGAATCCAGGGCGGCTTCCCAGGTGTTCACCCACTCATACGGCTTTTCGATGACCGGCGGGGTGATCAGGTAGAGGCGGCAGATGTTCTTGGAAATGGCTCAGGCCCTTCCGGCTAGAATGTCCATGATGGTCGTCAGCATGTGCCGATTGTTGAAACACGACTGAACCACATGCGCAACCCGTTTGGCGAGGGTGGAGATGTCCAGCTTGTCTAGAACCCCAGCGCCTCGCGGCAGCGCGAGGCAGGGTCCGGCACGCCGAGCAGGTCAAGGGCGTCTTCGCCCCCCGTTTCCGCCCAACTTCCCGCCTGCTCGGCGATGCTGGCGATTTTCGCCAGTATGGGGGCGTCCACGTTCAGCCGCACCGGCCCCATTCCGGCCCGGATGCCCGCCAGGGCCAATCCCGCCGCCGGGCCGCAATCCAGCACGGCGTTGAACGCCAAATCGGGGAAGTCCCCGCGCAGCCGCCGCACCAATTCCCGCCACCAGCCGATTCCGGCCTGCGATGCCTGCGGGCTGACCAGCGTGACCGGCTTCCCGCTTTCGCGCGCCGCAGCCAGCACGGCACGACCATGGTCCAGGCAATGGATGCGGAAGGCGGTCATTTCCCTTCTTCGGCGATGACCTTGCCTGGGCTGGTGAAGGCCAGGGATTGTGGGCCGAAGAAATAGGCGTTCACCACCTCGACGATGGGCGTGCTGATGGGGCGCTCGGCGCTCCACTGCACCACGAAATTGGCGCCGGTGCCGCCCTGGTCGTCCTTGTGCTCCAGGAACACGTCGGTGGAGGCCATGGGGCCAAGCCGCGCCGGGTGCGCCATGTATTCCTTCAGCAGCTTGCCGGCGGTGTCGTAATAGCGCACCGAGCGGACAATCATGCTGTCATAGGGATCGGTGTTGCGGATAGACAGCATGGACGACAGCAGCAAGGTCTGCGGCTTGCCCTTGGCATCCAGATTGCCGTGCCAGATGTGGGAATAGACCGGCACATAGATGCTTTGGCCCCGGCTGGTCAGCGGCGGTTCGGCGGCCAGGGCCGGGGAGGCGAGGATCAGGACCAGCAGGGCGAGAAGGCGGCGCATGGGAGTCTCCAGACTATCTGGGGGACAAGCGTAGTTGCCTTGCGTTGACACATCAAGGCTTCGGCCCTAACCTCGCTGCCCAATTGGAAAATTATGTTCAGGGGACCCGTGTGTCCGAGCAAACCGGATCGTTGATTCGCACCGCCACCGCGGTTGAGCGCCTGGGGGCCGCCATTGATCGGCTCGAGGCGGCTTCTGCCCGCGTGGGCGCAGGCGATTTGCTGCTGGCCGGCGAATTGCGCGATGCGCGCGACGAACAGGCGATGATGGCCGACACCACCCGTGTGGTCGCCCAGCGCCTGGACGCCGCCATCGGTCGCTTGCGCACCCTGTTGGAGGAATAGGCCGTGGCCGTCGTCAACCTCACCATTAACGGCCGCCTTTACGAAATCGCCTGCGACGATTCCCAGGTGGCCCGCGTCAATGAATTGGGCCGCGAGGTTGACAGCCGCGCCGAGACCCTGCTCAAGCAGATCGGCAATGTGCCCGACGCACGGCTGCTGGTCATGGTCGGGCTGATGCTGGCCGACGAATTGGCCGAAAGCCGGACCCAGCTAAAGGCCACCGGCAGCGACGTCGCCGCCGCCGCCGAGGGCGATGTGCGGCTGGCCGAAGGGATCGAAGCCCTGGCCTCGCGCATCGAGGCCATTGCGGAACGCCTGGAAAGGTCCTAACTTAAAGGGTGGAGCGGTCTGCTGCGCGGTGCGTAACGGCAGCTAATGTCCCTGGGGCGATAATGATCCTCTTGGGAGCTGTCCCTGTCGGGATCGTGGTCCCGACACATGGCGCCCACCTGACCTGTCAGGCCACGGAGGACTTACAAGCCAACGGCCGAGGCGGCGCCGCTCCACATTTTCCCATGCAGATAGACCCCGATCTCCCCACCCAGAAAAAGCTGATGCGCGCCCACCAAGTGGAGGTGCGTCGGCTTGCCTGCGCATCCCATGGCCCTGCGGCGGCGGAAGCCCTGGCCCTGGATGTTGCCCCCGGCACCATCGTCGCCGCCTATTGGCCCATGGGGGACGAGATCGACCCGCGCCCGCTCATGCGCCGGTTGGAACAGGCGGGCTGCCGCTTGGCGCTGCCGGTGGTGGCGGCACGGGGCCAGCCTTTGGACTTTCGCGCTTACGCCTTCGGCGACACGCTGGAACCCGGCCTGCACGGCACTGTTCACCCGGCGTTGACAGCCGCGCCGCTGATTCCCCAATTGATGCTGGTGCCGTTGTTGGCCTTCGACCGCCAGTGCTTTCGCCTTGGCTATGGCGGCGGCTATTATGACCGGACGCTGGAAAGCTTGCGCCAGCGCGCCCAGGTTAGGACTATAGGTTTGGGTTTTGCCGCCCAGGAAGTTGCAGTTATTCCCCGTGACGGCCATGACCAGCGCCTGGACGCCATCGTGACCGAAGCGGGTCTGATCACGCCGGAGACAGAATGAGACTTCTTTACCTGGGCGACGTGCTGGGGCGCGCCGGACGCGATGCGGTCATCGAGAAGCTGCCGGAAATCCGCCGACGCCTGGAAACCGATTTCGTCGTGGTCAATGGCGAGAACGCCGCTCATGGTTTCGGCATCACTCCGAAGATCTGCGAGGATTTCTACGCCGCCGGCGTGGATGTGGTGACCCTGGGCAATCATTCCTGGGACCAGCGCGAGATCATGCCCTATATCGACGGCGACGCGCGGCTGCTGCGCCCGTTGAACTATCCGCCGGGCACGCCGGGCAAGGGCGTCGGCGTCTATCCCGGTCCGCGCGGCAAGAAGGTGATGGTGGTTCAGGTCATGGGCCGTCTGTTCATGGACCCGCTGGACGACCCCTTCGCCGCCATGGAACGCGAACTGAACCGTGTCCGGTTGGGCAGCGGCGCCGACGCCATCATCGTGGATGTGCATGCCGAGGCGAGCAGCGAGAAGATGGCCTTGGGCCATGTGTGCGATGGCCGTGTCAGTCTAGTGGTTGGCAGCCATTCCCACATTCCCACCGCTGACGCGCAAATTCTGCCGCGCGGCACCGCTTACCAGACCGATGCCGGCATGTGCGGCGACTACGATTCCGTCATCGGCATGAAGAAGGAAGCGGCCATCCACAAATTCGTCCGCAAAATCCCCGGCGATCGCCTGTCCCCGGCGGATGGTCCGGGCACTGTTTGCGGCGTGCTGGTGGAAACCGACGACCGCACCGGCTTGGCGGTCAAAGTGGGCGCCCTGCGGGTGGGGCCGCGTCTGGCCGAGGTGTGGCCGAATTAGTGCGGTCGGCCATAGCCCTGCGCGCACAAGATATGGTATAGGCAGCCCAACCGTATCCAACGCATCAGGGTTCGCATATTCCATGGCCGGCCATTCCCAATTCAAGAACATCATGCACCGCAAGGGTGCCCAAGACGCCAAGCGCGCCAAGGTCTTCACCAAGCTGATCCGCGAGTTGACGGTCTCGGCCAAGTCGGGCCAGCCCGACCCGGCGTCCAATCCGCGCCTGCGTGCCGCCATCCAGGCCGCCCGCGCCGCCAACATGACCAAAGACACCATGGAACGCGCCATCAAGCGCGGCGCCGGCGGCGAAGATGGCACCAATTACGAGGAAGTGCGGTACGAGGGTTACGGCCCCGGTTCCGTCGCCATCATCGTCGAGGGCCTGACCGACAACCGCAACCGCACCGCCCCGGAAGTGCGCACAGCCTTCGCCAAGAACGGCGGCGCCTTGGGTGAGTCCAATTCCGTGTCGTTCATGTTCGACCGCGTCGGCGCTATCGCCTATCCGGCCGGTGCCGCCTCGGCTGAGGCCATGTTCGAAGCCGCCCTTGAGGCTGGCGCCGACAATGTGGAATCCTCGGAAGACGCCCACGAGATCACCTGCGCCCCCGACGATCTGGCTGCCGTGCGCGACGCCCTGGAAGCCACCTTCGGCACGCCCGTGCACGCCCGCCTGGATTGGCGCCCGCAGACCACCGTGCCGGTGGCCGATCTGGATACCGCCAAGACCCTGCTGAAGTTGTTGGATACCCTCGAAGACAATGACGACGTCCAGCGCGTCATCGCCAATTTCGAGATTCCCGACGACATCATGGAAAAGCTGGGCTGAGGCAGTAGGGTATTACTCCCCACTGTCGTCATGGCCGGGCTTGACCCGACCATCCACGCGCTTGGGGCGAAGACGGTGCCGGACGATGCCACGTGGATACGCGGGTCAAGCCCGCGCATGACGGTGGCCGTGGTGGCGCAGCAGCAGGGGGGAGAGGACGTGAGAGTACTTGGTCTCGATCCCGGCTTACGCATCACCGGCTGGGGGATCATCGACGTGGATGGTTCCCACCTGCGCCACGTGGCCGATGGCGTGGTCACGTCCGATGCCAAGCTGAGCCTTGCCGAGCGGCTGGTCCAGTTGCATGAGGGCGTACGCGCCGTCATCACCCAGTGGAGCCCGGAAGAGGCGGCGGTTGAGGAAACCTTCGTCAACAAGAACCCGGAAAGCACCTTGAAGCTGGGTCAGGCCAGGGGCGTGGTGCTGCTGGCTCCGGCGCTCATGGGCATTACGGTGGGGGAATACTCGCCCGCCTCGGTCAAGCAGGCGGTGGTCGGAACCGGCCGCGCGCAGAAGGATCAAGTGGGCATGATGGTACGGACGTTGCTGCCGGGCTGTTTGGTTAAAAGCCCCGATTCCGCCGACGCCCTGGCCGTGGCCATCTGCCATTCCCACCACCTTGCCACCGCGCGCCGGCTGGCGCGGGCGGTGGCGAAATGATCGCCAAGCTCAAGGGCTTGATCGATTCCGTCGGTGACGACTTCGCCGTCGTGGATGTGGGCGGCGTCGGCTATCTGGTATTCTGCTCGGGCAAGACCCTGGCACGGCTTGAGGTCGGCATCGCCGCCACGCTGCATATCGAGACCCATGTGCGCGAGGACCACATCCATCTGTACGGCTTCGTGGAAGCGGCGGAGCGGGAATGGTTCAACCTGCTGACCACGGTCCAGGGCGTGGGCGCCAAGGTCGGCCTGTCCATCCTGTCGGTGGTCAGTCCCGATCAATTGCTGCAAACCATTGCGGCCCAGGACAAGACCGCGCTGACCCGGGCCAATGGTGTCGGCCCTAAGCTGGCCGTGCGCATCGTCACCGAGTTGAAGGACAAGGCGGGCAAAATCGCCTTGGGCGGTTTCGGCGCCGCCGTCGCGGCCAACGCGGTTGCCAATGCTGCGCCCATGCCGGCCCATGGGGGCGGCGCCATGGAAGACGCCATCTCGGCCCTGGTCAATCTGGGCTATCGCCGGCTGGAGGCGTTCGAGGCGGTGGGCATCGTCGCCGGTGAATTGGGCGAGGGCGCGACGTCGTCGGCCCTGATCAGCCATGCGCTTAAGCGTCTGGGCAAGGAACTGGCGCGATGACACGGGTGGTCTCGCCGGAACAAGCCTCGGGCGATGTGGAGACTCATCTGCGTCCCCAAACCCTGGACGATTTCACCGGCCAGCGGCAGGTCTGCGAGAACCTCAAGATTTTCATCACGGCGGCGCGGGGCCGGGGCGAGGCGCTGGACCACACCCTGTTCTACGGCCCGCCCGGCCTGGGCAAGACCACCCTGGCGCAGATCGTGTCCAAGGAATTGGGCGTGGGCTTCCGCGCCACTTCCGGCCCGGTCATCGCCAAGGCGGGCGATTTGGCGGCGTTGCTGACCAATCTTGAACCGCGCGACGTGCTGTTCATCGACGAAATCCACCGCCTTAATCCCGCCATAGAAGAAGTGCTCTATCCGGCTATGGAGGACTTCCAATTGGATCTGATCATCGGAGAGGGTCCGGCGGCCCGGTCGGTGCGGATCGATTTGCCGCCGTTTACGCTGGTGGGTGCCACCACGCGCTCTGGCCTGCTGACCACGCCGCTGCGCGAGCGTTTCGGCATCCCCTGCCGCATGAATTTCTACACCCCGGACGAGCTTGAGCTGATCGTGCGCCGTGGCGCCCGCGTGCTGGGTTTCGACGTCACCAAAGACGGCGCCGCCGAGGTGGCCAAGCGTTCGCGCGGCACCCCCCGCGTGGCCGGGCGCCTGCTGCGCCGCGTGCGCGACTTCGCCGCCGTGGCCGGCAAGAGTCCGGTGGACAAAGACGTGGCCGACGCCGCCCTGACTCGGCTGGAAGTGGACCAGATGGGCCTGGACGCCATGGATCGCCGCTACCTGTCCTGCATCGCCGAAAATTACGGTGGTGGGCCGGTGGGCGTGGATACCCTGGCTGCCGCCTTGTCGGAACAGCGCGATACCTTGGAAGAGGTCATCGAGCCCTATCTGCTGCAACAGGGCCTGATCCAGCGCACCCCGCGTGGCCGCATGCTGTCGGCCAACGGCTTCAAGCATATCGGCCTTAATCCGCCGCGCGAGTTGCTGATCCAGTTGGATCTGCTGTCGCAGCCGGAGGATGAGGAATGATGGCCGGGTGTCTCTCTCTAGCCGTCATGGCCGGACTTGTTCCGGGCATCCACGCCGTTCCGCCACTTCGGCGTTTCCTCGGGCACTCCCACGTGGATGGCCGGGTCAAGCCCGGCCATGACGGTGGTGTGGTGATGCGGGGGAGGGGGCAATGACTCACCGCCACCAAATCCGCGTCTATTGGGAAGACACCGATGCCGGCGGCATCGTCTACCATTCCAATTACCTGAATTTCGCCGAGCGCGGCCGCACCGAAATGGTGCGCACGCTGGGGCTGAAGCAGTCGGAATTGGCCGATGACGGCTTCTTCTTCGCCGTCCGCCATATGGATGTGGACTTCCTGAAATCGGCCCGGCTGGACGATCTGTTGGAGGTGGAATCCACCCCGATTTCGGTCGGGGGGGCCTCGATGGAAGTGGGGCAGGTCATTCGACGGCTTGACGATGACGCGATTTTGGTGCGTCTCCATGTGCGATTGGCTTTTATCAGCCGCGACGGCAAGCCGGCACGCATTCCGGCGGATTTGAAAAACACATTGCAGGCTTTGGTTAGCGAAAGGCGTTAGTGTCATGGATCCTGTTCAGACGGTTCAACTGGCCGGCTCGGTGGCCGAGCACGACTTGTCCATGTGGGCCCTGTTCCTGCGGGCCGACATCATCGTCAAGTTCGTGATGATCGCCTTGATCGGCGCGTCGTTCTGGTGCTGGGCAATCATCTTCGACAAGCTGATGCGGTTGCGTGCCCTGTGGCAGCGCGCCGAGCAGTTCGAGGAATCGTTCTGGTCCGGCGGTTCGCTGGAAGAACTTTACGACCGCATCGGTTCGCGTCCGCTGGACCCCATGTCGTCCATCTTCGTTGCCGCCATGCGCGAATGGCGCCGCTCCGCCGCCAAGGGCCTGAACGACCGCGAGACCACCCGCGTCAGCCTGCCCCAGCGCATCGACCGCGTCATGCACGTGACCCTGGGCCGCGAGATGGACATTCTGGAGCGCAGCCTGGGCGTGCTCGCCTCGGTGGGCTCCACGGCGCCGTTCATCGGCCTGTTCGGCACGGTGTGGGGCATCATGAACTCGTTCCAGTCCATCGCCTCGACCAAGAACACCTCGCTGGCCGTGGTGGCGCCGGGTATTTCGGAGGCGCTGTTCGCCACCGCCCTGGGCCTGGTGGCCGCCATTCCGGCCGTGATCGCCTATAACAAGATCTCCAACGATATGGACCGCTATGCCAAGCGGCTGGAGAACTTCTCAAGCGAGTTCGGCGCCATCCTGTCGCGCCAGTTGGAGGAGAAGGTCTGATGGGAGCCGCCGTCGGTCAGAAAAAGGGCGGGCGCGGGCGCCATCGTCCGGTCTCCGACATCAACGTCACCCCCATGGTGGACGTCATGCTGGTGCTGCTGGTGATCTTCATGGTCACCGCGCCGCTGATGACCGCCGGCGTCCAGGTGGATTTGCCCAAGACCGAAGCGGCGCCCATCAAGGGCGACGACCAGCCCCTGTCGGTGACGGTGGATGCCCATGGCGAAGTGTGGATCCAGGAGACCAAGGTCTCCATGGAGGAACTGGTGCCCAAGCTCCAGGCCATCACCGCGCAGAAGCCCGAGACCCGCATCTTCATCCGTGGCGACAAGACCATCGATTATGGCCGCGTCATGGAAGTGATGGGGACGCTGGGTTCCGCCGGCTTCTCCAAGGTCGCCCTGGTGACCGAGGTCAAGTCGGGTGAAACAGGTCCGGCCAAGCCGGCCAAGAAGGGGGCGCGCTGAGGGCGATCCCATGGCGGTGAAGCGCAATAGCTACATCTACTCGGGCGTTTTGCACGTGGCCGTCGCGGCGATCGCGATCTTTGGCCTGCCCAATTTCTGGAAGCCGCCAGAGGTGGTCGATACCGCCCTGGTGGTGGATCTGGTCCCCATTGGCCTGAAGACCAACCCGCCGCCCAAGCAGGCAGAAGCGCCGCAGCCCGAGCCGGCTAAACCCGAGCCGCCCAACGCCGAGGAGCCCAAGACCGAGCCGAACAAGCCCGAGCAGGTGAAGACGCCGCCGCCACCGCCGACGCAGCCACCACATCAGCCGAAGCCGCCGGAA
>JACMKT010000046.1 GCA_014380005.1 Rhodospirillales bacterium
GATCGTCGCCGTCATTCGTGTCTCCAGGCTGACTTGGCACAAGGACACCAAGTCGGGGCTCTGGCACAAGACCGGGGAAATCTCACTCTATGCGGCCCAAACTCGCCTTTCAGCGGCGGAAGCCGCCGACACCATCCGAGGCCATTGGGGCATCGAAAATCGAAATCACCACGTCCGCGATGTCACCTTCCGCGAAGATCACAGCCGCATCCGAACCAAACCCGTCCACTTCGCCCGATTCCGCACCTTCGCCATCAACATCAGCCGGGAACTCTACATCAATGCCCTAAACCCGCTCCACGCCATGGGGTACAGGGTTGCATGAGGAGAACTGAACAGCCCTGATCACATCATTGTCTGACTATGCGATAGGTGGGCTTTACGCGAAGAGGCATTGTTTCCGGATACGCAGGTAAGGATGCAGCAGAAGGTAGGTGGGATAAACACTCGCCACTGCCGCCGTTTCATGGCAGAAAACTCTTCGTTTCAGGTGCCCGCTTGCGGGAGAATCGGGAAGGCGGTGTGAGTCCGCCACGTGCCCAACGCTGTGAAGGGGACCGTTTGGATTGATGCCACTGACGTTAAGTCGGGAAGGCGTCCGGGCGGGGTGAGCCTCAGTCAGAAGACCGGCCTGGAAACCATAGGGCACCGCCGTGGACGGGCGGTCGCTTGCTTTGCGCATGTCAGGGGAAACTCATGCCGGCTCCCGCCATTCAGACCGATCCCGTCTTCAACGAAGACGAACGCGATGCGGTTTACCGCTGTATCCATACCCGCCGCGACACTCGCGGCCAGTTCACCCCCGAGCCCATCGCCGACGAGGTGCTGGCCCGCATCCTGCGTGCCGCCCACGCCGCCCCCAGCGTCGGCTTCATGCAGCCGTGGGACTTCATCGTGGTCCGTGATCAGGCGGTGAAGGGCAAGGTCCACGCCGCGTTCGAAAAGGCCCATGCCGAGGCCGCCATGATGTTCGAGGGCGACAAGCGCGACACCTACCGCACCCTGAAGCTGGAAGGCATCATGGAAGCGCCGGTGGGCATCTGCATCACCTGCGACCGCTCGCGCACCGGCCCGGTGGTCATTGGCCGCACCCATCTGCCCGAGATGGATCTGTTCAGCGCCGTGTGTGCCGTCCAGAACCTGTGGCTGGCGGCACGGGCGGAAAATGTCGGCGTGGGCTGGGTCAGCATCGCCCACCGCAATGAACTGCGCGAGGCTCTGGGCATTCCCGACGATATCCACCCCATCGCCTATCTGTGCCTGGGCCGGGTCACCCATCTGTACGACAAGCCCGAACTGGAAGCCGCCGGCTGGTTGCCCCGCATGCCCATGAACGAGGTCACCTGGTTCGACCAATGGCATCAGCAATCGGGCGACGAGCCGCTGCTGGGCATGCTGTAGTTTTCTCGGGGCAAATTCGGGATCCATGTTTGGTGCACTGCCATGGCCCCCGGATCTGCGCTTCGCTTGTCCGGGGGGACGAGGTAAAATAGTGCGGCGGACAAAGAGGGGAGCGTGCGGCGTGGACGATTTGGTTCTCAAGGTGACGCCCATGATGGTGTTGCCCGACATCCGCCCCGTGCTGCGGCAGTATCTGGCGCTGGGGTTCGAGTCCTTGGACACCGGCCATCCCGATTGCGTCGGCCTGCGGGCGGGCTCCTCCCATCTGATGCTGGTCAGTGTGGCTTTGCTGGAAGAAAGCTTCCGGCGCGAAACGGTGGCGCCGCTGGTGGGGACCACGGTTCCGTACCTCTATGTCAGTTCGTTGAAAGCCGCGAAGGCCCGGCTGGAGGCGTCTGCTGCCGTGGTGCAAGAAATTCAGACCGATGAAGGCACCCTGGAAGCGGTGGTCATTCAGCACGGCCAGTTCATGATTTTGGCGGAAAAGTTGAACTGAACCGGTGGGGCCGGTCGCGCCGGCCCCTCGGTGTTCAGCTTTCGGGTTTGCGCTGCTCGAATTCGTGGGCGACCTCGTCCAAATCCAGGGCGCCGTTGCGGTTCAGCAAGTCCAATATCTGCTCGGCCCTGTCGTCGGTTGTCTGGGCCCGCACCACCGCCTTGCCGTGGCGGACGGCTTCGGCATACAAATGGGCGTCTTCTCGGCGGATTCCCATTTCGCTGATATGACTTTCCAATTCCGTCTGGTCTTCGGCCATCACTTCCAAATCGTTCTGCTGAAGTCCGGCCCGCAATAGTTCGGTGATGACCTGCTGGGCTTTGCCGGGGTCGTCGTACAGACCGATCAAATTGGTCATGGCGGTTCCTCATATCTGTCAGGCTGTGGTGCTTTGGCGCGAGCGGATCACTTGCAGGCGTTCGCTCAGGGTGGTGGGCGCCGGGGTGGCGCCACGGGCCTGATCCAATGCTGCCTTGATGTGGGGATCGTCTTCTTCGGGACGGGTGGGACGCAGCAGGGTGGCCTTGGCGCGGGCCGCTTCGGCTGAGGCCAAATCCTTGGCGGCGGCGTCCTGCATGGCCTTCAGGGCCACGCCCAGGCTGTTGGTGGCGTGGGACAGGCCCGCCGCCTGACGGGCCGCTTCGGCCTTGCGCTCGGCCACCTCGCGCTGCTGTCCGGCCCGCGACATGTCGCGCTGGGCGCGGTCCAGCTGGCTTTTCGCCGTCTTCAGCTTGTCGCCGGCTTCCGCATAGGTGGCTTCCAGGCTTTGCAGGAAGTCGTGGGCGTCGATGGCGTCCTGGGCCTCGCGTTCCATATCGGGGGCCATCTGTTCCAGCAGGCCCACCAGGGTGGTCAGGCTGCGCTCTAGCTCGGCCCGGCGGTGGGCGTCGGATTCGATGTCGATCTGGCGCTGCAATTGCTCGGCGGCGGCCATGCGCTGCTGCGACAGGCGGTTGATGGTGTCGGATTCGTCTTTCTCGCGCTTCAGGGTGACCCGAGCCTGGGCGACCTGCATGCCCAAATCGTCCAGATGCTGTTCCATGCCGCGCAATTCGGCCTCGGTGGCCGAGGCGGGGTCCCAGCGCACCAGGGCTTCCACGGCGCCCTGTACCGCCTGATCGGTCTTCACGCCCAGCAGGTTTCGGATGAACGGTATCATGGGGTCCTCACTCCGTTACAGGTTCAGCCGGTACAGATTCAGCCGGTACAGGTTCAGCCGGCCATGGCCGCTGCGTTGATCAGGGCGAAGGCGATCTGGATGCCCATTTGGGTCATGGCGGCGGCCATGTTGCCCGCCTCGATCTGGGCCCGCAGGCCGCGTACCAGCAGGGCGGCGACGGCGAAGGCCAGTAATTGGAATAACACCGCCACGGCGCCCCAGATCAGGATGTCCAAAGCGGCATTGCTGGTGGCCAGGGTGGCGGCCAGGGGCAATGCCAAGGCCACCACCGTGCCGCCCAGCACCATGCCGGCAGCCGGATTGCCAGCGGCGATCAGGCGGCGTTCGTTGAAGGGGGTGATGGCCATATAGCCGGCGATGCCCACCCCCAGCAGCAACAGGGTGGCCGCCAGATGCAGCACCAGCACCGGCAGGCCGGCGCCCAGGCTGTCCAGGATCAAGCGCCATTGCATGGGTCACCTCATAGGGGAAGGGAGAGGGAGGCCGGGTTGACGTCCAGCCCGGCATGGATTTCCACCCAGGCTTGGCCGGTGGCCTCCACCATTGCCACCCACACATATTCGGTGTCGGGGGCGGGCGGGGGCAGGCCGGTGGGGGCGGCGTACAGCATGGCCGAGACCTGACGGCTGGTGGTGCCGCTCACATCGCTGACCTGTTCAGTGAAGGCGCGCGGGGCGATGCGCTGGCTGCCCGGCTGCCACAGGCGGTCATAGATCTTGCCGTCCTTGGTCTGGAAACTGGACCAGCCGAGCATTCCCTCGGTGGGGTCCAGCCAGAACGCCCATTCTTGTTCATCGGCGGGGGTGAATTGGTCGAGCGGGCTGAACCAGCGGCATTCATCCACGCTGCCGCCCTGGCGGTGCAGTTGGAAGAAGCCTTCGGTCAGATAGATGCGGTCGAACGGGTCCAACCGGCTGATGGCGGTGGCGCTGACCAATGTCCCAATTGGCGCGCGCACCTTGGTGGCGGTTTGGGCCAGCACGAACGGCGTCGGGTCCAGGGTCAGTGTCATGCCCACGCGGAAGGGCGAGGCCGGGGCGCTGGGACTGATGCGCAGCTTACGCCGCGCCCGCCACAGCACCAGCAGAGTGATCGCCAGCAAGGCCACGGGGATCAGGGGGAAGCCGATGCCGGTTTCCGGCATGGTCTTGGGCTGGCGTTGGGCCAGGTCCGTATCCAGCGCGTTCAGCTTGGCCCGCAATTCCGGGTCGCTCTCGGCCCGCTTTTCGGCTTCCCGCCGCCAGTCGCCATAGGTCGGGTCGTCCTGGTGGTCGCGGAAGAACTCCCCGTGGCCGGGCCGGGTCAGGGTGTCCAGCAGGAACCACATCATCAGCGCTTGGCCCATTCCCAGGCCGGGCGTTTGCGTGGCGTAAGGCGGCGGCGTCCAGCCGCGCCGGCTGGTGGTGGGCATGTCGCTGACGCTGGGCCGCCGGGGTTCACGGTAACGCTGCAAGGCCTCGGCAGAGCCGCGCCGCGACAGGGTCATATCGCTGCCGGATGGAGCGCGGGTCGATGGCGTGCGTACAGATGGCGTGCGCACCGATGGCCGTGAATAGCCCTGGCTGGACGAGGTGCGGGCCTGCGCCTCGCCGGCGATCACCATCATTGGTGCCACCACAGGCACAGACCGGCACACCAACGCAGCCAGGGCCATCGCCGACAGCAGGGAACGGGTTAAGGTGACCATACCCCGCATAACGTCGCAGGCTGTGGCCGGTTCCCTGCCTTAAGTTTGTTACCGCAGGCGATGATGTGCTTTGGGGGGCTTTCGGCGCTATACTGACGGGCCGAAGGAGGCCCCCGCCATGTTCAAAATTGCCGCTACCGCCCTTGCCCTTGCCGTGTTGGCCTTACCCGCCGCCGCCGATCCCGGCGGCAAGCATGGCAACCGCGACCGCGACCGCGAAGCGTCCTCGGAAACCGATCTGGGCAGCATCATCATCTCGGCAGCCGAGCGGGCGTTGATCCGGGAATATTATCAAGGTCATCCCGTGACCACGTCCAGCAACCTGCCGCCGGGCATCCAGAAGAAGCTGGCGCGCGGCAAGCCACTGCCTCCCGGCATCGCCAAACGTTTCCCCAATGACCTCAGCAACCGCATGCCGCCCCGCCCGGGCTATGGCTACCGGACGGTGGGCAGCGATGTCCTGTTGGTGGAGATCGCCACCGGGGTAATCGTCGATCTGATCAAAGACGTGATGCGCTAAAGCCGCCTGCGGGAGATGGCGTGATAGGCTACCAGCACGATCACCGCGCCGATGACGGCGACGAACAGGCTCCATAGGTTAAAGCCGGTGACGCCGACTCCGCCCAAAGCATTGAACAGGGCGCCGCCGATCAATGCGCCCACGACGCCCAGCACGATATCCAGCACCAGACCTTCGCCGGTCTTGTTGACGATCTTGCTGGCGATGAAGCCTGCGATCAGGCCAAGAATTAACCATGCGAGAATGGACATGACTTAGCCCTCCGTTGCGCTTGTGGAGGGACAACAGCGCGCGAAGGGCTTGGTTCCCTGGGTTAGCCTTCCTCACCGCGCGGGTCCAGCGCCCGCTGCAAGCCATCCCCCACCAGATTGAACGCCAGCACGGTCAGGAAGATGGCGAGGCCGGGCCACAGGGCCTGTTCGGGGGCGCTCCATACCACGTTCATGGCGCCGGTCAGCATATTGCCCCATGACGCCAGCGGCGGGCGGATGCCCAGGCCCAGGAAGCTTAGTGCGCTTTCGATCAGGATGATGTTGCCGATGGACAGGGTGGTGGCGACCACGATGGGCGAGGCCACGTTGGGCAGGATGTGGCGGCGCATGATCCGCCCCGGCCCGGCGCCGATGGCGGTGGCGGCGCGCACGTAATCGCGGGCCTTGATGGACAGGGTCTGGGCGCGCACCAGCCGGGCCACGGTGGTCCAGCCGACAGCGCCGATGATCAGCACGATGCGGCCGATGGCGAAGGCTTCCGACCCCAAGGTCTCGGGGGCGATGCCCAGCTTGGACGGGTCCATGGCGGCCAGCACGATCAGTAGCGGCAGCAGGGGCAGGGACATCACTCCATCGGTGATCCGCATCAACGCCGCATCCAGCCGCCCGCCGTAATAACCCGCCAGCAGGCCCAGAAGCGTGCCGATCAGCGCCGCCAGCAAAGCGGTGGCGGCGGCCACGGCCAGGGAGACCCGCGCGCCGTTCAGCAACCGCGCCAGCACGTCGCGGCCCAGTTCGTCGGCGCCCAGCCAATGATCCATGGAGGGCGCGGCATAGATGGCGGACAGGTCCAGGACCTCGGGGTCGGGGGCCAGGAACGGGGCCAGCGCGGCGCCAAGGGTCAGCAGCAGCAATACGACGATGCCGAACAAAGCGGCGCGGTCGTTCTTCAGGCGGCGCAGGGCGCGGGCGAACGGGCTTTGAGCGTTCATTTATAGCTCACCCGGCGGTCCAGCGCCGCATAGGCCAGATCGGCCAGGATGGAGCCCAGCAGGGTCATGGCGGTGGCCAGCAGCAGGCCGACCAGGGCCAGATTGAAGTCGTTGCCCATGACCGCTTCATAGATCAGCCGGCCCATGCCGGGCCACGCGAACACGGTTTCGGTGATCAGCGCGCCGGAGAACAGGCCGCCCACTTCCAGCGCCAGGATGGTGGTGACCGGGATCAGGGCATTGCGCAATTGGTGGACCAGCACCACCCGAGCCGGGCCGCAGCCCTTGGCCCGCGCGGTGCGCACGTAATCGTGATGGGCCTCGCCCAGCATGGCGGCGCGCATGTGGCGGATATATTGGCCCATGCCGGCCAGACCCAGGGTCAATACCGGCAGGATCATGTGGCGCAAGCGATCGGCCAGCCCGCCGCCGCCGCTGACGTCCTCCATGCCCGAGGCCGGCAGCCAACCCAGTTGCACGGCGAAAACGACGATCAGCATCAGTCCCAGCCAGAAGGTGGGCAGCGATACCGAGGCGAAGGCGACCAGATTAATGGCGTGGTCGAAGGCGGAACCGGGGCGCAGGGCGGCGGCGATGCCCAATGGAATGGCGACCACCAGGGCCAGGGCCAGGGCGCCCACCATCAGCAGGACAGTGTTGGCAAGGGCCGGCAGCATGGCATCCAGCACCGGGCGGGCGTATAGGCGGGAATAGCCCAGTTCGCCCTGCATCACTTGCAGCAGCCAGCGCCCGTAGCGTTCGGTCCAGGGCTTGTCCAAGCCGTACAGGGCTTTCAGTCGGATGGCATCGGCGCCGGTCAGATGGGGATCGGAGGCGATCATCAGATCAATGGGGTCGCCCGGCATCAGCCCCATCAGGCCATAGACCACGAATGACATGACCAGCAGGACGGCAAGGGATTGCAGAATGCGCGAGGCAATGTGATGGGTCACGAGCGGCCCTTGGCTTTCCCGGACTTTTTCTTCTCGGGCTCGGCCTTTTCCGCCACCGGGGGCGAGTCCTCGCTGGTGTCCCAGCGCCAGTGCTCGATCCACAATGTGCTGGGGTCCTGGTGGCCGGTGGGCTCCACGCCCTTCAATTGCTTGGGCAGGATGAAGGCGTCGGCGCGGAAGAACAGGGGCAAGGCGGGCAAATCATCGGCGTAGATCTGCTGCAATTCATGCCACAGGGCGACGCGCTTGGGCCGGTCAAGCTCCACCTCAATGGCATCGATCAGCTCGTCCATGCGCGGGTTCACATAGCCGGGGTAGTTCTGGCCCGACCAATTGTTCTTTTCCGCCGGAATCTGGGTGGAATGCAGCGTGGTGCGCGGCACGCTTTCCGGCGCCGAGTACCATGCGAACAGCGCCATGTGGGGGAATTTGCGCTTGGTCACGGATTCGGCGAAGAACACGCGGGGCGGCTCGACCTTCAGGCGCACGTCGATGCCGATCTTGCGCCATTGGGATTGCAGCACCTGAGCCACCAACTCGCGCGACCGGTTGCCCGCCGTGGTGCCCAATTCCAGCGCCAAGGATTCGCCCTGGGCGTTGCGCCGCATTGCGCCCGCCTGCTTCCAGCCGGCGGCATCCAGCAAGGCGGCGGCCTTGGCCGGATCGTATTTGTAACGGGTGACATCGGTGGTGTGGACGCCGTCCAGCGGGTTGATGGCGGTCAGCGCCACCGGCTGGCGGCCATCGAACAATTGCTTGTTCACCAATTCGCGGTCCACGGCCAGCATCAGGGCCTGACGCACCCTTTTATCGGCCATGATGGGCGAGGCGAAGTTGACGTCGATGTGTTCGTAGACCAGACCGGGCTTGTAGATGACCGCATAGGCTTTGCCGTTGCGCTTCTCAAAAGCGATGGCCTGATCCAGCGGCAGGCCCAGCTCGCCGGCGATCATGTCCACACCGCCGGATAGCAGATTGGCCTCCAGCGCCGCCGTGTTCTCGACGATCTTGACGATCATGCGGCGGAAGGCGGGCTTTTGGCCGTCCCAATGGGTATTGGGCTCCAGCACCACATGGCTGCCCTGGACCACCTGAGTGATGCGGTAGGGGCCGTTATACAGGCCGGGATTGACCGTATCCTGGTCATAGGCGGTGCGGTTGCGGTACTCGGCGGGCCGGTCGAAGCGCGGACGCTCCAGGTGGGCGGGCAGCAGCCGCAGATCGTTGATGGCGTTGTAGTCGAAGGTCAGCCGGTCCATGTGCAGGACGAAGGTCTTCTTGTCCTTGACCTCCACCTTGAGGATGCGGCGATAAAGTTCCGCGTTGGACACGCCCGAGAGCGGGTGGCGCCCGGCATCCACGGTGAACAGCACGTCCTCGGTGCTGACCGGCGTGCCGTCGGCCCATTTGGCTCCGGCGCGGATGGTATAGGTCAGCGCCACGCCCTGGGACCCGCCATTGACCTTTTCCGGCTTGGCGAGGCCGTTTTCCAGGGTGGGCAGCGTCTCGCACAGCATGCAGACCAGCTTCCACTGGGCGTCATAGGCGGTGAACGGGCGCGACGCCATGTCCAGGATGTAGGTCTTCGCCAACATGGATTCGATGTTGGGATGGAAGGTCGCCGGGAACTGGTTGATGCCGATGACCAACTCGTCCTTGGCGCGCGCAGGCGCGGCAAAGCCCAGGCACAACAGCATCAGGGCGGCGAGCAGGCGGAACGGCATCCTTAACTCCGGCGGTTGCGCGGCAAACCGCGATCCTAGCACTGTCTCGCCCGGTCGTCAGCGCTTGCCGAAGGTATTGTGCAACGGCCTGCGATCCGGTTGGCGGAAGGTGCATCCATCGGCAGGGCTCCGAATCCAGGTTAACGCGGCGCTAGGCCGAGGATGGCCTCCAGGTAGCGGACATCCCATCCAGCCGCCTTGCGCCGGAGTTTGATGGTTTTCTTGTCGGCGACGGCGCGCACGAGGTTGATGGCGAAGTGCACACCACCAGCAGCAACACCTCCGGTAACGGATGCGCAACCTTCCACGGGTCGCGCGGGTCATCAATCACCGAAAAATGATCCAGCAGCGCCCGCAGGCGCGACTTCTCTCCAAAGGCCTGGTCCGTCAGGGGCATCCGAATCTGGGAGATTCAGAGAATCACGGACGAGGCAAGCCGTAAACCACGTTAACCTGAGTTCGGAGCCCTGGGGGCATACGGCGGGCCATTGGCGCTTTTCCCCGGCCCATGCTATGGTCCGCCGCTTCTGGTAGCGATTTGCGGGCAAGCCGTTGAGCGAGAACAAGATTTCCTACGATCATTCCACCGCCGTGTTGATGCGCCGCCTGCTGAAGGAAGGCGTTCGGCCTTACCTGGGCAAGGTGATGTTCGCGATCGCCTGCATGGCGGTCTCGGCTGGGGCCACCGCCATGTATGCGTGGCTGATGGACCCCATCATCAACAAGATCTTCGTCGCCCGCCAAGCCCAGTATCTGTGGCCGCTCGCCATCACCATCATCACCACCTTCGCCTTCAAGGCCATGGCCGATTACGGCGAAGCGGTGTTCCTGTCGCGCGTGGGCCTGAAGGTCATCGCCGACATGCAGAACCGGCTGTTCAACAAGCTGATGTCCCTGGACGTGGCGTTCTTCCACGCCAACCAATCGGGCAAGCTGTTGTCGCGCATGACCAACGACGTCAATTCCATGCGCTTCGCCGTGTCCAACGCGCTGACCGGCGCCGGCAAGGATGCGTCGTCGGTGATCTTCCTGATCGGCTTGATGTTCTATCAGGATTGGGTGCTGTCCTCGCTGACCTTCTTCGTCTTCCCGCTGGCCATCCTGCCCATCGCCAAGCTGGGCCGGCGCATGCGCAAGGTCACCGCCAACACCCAGGAACAGAACGGTCTGCTGAGCACCTATCTGAACCAAGCCATCCAGGGCATCCGTGTGGTCAAGGCCTACGGCATGGAGGATTACGAGAAGCGCAAGGTCGGTTCTCTGGTGGAAACCCTGCACGAACTGACCTACAAGGCGGCCCGCGTGCGCTCGGCCTCCTCGCCCATCATGGAAATGCTGGGCGGCGTCGCCATCACCGTGGTCATCGTCTATGGCGGTTCCCAGGTGATCAACGACGCCGACGCCAATCCCGACCGTGCCGGCGCCTTCTTCTCGTTCATCACCGCGCTGATGCTGGCCTATAAGCCCTTGAAGGCGCTGGCCAGCCTGAACACCAATCTGCAGGAAGGCCTCGCCGCCGCCGCGCGCTGCTTCGATATCATCGACACCCAATCCACCATCAATGACCGGGATTCCGCCCCCGATCTGGTGGTGCGCGAGGGCAATATCCGCTTCGAAGGCGTGTTCTTCACCTATGACGGCGTCAAGGCCGCCCTGGACGGTGTGGATTTCGACGTGCCCGGCGGCAAGACCGTGGCGCTGGTCGGTCCCTCGGGCGCCGGCAAGACCACCATTTTGAACCTGCTGCCGCGCTTTTACGACGTCACCGATGGCCGTGTGCTGGTGGATGGCCAGGACGTGCGCGATGTCTCCATGGCGTCGCTGCGGGCCAAGACCGCCCTGGTCAGCCAGGAAATCATGCTGTTCGACGATTCCATCCGCGCCAACATCGCCTATGGCCGTTTCGGCGCCACGGATGAGGAAATCGAAGCCGCCGCCCGCATGGCCGCCGCCCATGAGTTCATCATGGCGCTGCCCTTTGGTTACGACACCGTGGTGGGCGAGCGCGGCCTGAACCTGTCGGGCGGTCAGCGTCAGCGCCTCGCCATCGCGCGGGCCATGCTGAAGAATGCTCCCATCCTGCTGCTGGACGAGGCCACCAGCGCGCTGGACACCGAATCCGAGCGTCAGGTTCAGCATGCGCTGGAGCAATTGATGCGCGGCCGCACCACCGTGGTCATCGCCCACCGCCTGTCCACCGTGGTCAATGCCGATCTGATCCATGTGATGGATCGGGGCCGGGTGGTGGAATCGGGCGATCACAATGCCTTGATGGCCGTTGGTGGCCTGTACGCCCGCCTCTACGCCATGCAGTTCGCCGAGGAGGCTCAGCCCTCCGGCTGGCCGGCTTAAGCACCGGGGGATTCATGGGGCTGGTCAAGCGCGTCGGTCAGAACGAGCGTATCCGTGGAATCCTGTGCTGGATCGCGGCCCAATATATCCGGCTGGTCTGGCTGACCGGACGGTGGGAAATGGTCAATGCCCACATCCCCGCCGCCTATTGGGATCAGGGCAAGCCGTTCATCCTGGCGTTCTGGCATGGCCGCCTGCTGATGATGATGAAAATCTGGCGCGGCGGCATGCCTATCCACATGCTGATCAGCCAGCACCGGGACGGCAAGCTGATCGCGCGCACCTCGGCCCATTTTGCCATCGGCAGCATCGAGGGGTCCAGCACACGCGGCGGTGCCCAGGCGTTGCGCACCATCCTGAAAACTCTGCGCGGCGGCAATTGCATCGGCATCACCCCCGACGGCCCGCGCGGGCCGCGCATGCATGTGGCCCCCGGCATCGTCAACATCGCCCGGCTGTCGGGCTGTCCCATCATCCCGGCCTGCTATTCCTCGACCTCGCGCCGGCTGCTGAAAAGCTGGGACCGCTTCGCCGTCACCTTCCCGTTCTCGCGCGGCGTGTTCACCTGGGGCGAGCCCATGGAGGTGCCTAAGGATCTGGACGAAGACGGCGTCGAGGCCATGCGCCTTAAGCTCCAGGACATCATGATCGCCCAGGCCGTCGAGGCCGACCGCCGCATGGGTGTCGTGCCGGTGGACCCGGCATGATCTTCGGCCTGTACCGCGCGCTCACCATCCTGGGTGGCCCGTTGATCGGGCGCTATCTCAAGCGGCGCATGGCGCGCGGCAAGGAAGATGCGGCGCGGTTCGGCGAACGCCTGGGCCGCCCCGGCCTGCCGCGCCCGGCGGGTCCGCTGGTGTGGCTGCACGCGGCCTCGGTGGGCGAGGCGCTGTCGCTGCTGCCCCTGGTGGAAAAGCTGGTGGGGCGCATGGCGGTGCTGATGACCACCGGTACGGTGAGTTCGGCCAAGCTCATGGCGGAACGCCTGCCCGTGGGCGCCATCCACCAATATGTGCCGGTGGACCGTCCCGCTTTCGTGCGCGCCTTCCTCGACCATTGGCGCCCCGATCTGGTGCTGTGGGCGGAATCGGATTTCTGGCCCAATCTGCTGCACAACATCCACCGCCGCGCCATTCCGCTGGTGCTGGTCCAGGGCCGCATCTCGCCCAAATCCTTCGCCGGCTGGCAGCGCGCCCCACGCTTCATCCGCCGCCTGCTGTCGGGCTTCACCCTGTGCCTGGGCCAGACCCCCGGCGATGCCCAGCGTCTGGCCGCTTTGGGCGCGCCCAAGGTGGCCTGTGCCGGCAATCTTAAAATGGTCATGGCACCGCTGCCGGGTGACGAGGCAGAACTGGCCCGCCTGCGCCAATCCGTGGGGTCACGCCTGCTGTGGCTGGCCGCCAGTACCCATCCCGGCGAGGAAGCCGCCATGGCCCGCGTTCATAAGGCTCTGGCCCGGCGCTTTGCCGGCCTGCTGACCGTCATCGTGCCGCGCCATCCCCATCGCGGCGCCGCCATCGCCACGGAATTGGCGGCCATGGATCTGGCGGTGACGCTGCGTTCCGCCAATGCGGAAGCGGCGGGCGACATCCACATCGCCGATACCATGGGCGAGTTGGGCCTGTTCTACCGCTTGGCCCCGGTGGTGTTCGTGGGCAAAAGCCTGGGCGGCGCGCAAGGCGGCCAGAACCCGTTCGAGCCCGCCTGCCTGGGCGCCGCCGTGCTGTTCGGCCCCCATATGACCAATTTCCCCGAAATGGCACCCGCCATGCTGGCTGCCGGCGCCGCCGAGCAGGTGGCGGACGAGGCTGCTTTGGCGGTTGCGGTGGGCGCTTTGCTGGCCGATCCCGCTTTGCTGACCGTCCGCCGCCACGCTGCCCAGGCGTGGGCGGCAAGCGAGGCCAGCGTATTGGATGCGGTGCTGGAATTGCTGGCCCCGTTGCTGCAACAGGCGGAGGCTTCCCATGCGCGCCCCTGATTTCTGGCATGACGATGAGAGCCTGCGCGCCCGGTTGCTGCGTCCGGTTTCTGCCATCTATGCCTGGGCCACGGCGCGCCGTCTGGCCGAGGCCAATCCCTATCGCCCCGCCATCCCGGTCATCTGCGTGGGCAACATCGTCGCCGGCGGCGCCGGTAAAACTCCGGTCTGCCTGTCTTTGGTGGAGCGTCTGCGCAAGCGGGGCCGCAACCCCCATATGTTGACCCGTGGCTATGGCGGCACCGAGGTCGGACCGCGCGCCGTGGATCCCATCCGCCACGATGCCGCCCGCGTGGGCGACGAGGCTCTGTTGCTGGCCGCTCATGCTCCCACCTGGGTGGCGCGCTGGCGTCCCGATGGGGCCATGGCGGCGGCGGCCATGGGCTGCGACATTTTGGTCATGGATGATGGCTATCAGAATCCCAGCATCGCCAAGGATTTGTCCCTGGTGGTGGTGGATGGCGGCTACGGCTTCGGCAATGGCCGGGTCATTCCCTCCGGCCCGTGCCGCGAACCCATCGCCGCCGGTCTGGCCCGCGCCGATGCGGTAATTCTCATGGGCGAGGACAAAGCCGGTGTGGTGGCCCAATTGGGCGAGGTGCCGGTTCTGCGCGCCCGCTTGGTGCCCGGCCCCGAGGCGGCATCGTTCCTGGGCCGCAAGGTGGTGGCCTTCGCCGGCATCGGCCGCCCGGCCAAGTTCTTCGAGACAATAGAGGCCTGCGGCGGTGACTTGCTCAGCGCCCATTCCTTCCCCGATCACCATCCCTATACCCCCACCGATTTGGCTGAATTGGTGGAGGAAGCCGAAAAGGCCGGTGCCCTGCTGGCGACCACGGCCAAGGACGCGGTGCGGGTGCCCAGCGCGTTCCTGCCGGCCCTGTCGGTGTTGACGGTGACCCTGGAATGGGAAAATCCCGAGGCGCTGGATGTGTTGCTCGATCGCGTGGATAGCCGATTTTGAAGCTGCTCTCCAAACCTGCCCGCCAACGGCTTGAAGCCCTGGCCGCCCGCGCCATGCTGGTGATCATGGGGGCGCTGCCGGTGGACGCGGCCTCAAGCCTGGGCGGCGGGCTGACCCGGATTATCGGCCCAAAGCTCAAGGTGTCCAACGTGGCCCGGCGCAATCTGGCCCGCGCCTTCCCGGACAAAAGCGCCGCCGAGATTGAGGCCATCGTCAAGGATGTGTGGGAAAATCTGGGCCGCGTGGTCGGCGAATTCCCCCATGTGAAATATCTCATGGAAAACCGGGTCGAAATCGTCGGCCTGGAGCACGTCCACGGCCTGCGAGACGACGGCCAATGCGGCTTGTTCATCGCCTCGCATTTCGGCAATTGGGAATTGGCCGGTGCCCTGGCCGCCCGCGAGGGTCTGGCCCTGACCGTGGTCTACCGTGCCGCCAACAACCCCTGGGTCGAAGACATCTACCGCCAGTGCCGGGCCAATGCGGGCGCCGGGCAAATCCGCAAGGGCTCGGAAGGGGCGCGCGAGATTCTGGCGGTGCTCAGGCAGGGCGGCCATCTCGGCATGCTGGTGGACCAGAAGATGAATGACGGCATCAAAGTCCCCTTCTTCGGCCGCGACGCCATGACCGCCCCGGCTGCCGCCCGCTTCGCCCTGAAATTCCGCTGCCCCATGGTGGTGTTCAAGGTGGAGCGCCTGAACGGTGCCCATTTCCGCATGACCATGCTGCCGCCCATGGATTTGCCCGATACCGGCGATATCCATGCCGATACGCTGACGGTGATGACACGGCTGAATGCCCAGATCGAACAATGGGTGCGCGAAAGCCCCGGCCAGTGGCTGTGGCTGCATAAGCGCTGGCCGGAATAGACTATTTACCCCTCGCCCCTCGCGGGAGAGGGAGGGGCCCAGCCGAAGGCTGGGAGGGAGAGGGGGCGGGACGAGGTGTCTGTGCTGCCGGCACCCCCTCTCCCTCCCATGCGTGCCGCATGGGTCCCTCCCTCTCCCGCAAGGGGCGAGGGGAAGAGAGTGCCACTCACTCCGGCGCCGGGCCGCTGAAGAAATTGTAGGCGGTGGCGGGGGTGTCGCTGCGCAGGCGTTCGCGGCCATCCACGGTGACGTAGTAGCATTTGTCCAGCTGGCAATAGACCAGTTCCTTGACCGCGCCCGAGTTGGATTTGCATGCGGCAATGCGCACGTCGTCGCAGCCATTGCTGTGGCACCGCAACTCGTCGAGGACGTCCTTGTCCATCATTGCCGTCACTCCCCAATCCCGACACAGAGACTAAGCTTTCCGGCGCAAGGGTTTCAACCACACTTGCTCAATGGATACGAAAGTCAGACTCGCGAGACAAAGCTGCGCCGCATGACCGCCTTCAGCGCGCGGGCCGGATTCAGGGTGTCGCCGGGCAGGGCTTGCGGTCCGGTGTACAGTTTGCGGATCAGGGCGTCGCGCTGGCTGGCCGTGTCGGTGAAGCGCAGGAAGACATGGTCGCCGGTGCGGCGCACCACCTGGGCGGCCAGCACTCCCACGCCGGTCAGATCCACCGTGACCGTCTCCGCTGCAGGCGCCGCGCGCAGGCAGGCGCCGCCCAGGGACAAATCCATCAGCATGGCCGGGGTTCCGTCCACCAGGGCCATTTCGCGGAAGGGCAGGCGTTCCTCGCGGCGCACGCGCGGCACCTCCACGGAGACCAGCATGGCAAGGAACAGGATGCCCAGGGCATAGGCGCTCCAGCCCAGATTGACCGCTTGGCCGTGACCGCCGCCCAAATGTGCCAATTCGGGAATTTGCCCCACCACCATGCCGCCGGCCGTGGCCGCCATCAGCGCGCCCAGCCACGCCAGCAGGCGGCCATGGACCACCACCCGGCAGCGGTCGCCGCCCTTCATGGTGACCTTGAAACGGTGGATGCCGGGCTTGAACAGCGCCTTGGCCGCCGCCGCCATGGCCGCAGGCGCAATGACTAAGGGGGCGAGGCCGGACAGCACCGGCACCACGCTCCAGCGCGACACCCAGGCGATGCTCATGGCCTCGGCGGCGAAGCGCGGGCCGAAATGGGCCAGGAAGGTTTCCGGCGCCGCCAGGAAGGCCGGGGTGCCGGTCCACCAGAACACCGCCGGCGCCACCATGGCGATCAGCATCATGGGCACCGCCGCCAGCCAGAATAATTGCGCGTTGAGGAAGCACAGCCGGCTGGCCCAGCTGATGCCCCGCGCCCTGAACGGGCTGCGGGGCGAGCGCATGGATTGCACCGTGCCCAGGCACCAACGCGCCCGCTGGCTGACGAATTCCGCCAGCCCTTCCGGCGCCAGCCCTGCCGACAGCGGCTCGTTCAGATACAGGGTGCGCCAGCCCCGTGCCGCCAGGGCATAGGTGGTCATCATGTCCTCGGTGACCGAGCAGGTGGGCACCCCGCCCACCGCATCCAGGCGGTCGCGCCGCACCACGAACGAGGTGCCGCAGCAGAACGCCGCGCCCCAGGCATCCAGCGACGGCTGGAAGTCGTGATAGAAAAAGCGCTGCTCGTCGGCCAGGGCGGTGCCGCATAGCAGGTTCATCTGGATGGGGTCGGGGTTGAAGAAGCTTTGCGGCGTCTGCACCAGCGCCACGGATTGGTCGTCGAACAGCCCCATCACCCGGCGCAGGAAGCGGCGTTGCGGCACGAAATCGGCGTCCAGCATCATGACGTAGGCGGCGGTGCCGTGGGATGCCAGCCACGCATTCACATTGCCCGCCTTGCCGTCGCCATTGTCGCTGCGCGTCACCCAATGGGCGCCTTTGGCCGCGCAATATTCCGCCAGCCACGGCCGCCGCCCATCGTCCAGCACCCATACCCGAACATCGGGCCAGTCCAGCGCCAGCGCACCCAAGATGGAGCGTTCCACCACCTCCAGCGGCTCGTTATAGGTGGGGATGATGACGTCCACCGGGGGCAGGGTCGGCCTCGCCGCCAGACGGGCCTCGCCCGCATCGGCTTGGGCGCGGCGGTCGCTGTGGCGGGTCAGGAACAGGGCGGTGATCATGGCGTTGGCGATGGTCAGCGCCTCCATCACCGCCACGCCCCACATCCACAACGCGCCCGGCTGCAACGACAAAGGCGGCAGGGTGGAGGTCAGGCGCCAGACCAGATATTGGCCCAAGGCGAGGATGCTGATGCCCATGACCACGGCCCGGCCCAAGGCATGGTCACGCGGCAGGCTGGGCAGCACCAGCACCGCCAGCCCGACCAGGACCAGCGTCGGCGCCAGTTCAGGAGGCATGAGGTCAGGAGGCATGGCCGCCGGCCCTAATTCCTGTGGCCACCGCATCCACCAGCGGTTTCAACGCCGGCATGCGGAAGGTGACCGTGGCGCGCTGCCCCACCTGACACAGATTGTCCGAGCGGTTGCCCAGCTTGGCATCATGCACCGCCAGGGTGACCACCACGTCGGCGCCTTCCTCGGCCAATGGGGCCACGGCGGCGGCGGTGTTGGCCTGGGCGCTGCCGGCGGCGCGGACCGATTGCACCACCGCCTGCACCGGAGTGTCGGTGCCGGCCAGCCGGGCCTGGGCACGGTCACCCGCCTTCAACTCGGAGAAATAGCGTTTGGGCAGCACGGCGGTCAGGAACAGCCGGTCGCAATCCACCACGCCCACCACCGCATCGCCTGATCGCACCGCGTCGCCCTCGGCGGCGAAGCGCTGCCACACCACGCCCGAGACGGGGGCGGCCAGCACGGCATCGGACAGCCGGGCGGCGAGGTCTTCCTCCACCGCCAATTGGCGCGCCAGTTCAGCCGCGCGGATTTCCGCCTGGGCGATCTCCACCTTGCGGGCGGCCCGCTTGACCCGGATTTCGTCGCGGCGCTGGTCCGCATAGGACGAATCGTCGCCGCCGCCCATGACGAAGGCGCCGCGCCCCACCGCCTTGGCCTCGGAATTGATGCGGGCCAGGGCGGCGCGGGCGGATTCGATCTCGGAGGCGGCGGCCTGATCCTCGGCCTTGACCGCGTCCACGGCGGCGGGCGCCACCAGATCCTTGGCCAACAGGGATTGCTTGATGGCAAGCTTGGCGCGGGTGACGGCGCGGGCGGCTTCGCTGGTCTTCAGCTTGGCTTCGGCTTCCGTGCGGCTGAGGGCAAGGCGTTGGTTGGCGGCGTTGCGATAGGCCTTGCCGCGCCCGGCGAGATCATGGTCCAACCGCGCCAGTTCGGCTTCCTCCGCGCCCAAAGCTTCGGCCAACTTGCGCTGCCCCGCCAGTTCCAGCCGCAGTCCATCGCGCCGTCCGGTCTCGGGCCGCATGGCGTGAACCCGCGCCACTTCCTCGCCCAGTCCAACCCGGTCGCCCACCGCCAGCCCGAAGCGGGCAGCCAATTGCCCATCCACCGGGGCCCGCACGGTCACTACCTCGGCATTGACCACCGCGTCCGTGCTGGTGGGGTGGATCAAATCGGGCACCACCGACCACGCCCCCAACCCCAGCAACGCCATCCCCAAAACCACGCGTCCCTTGCGTCCCATGCATTCCTCCGCTTGTGACGGGGGCCAAGGTGGCGGGTGGGGGGTTAAGGGGGAGGTAAGATCGGTGAAGGTTGGCCTAATGCGTGGGTGGGCAGACCGGAAGAGGGCGCTCTTTTCCAGCAGCCCGAGATGGTCATCGTCGTGTCCTTTGGTCTGGTCGAGCGTTGCAACCAAACCCTGCCGAAGATTGTCGATGACCACCCTAAATTCGGGGCCGCCTGGGACAAGTCCCCTCGCCCTTTCCAGACCTACCTCAGGCTGGCTTCCACATTGCCGCCATCCACCGTGATGGTGCAGGCGGTGGTCTTGGATGCCTTGGCGAGGTAGACAAACGCGTCGGCCACGTCTTCGGCGGTGACTTCGCGGGACAGTAAATTGCCGCCCATGTAGTCCTTCTCGCTCAGGCCACGGGCCTTGGCGCGGCTGGCGATCATCTCAGTGGTCAGCAGGCCCGAGCGGATGCGGTCGGCGTTGACGGCATTGGCGCGGATGCCGTCCTTGCCGTGGTCCAATGCGTATTGCTTCATCAGGAACAGGGTGGCCGCCTTGGGCAGTCCGTAGGGGCCGAAATTCTTGCCCGGATTGACCGCCTGCTTGGAGGTATTGAACAGCACGGCGCCGCCGGTGCCTTGGGCCTGCATGATGCGCACGGCGTTCTGGGCGACGCTTTGGTGGCCGTAGAAGTTCAGCTCGAAGCTGGTGCGGAGGATCATCTCGTCCACTTCGCCGATGGTGCCCTGCCACGCGGCGCCCGCGTTTGATACCACGATGTCCACGCCGCCGAAGGTGGCAGCAACCTCATCGAAGGCCGCTTGCACGCTGTCGGCGTCGGTGACATCGCATTCCAGACCAATGGACTTGCCGCCACAGGCTTTAGCCGAGGCCTTGGCGGTATCAACGTCGCGGTCGAGCACGGCCACTTCACAGCCTTGCTGGGCAAAAGCCTTGGCGGTGGCGGCGCCGATGCCGGAACCGCCGCCGGTGACCACGACCACCTGACGGGCCAGGGCCTTCTCGGCACCCTTGCCCAGCTTAGCCTGTTCCAGCGACCAATATTCGCAATCGAACATGTCGGCTTCGGTCACCGGCAGATAGGTGCCGATGGCTTCGGCGTCGGTGACGCTGAGCACGGTGTTCTCGGCGATGTCGGCGGCGATGGCGGCATCCTTCTTGGACGCGCCGATGCCGAACAGGCCCAAGCCCGGCACCAGCACTACGCGGGGCATGGGGTCCAGTTCGGTCTTGGGCGGGTTGGCGCGCACGTTGTTACGTGCGAAATAGGCGTGGTAATGGGCCACATAGGCATCCACGGCAGCGCGGGCGGCCTTGCTCCATTCCGCCAGTTTGCCGGCTTCGGGGGCCGGCAGCACCACCGGCCAGTTCTTGGTGCGGATGGTGTGGTCGGGGGTGACCACGCCCACCTGGGTGTAACGGGACACCTCGGCGCCGTCCACATAGGTGCGGATGGCGTCATTGGTGCGGAAATCCAGCACCCAGCGCTTGAAGGCGCCGTCGCCCTGGTCCAAAGCCAGCAGGCCGCGCACGATGGGGGCCACTTCGGCCAGTGGGGCGATTTGGGTGGGCAGGGCGACCGGCACGAAGGCGGGCTTGCGGTTTTGCTGCAGGCGGTCTTCGGCCAGGGTGACCATTTCGATCATGCGCTCATAGGCTTCCTGGGCCGTGGCGCCGAAGGTGAAGATGCCGTGCTTCAGCAGGATCAGGCCGTCCACGGTGGGGTCCTGGTCGAACACTTCCGCCGCCTTCTTGGCCAGGGCGAAGCCGGGCATGATGTAGGGCACGTATCCCATGCGCTTGCCGTACAGGGCGCGGCAGATGGCCTCGCCATCGGGCTGGTCGGTCAGGGACAGCACGGCGGTGGAATGGGTGTGGTCGATGAATTTGTGGGGCAGGAAGGCGTGCAGCAGGGTCTCCACCGACGGGTTCGGGCTGGTGGAATCCATGAGATTGCCGCGCTGGTAATTGACCATGTCCTCGTCGGCCAAGGCGGCCAGGGTGCGCAGCTTGGCCAGCGGCGCCATGCGCACGGCGGGCAGGCCGGCGGGTTCGATATTGCCCATGTCCCAGCCCGAGCCCTTGACGCACAGCACGTCCACGGCCTCGCCCAGCAGGTCGTTCACACTGGTCTTGACCGAGGTATTGCCGCCGCCATGCAGCACCAGCTTGGGGTCGCCGCCCAGCAGCCGGGTGGTATAGACGCGCAGGGCCAAGTCCTGGTTGTGGCCCTCGGCAGCGTATTTGGCGACGAAGGCTTGGGCGTCCTGGGCGGACCATTGGGACTTCATGGCGTCAGAATCCTGTCGGCGATCACAAGTATGGCTCGTTGTAGGTTATCGCCGCGTATGACCCAAGGGGAATTCCTGGCTGCCCTTCGGCATATGGATATTTCTCGCACCAGTGGCGATCATGTCGTGAAAAGCAATGGAGGGTCGCAATGCTGACAGAATATAAGCGCCAATGGTCGCACGATGCCGTTAATATCCTGATATCCCGTCAGGAAGAGGTCATTAAAAACGGTTGGGGGGACCTGAAGGCCGCCCACATCGATACCGGCATTCGCCCATGCGCGGCCTTGGGTAATTGGGTTTTATGGAATGAAGGGCTTAACTTGCTGGCGCCTGGGGAATTGCCGATCCCGCAAGGGGCGTCGGGGCGGGGGACGCCGCTGGATCATCCCACCCCTGAACACGGCACCCGGACTGCCAGCGTGTTGTGCGGTCATCATCCGGAATTCTTCCTTGGCGCTGCGCCGTGTTTGCCCATCATTCCCATCCGCGCCCAGGCCGATGTCGTTCTGGATTCGTTGGACGAGCAAGACCGCGTGGGCCGCGCCATCCTGTATGCGCTGAACGCAGGGTGCAAAGTCATCACCATCAGTATGGGCGTGCCGTTGTTCCTGCGTGGCGCCGGCGGCCTTTTAGGGCAGGCGGTGGATGCTGCGTATGAACAAGGCGTCATCGTCTGCGCGGCAGGTGGGCAAGAATATGGGGCCGTGTGCTATCCCGGAAAATTCTACCGGGCCATCGCAGTCGGCGGCTTCACCTATGACGCGGGAAAGCGCTACCCCGTTTATTATCCGTACGGCGGAATGAGCAGCTTCATTGATGTGTGGGGGGCGGCAAAGCCGATCTTCCGCGCCAACGGCACCAAGGCCTTCGACCCCTCTTCGGAGCAATATGGCAGCAGCGACGGCGAGTACGCTAAGGGTGACGGAACCTCGTATGCGACCCCCTTGGTTGCCGCCGCCGCGGCCTATTGGCTGCACTACAAAGGCGTTGACATCCGCAGCACTTATAAACTTGGCGGTTGGCAGGTGGTGGAAGCTTTCCGGCTGTTGCTGAAGTGCACGGCGGTTCAGACCGCCGGGAACGGTTTTGCCGAGCCCGACGGGCAGAACAGCTTTGTCGATCAAAGGGTCCGGGTGCCGGGGAAAAACGAGCAAATCCCGCGCAAGGGCATGGATGCGCCGGACGGTTGGGGCATCAGCGGCCGGTTGAACGTTGAAGCCCTGTTGACCGCCAAATTACCCGATCCCTCGTTGCTCCATTACGAGGATCGGCTGGCTATCAATCAGCACAGGTGATACCAGCGACCGAAAATGGTGCCCCATTTTGGGTGCCCTCAGGCGCCGGGCGGGATGCATCCGCATCCCTTGGCTTCCGCCGCATAAGCGGCCATACCAAGGCTTCCGGGCCTTGGTATGAGGGGAAGGACAGGAGGGCCGGCTTGCTCGCCCAACTTAAGCAACCTTTAACCCCGTTCGGGGAACAGGGATTTCAGCCCCTCCGGCGTGGCCGGGCAAACGCCCCGTTCGGTGATCAGGCCGGTGACCAGACGGGCGGGGGTGACGTCGAAGCCCCAATTGCCCGCCGCGCTGCCATCGGGGGTGACTTGGACGGTGACGATGGCGCCGTCCTCGGTCTTGCCGGTCATGTGAGTCTGTTCGCTGACGTCGCGTTCCTCGATGGGGATGTCCTTGACGCCGTCGGCCACGGTCCAATCAATGGTGGGGCTGGGCAGGGCGACGAAGAACGGGACGCCATTGTCCTTGGCCGCCAGGGCCTTCAAATAGGTGCCGATCTTGTTGCACACGTCGCCATTGCTGGCGACCCGGTCGGTGCCGACGATGCAGCAATCCACCATGCCGTGCTGCATCAGATGGCCGCCGCTATTGTCGGCGATCACCGTGTGGGGCACGCCGTGCCAGTTCAGCTCGCGCGCGGTCAGGCTGGCGCCCTGGTTGCGCGGGCGGGTCTCGTCCACCCACACATGCACCGGGATGCCGGCATCGAAGGCCTTGTAGATGGGGGCGATGGCGGTGCCCCAATCCACCGTCGCCAGCCAGCCGGCATTGCAATGGGTCAGCACGTTCAGGCGCCCAGGCGTTCCTTTGGCTTGGCGTTCGGCCCAGATCTCGGCCAGCAGCTTGTGGCCGTTATCGCCGATGGCGGAATTGATCTCCACGTCCTCATCGGCGATCTCGGCGGCACGCTGATAGGCGGCGCTCGCGCGCTGGTCCTCGGGCACCAGAGCCAAGGCCCGCATCATCTCGTCCAGCGCCCATTTCAGATTGATGGCGGTGGGGCGCGTCCCCAGCAGCAACTGATAAGACAAGGCCAGGGCCAGATCGGACCCATTGGCCCGTGCCGCCAAGGCCATGCCATAGGCGGCGGTGGCGCCGATCAGCGGGGCGCCGCGCACCAGCATGGCCTTGATGGCATGGGCCGCATCGGCAAGGCTTTCCAGCCGGGCAGTGACGAATTCATGGGGCAGCCGGGTCTGGTCGATGATCTCCACCGCCCAGCCGTCCTTGGCCAGCCAGATGGTGCGGGTGGGGGTGCCGTTGATCTTCATGCCATGTGACCTTGTGTTGCGCGCCGCGCACCTTAACCAAGGACATAGGCCGATTCAATGGGTGGCCGGCCTGTGCCTATCCTAATGGGCTTATACTCCTGCTCTCATACTAAAGTTGCAAAAAAAGCATATGATATTCATGTTAAGGCGTCCCCTTAAGGAAGGCGCCATCTTTTTCTAGGGGAACTTGCCATGCACAATCGTTTCGACGAGGGGTGCCGTTGGCAAACGGATGCCGGTGCGGCTACCCACATGGATAGTCTGCAGGTCATCCTCAATTGCGCATCGATCCAAAGCTGCGGCGACTGCGTGACGTGCAGCGAGAAAGCGCTGGAGCTGTTTCTGAAGGTGGCGCGCGGAAGCGTTGCGCTGTCCATGGCGCCTAGCGCTTAAGCACCCGCCCGGCCACTGCGTCCAGCTTGCCCACCAGGGAAGCGTCGCGCTTTTCCGGGTGGGTGATGATGGCGTGTTCCAGGGCGGTGTGGCAGCCCTTGGCGCAGGTGCCATGGCGCTTGGCGATATGGGGCACGATGGCCTTGACCAGCGCGCGGGCGCGGTCGGCGTTTTCCACCAGCACCTTGATGACCTGTTCCACGGTGACTGCGTCGTGGTCCGGGTGCCAGCAATCGTAATCGGTGACCATGGCGACGGTGGCGTAGCAGATCTCTGCCTCGCGGGCCAATTTGGCCTCGGGCATGTTGGTCATGCCGATGACGTCGCAGCCCCATTGGCGGTACAGATTGCTCTCGGCCTGGGTGGAAAACTGCGGGCCTTCCATGACCAGATAGGTGCCGCCGCGCACGGCGACAATGCCCGAATCTTCCGCCGCCTGCTCGATGATGTCGCCCAGGCGGCCGCACACCGGATGGGCCATGGAGACATGGGCGACCAAGCCGGTCTCGAAGAAGCTTTTGACCCGGGCGAAGGTGCGGTCGATGAACTGATCGACGATGACGAAGGTGCCCGGCGGCAGCTCTTCCTTCAGCGACCCCACCGCCGAGACCGAGACGATCTCGGTGACGCCGGCGCGCTTCATGGCGTCGATATTGGCGCGGTAATTCAGCTCGGACGGAGGAATGCGGTGACCGCGCCCGTGGCGGGGCAGGAAGACCAGCTTCTGGCCGTCCAGCTCGCCGAACAGCAATTCGTCCGACGCCTCGCCGAACGGGCTTTCCACCCGCTTCCATTCCTTGTTGGTCAGGCCGTCGATGTCATAGACGCCGGAACCGCCGATGATGCCAAGCACGGGA
>JACMKT010000047.1 GCA_014380005.1 Rhodospirillales bacterium
CCCTGGCCGACGTGCCGCGCCTGTTCGCCGGCCCGCCCATCGGCTTCATCACCGCCAGCCTGCTGGCGCTGGCTTTCATGGGTTTCTCCGGCATGAGCGCCAACTAGGAGGTCTTTTGTCATGTTGATCGCCGTTGGCTCTCTCGCCGCCATGGGTGTCGCTTTAGGCGGCCTGCTCGGCCTCGCCGCCCGCTACCTGTCCGTTGAAGAAGATCCGCTTGAGCTGGAACTGGCCGGTCTGCTGCCCGGTTCGCAATGCGGCCAGTGCGGCTATGTGGGCTGCAGCCAATACGCCGCCGCCTTGGCCCACGACCATGCTCCCGTCACCATGTGCGCCCCCGGCGGCAAGTCGGTGATCGAGGCCCTGGCCAAGCGCCTGGGCGTCTCCGCCGACACCTCGGAGCACGAGGAAAAGGGGCCGGAATTCGCGGTCATCAACGAGGATCTGTGCATCGGCTGCCTGCGCTGCATCGGCGAATGCAGCACCGACGCCATCATCGGCGCGGTGAAATCCGTCCACACCGTGCTGACCGACAACTGCCACGGCTGCGCCAAATGCTTCAAAATCTGCCCGACGGAGGCCATCACCATGTGCAAGGTGCCGGTGACCCTGAGCAGCTGGCATTGGGATAAGCCCCATGCCGACGCGCAGCACTAGGAGTCACGAACAATGAAGCTGTTTCCCGTTCGTGGCGGCATCCACCCCGAATACCGCAAGGACCGCACCAGCGAAGGCGCCATCGTCGCCCTTCCCATGCCCAAGGCCTTGTACCTGCCCTTGCAGCAGCATATCGGCGCCCCGGCCGAGCCGGTGGTCAAGGCCGGCGATGCGGTGAAGAAAGGCCAGTTGCTGGCCAAGGGGACCGGTGCGGTTTCCGCCCCCACCCATGCGCCCACCTCGGGCACCATCACCGCTATCACCGAAGTGGCCGCGCCCCATCCCTCGGGCCTGGCGCAGCTGACCATCGTGCTGGCGCCCGATGGCAAGGATGAGTGGGCCGCGCTGCCCGCCGCCCTGGACCCGCTGACCGCGTCGTCCGATGACATCCGTGCCCGCGTCGCCGCCTGCGGCATCGTCGGCATGGGCGGCGCCACCTTCCCGTCGGCGGTGAAGCTGGGCCTGGGCACGCAGAAGCCCATCGAGACCCTGCTGCTGAACGGCGCCGAGTGCGAGCCCTATTTGACCTGCGACGACCGCGTCATGCGCGAATATGCGGCGGAAGTGGTGGACGGCGCCCGCATCATGGCCCGCGCTCTGGGTGCGGCCAAGGTTGTGGTCGGCATCGAAACCAACAAGCCCGCCGCGTTGGCCGCCATGACCGAAGCCGCCAAGGCTTTCGCGGAAGTGGAAGTCGTCGGTGTGCCGGTGCAGTACCCCATGGGGTCCGAGCGCCATCTGGTCCAGGCCATCACCGGCCTGGAGACTCCGGCCCGCCACCTCACCGCCGATCTGGGCGTGGTCGTCCACAATGTGGGCACCGCGCGCGCCGTGCACGACGCCGTGCGCTACGGCAAGCCGCTGATCGCCCGCGTGGTCACCGTCAGCGGCGGTGCCGTCGCCAAGCCGCAGAATCTGGAAGTTCCCCTGGGCACCCTGGTGTCCGAGCTGGTCTCCTTCTGCGGTGGCCTGACCGAGCCGCCCCGGCGCATCGTCAATGGCGGCCCCATGATGGGCCAGCCCTTGCCCAGCCTGGACGTTCCGGTGATCAAGGGCACCTGCGGCATCCTGGCGCTGACTGCGGCTGAGACCAACGAACAGCCGACCGGCCCGTGCATCCGCTGCGGCACCTGCGTCACCATCTGCCCGTGCGGCTTGGTGCCGGTGGAGATGGCGTCCTACATCCGCAAGGACAATCTGGAAGCCGCCGCCACCGCCGGTGTGATGGATTGCGTGTCGTGCGGGTCGTGTTCCTACATCTGCCCGTCGCACATTCCGCTGGTGCATTACTTCAACTACGCCAAGGGCGCGCTCAACGCCCAGGGCCGCGAGCAGCGCAAGCAGGACAAGACCAAGGAATTGGTCGAAATCCATAACGCCCGTGTGGAAAAGCTGGCCCAGGCCAAGCGCGAGGCCGCCGCCGCCAAGAAAGCAGCGGCAGCCGCTGCCGCCGCCGCAGCAGCTGTAGCCGAAGCGCCGTCGGAGACGCCCCAATGATGAATTATACCGACAAGAGCGGGCCGTTTACCCACGCCCCGACCAGTGTCAGCAAGACCATGAACACGGTGCTGCTGGCCCTGGTGCCGGCCACCGCCTTCGACATCTGGCTGTTCGGCTGGCCCGCGCTGTTCCTGTTCGCCATCACCATCGGCGCCTGCATGGGTGCCGAGGCATTGTGCCTGAACTTGGCCGGCAAGCCCCTGAAACCGACCCTGTGCGACGGTTCCGCCGCCCTGACCGGCTGGCTGCTGGCCATGAGCCTGCCGCCGTGGGCGCCGTGGTGGATCGCGGTGCTGGGCGCCGTCTTCGCCATTCCCCTGGCCAAGCATGTGTTCGGCGGTCTGGGCCAGAACGTGTTCAACCCGGCCATGGTCGCCCGTATCGCCCTGCTGGTGTCGTTCCCGGTGCAGATGACCCTGTTCGTGGCGCCGCACCCCCTGTTCGCCGCCGGTTCGCCAAGCTTTTGGGACGCGCTGCACATCACCTTCGGCTCTGGGACGCTGGATTCCATGAGCGCCGCCTCGGCCCTGGGCTTCATCAAGACCGAGCTGTCGCGGGGCGTGCCCGTCACCGACTCCATCAAGAACATTCCCGATCTGATGGATATGGCGAGCGGCGTGCGCATCGGCTCCATGGGCGAGACCTCGGCCATTCTGGTGCTGCTGGGCGGTCTGGTGCTGCTGGCGCGCCGCATCATCTCGTGGCACATCCCGGTCACGGTCCTGGGCACCCTGTTCGTCATGGGCACCCTGTTCAACGCCGTTGACCCCAGCCGCTTCACTCCCGGCTGGTTCCACCTGATGTCGGGCGCCACCTTCCTGGGCGCGTTCTTCATCGCCACCGATTACGTCACCTCGCCGGTGTCCAAGCAGGGCCAGTTGGTCTACGGCATCGGCATCGGCCTGATGACCTGGGTCATCCGCACCTTCGCCGGATACCCCGAGGGCATGGCCTTCGCCGTGCTGCTGTTGAATTCGCTGACGCCCATCATCGACCAGCACTTCCGCCCGCGCATGTTCGGTCGCACCCGCAAGGGCCAGCCTCTGCCGTTGAAGGGGGAATAATGAGCCGCATTCATA
>JACMKT010000048.1 GCA_014380005.1 Rhodospirillales bacterium
GCGTCCGGCTTGATGATCGAGAGGGTGCGTTCGGTAGCCATGTTGATCGAATCCTTTTCGGCGGTTGAGCGCGCCGCAGCCATCCTTCCCATCGGATCCAAGGCGGGCGCGCACGATTGACCCCGGTCCGGCCGGCGGTCCGGGGGCCGGCGGTTTATACATTTAACGCACACGAAGGGCAACGGAGTCGTTTCATCCCTGCTCATCCCTGCCTCAAGAGGTGGCGCGGCGGCGGCAGGCGTGCTATTCCCACGGCGCCATGCTCCATATCAATGACCTCGTCTTCCGCTTCGGCGGCCGTTCCATCTTCGACCTCGCCACCGCTCACGTGCCCGCCGGCGCGCGCGTTGGTCTGGTCGGTCGCAACGGCACCGGAAAATCCACCCTGTTCAAGCTGATCCAGGGCGAATACGCCCTCGACGGCGGCGAACTCAACATCCGTCCGCGCTCGCGCATCGGCTGCCTGCCCCAGGATGCGCCCGACGGCCCCACCGCCCTGATCGATTACGTGCTGGGCTGCGACCAGGAGCGCGCCGCCCTGTTCGACGAGGCCGAGGATTGCCACGATGCCCACCGCATCGCTGAAATCCACGAACGCCTGAACGCCATCGACGCCCATTCGGCGCCCTCGCGCGGCGCCACCATCCTGGCCGGCCTGGGCTTTGACGCCGAACAGCAATTGCGCCCGCTGTCGTCATTCTCGGGCGGCTGGCGCATGCGCGTGGCCCTAGCGGGCGTTTTGTTCGCGCGCCCCGATCTGCTGCTGCTGGACGAACCCACCAACCATTTGGATCTGGAAGCCACCCTGTGGCTGCAATCCTATCTGGCCAACAATACCGGCACCCTGATCGTCATCAGCCACGACCGCGAATTGCTCAACGACGTCTGCACCCGCATCGTCCATCTCGAGGCCACCAAGCTGGTGTCCTATACCGGCAATTACGACGATTTCGTCCGTATCCGCCGCGAGAAGATGGAGCTGGCCACCAAGGCCAACGCCAAGCAGGCCGACGAGCGCAAGAAAATTCAGGCATTCATCGACCGCTTCAAGGCCAAGGCGTCCAAGGCCGCCCAGGCGCAAAGCCGCGTCAAGATGCTAGAGCGCATGGGGCCGCCCATCGCCGTGGTCGACGACCGCACGGTCAGCTTCGACTTCCCCAACCCCGAGCAATTGGCCCCGCCCATCATCTCGGTGGAAGGCGGCGTTGCCGGTTATGACGGCAAGGCCATTCTGCGCAATTTGAATATCCGCGTGGACATGGACGACCGCATCGCCCTGCTGGGCGCCAACGGCAACGGCAAATCCACCCTGTCCAAAATCCTGTCCGGCCGGCTGGATTTGATGGAAGGCCGCCTGAACTGCTCGGGCAAGCTGAAGATCGGCTATTTCGCCCAGCACCAGACCGACGAACTAACCGCCGGGCGCACCCCGTTCGACCACATGGCCGAATTGATGCGCGACGCGCCGCCGTCCAAGGTGCGCGCTCAGTTGGGCCGGTTCGGCTTCGGCCAGGACCGCGCCGACGTGAACGTGGAAAACCTGTCGGGCGGCGAGAAGGCCCGCTTGCTGTTCGCGCTCATGAGCCGCGACGCCCCCCATCTGATGATCCTGGACGAACCCACCAACCATCTGGACATCGATTCCCGCGAAGCCCTGGTCAACGCCTTGAACAACTATGAAGGCGCCGTGGTGCTGGTCAGCCACGACCCCCATCTGGTGGAATTGGTGGCCGACCGCCTGTGGCTGGTGGGCGACGGCAAGGTCATCAATTACGAGGGCGATCTGAACGATTATCGCAAGCTGCTGCTGGACAAGGCGCGCGAAGCCCGCCGCGGCGGCAGCGGCAAGGGCGATAAGGGCGACAAAGGCTCGCGCAACAAGGAAGACCGCAAAGCCGCCGCCGCCAACCGGGCTCAGCTTGCCCCCTTGCGCAAGAAGGTGTTCGACGCGGAAAAGGCGCTGGACCGGCTGCAAGTGACCAAGTCCACGGTGGAAGCCCGCTTGGCCGACCCCAAGCTGTACGAGACCCCGGACAAGGTCACCACCTTGCAAAAGGAACTGGGCGAGGTGGACAAATCCATCGCCCAGATGGAAGCCGTCTGGATGGCCGCCAACGAGGAATTGGAGCAAGCCCAGGCCTAATGCCAGCATGATGACGCTTGCTAAAAACCGATAGCGCGCTAGGGTGGAATTCGCACTACCAGCCGGGTTGGTTACGTGAGCGACAGAATGCATCAGCCGTGGCGCAATATTGTCCACGGACCCGGCAATCCGCGCCAGAAGCTGCGGATGCTGGTGGCGTTGGTGGCCCTCCTCGCCACCCTTGCCACCACCGGGTTCCTGGCCAATTCCCGCGAAAACGCCCTGATCGAGGCGCGCACCCGCACCACGGATGCCGCCCGGCTGCTGGAAGAACACATCGTCCGGCTGGTGCGGACCTCCGACTTCATCGTTGGCCGGGCGGCGGCCCTGGGCCGCATGTGGCCCATGGAGCGGCTTGCCGCCGACGATTGGGCATGGCGCGAATTATTGGCGCTGAGCCAGGGCCTGCCCGAGCCCGGCACCCTGTGGATCGTGGATGCCAAGGGCATCGTCCGCTTGGGCACGGTGCAATACCCGGCCATCCCCACCAGCGTGGCGGACCGCGTCTATTTCCAGGCCCACCTTGCCACCCGGCACGACATCGTCATCGGACCGCTGGTGAATACCAAGTCGCGCGACAAGCAGGCCTTCCACCTCAGCCGCCGCATCGAGGACCCTCAGGGCAGCTTCCTGGGCGTGGCCGCCGCGGGCTTCGACGCCGACACCTTCACCAATTTCCACCAGACCCTGCCCCTGGGTAAAAAAGCCAGCATCAGCGTCATCGATCTGGAAGGCCACGTCATCCTGCGCCAGCCCGACCCCGACCGCTGGGCTGGCAGCTCGATCCCCAACAGCCGGCTGATGGCCCAGTTGAAGCAGGGCAGCCCCACCGGCGTGCTCATCGCCGCCTCGCCGCTGGATCAGGTGGAGCGAATGACCGCCTATCGTCTGGTGCCGGAATTCGGCGTCGTCGTCGTGGCGGCGGAAGCCATGGAGGACGTGCTGGGGCCGTGGTGGGATTCCGTGCGGATCGCCGCCATGGCCGCCGCCGTGCTGACCATGTTGCTGGGCGCCCTGGTGCGGCTGATCTTCACCGGCATGACGCGCGAGGAAAAGCTGGTGCGCGGGCTGGAAGAGACCGTGCGCGAACGCACCGAGGAAGCCCACGAGCAGGCCGAGCAAGCGCGGCGCGCCAATGAAAGCAAGACCCGCTTCCTGGCCGCCGCCAGCCACGATCTGCGTCAGCCCCTGCAGGCCGCCGGCATGTTCGTGGAAGCCCTGTCGGCGCGGCTGGACGGCACGCCCCACGCCAATATCGTGGACAAGCTGCGCCAGAGCGTGGACGCCACCCAGTCGCTGCTGACCACCCTGCTGGATGTCTCCACCCTGGAGGCCGGCAAGATCGAGCCGCACATCAACGACTTCTCCATCATGCCGCTGCTGACCAATCTACACGATCAGATGGAGCCCGAGGCCGCGGCCAAGAAACTCACGCTGAGAGTGGTGCCCACCGCTGCCCGCGTGCTCAGCGACGCCGTGCTGCTGGAACGCATGCTGCGCAATCTGATGGTCAATGCCGTGCGTTACACCCACACCGGCGGCGTGGTGCTGGGCTGCCGCCGCCGGGGCGACCATCTCGCCATCTGCATTGTGGATAGCGGCATCGGCATCCCCGCAGACAAGCTGGACATGGTGTTCGACGACTTCACCCGCCTGGGCGAAAAAGGCGGCAGCCGAGGCTTGGGATTGGGCCTAGGCGTGGTGCGGCGCACGGCACAATTGCTGGGACTTACGGTCGAGTTGCGCTCGGCCGAGGGCAAGGGATCATCCTTCGCGGTGATCGTCCCCCTGGCGAAGTAAGCGCCGTTTCCCAAGGGAAACAATCCTTTCACAAATTGGTAGATTTCCAAGTATCGCGAAACGGTGCATGGTCTGCGCCAACATTGACCACATCCCTTAGGAGCACCCCCATGTCCAAGAAACTGGTTCTGCTGGCCTGCGCCGTGGCCGCCTTCTCCACCGCCGCGATCACCGCCCAGGCCGACGAGACCAACCCGGTCATCGTCCACCGCCAGGGCATCTACAAGCAGGTCTCGGGCCACATGAACGGCCTGAAGGCGGCCCTGTTCCTCAAGGGCGGCACCGAGAATCTGGTGTGGGACGCCGAAAACATCGTCGATTCCTTCAAGCACATGGGCGCCGCCTACCCCGAGGGCAGCGACAAGGGCGAGACCAAGGCCAAGTCCAACATCTGGACCGAGCGCGCCAAGTTCGACGACGCCGGCAAAAAAGCCTTCGGCGCCGCCCTGGCCCTGGTGGACGTCACCAAGACCGGTGACGTCGCCAAGTCCGCCGACGCGTTCAAGGCTTTGGGTGCGGCCTGCAAGGCGTGCCATGAGGACTTCAAGAAGGACTAAACCGGTCCTGTGTGAACACGAAGGGCGCGGGGTGAAAGCCTCGCGCCACCTTTGTATGCACAAAACACAGTTAATGCTACTTTTCAGATGTTATGCCGTGAGATACACTACCAGATAGGGCGCTTGATGCGTTTTGCCTGGGAGCACCACCTCATGGATCAGAGTCTCGACCTGCGCTCGCCTTACGCCCTGCGCCAATTCCGGGCCGCGCTGGCCCATGACCTAAAGGCCATCGGCCGGGGCTTGCCCGCCCTTCTGGCCCGCATCCCCCGCGCCCTCAAGGTAACAATCGCCGTCATCGCCGCCATCGTCATTTTGCTGTCGCTGTGGGTGGCGGCAAAGCCGATGATCCGGGAATTCCTGGCCCACCGTGCCGCCGCGTCAGCCCAAGCGCCGGTAAAACAAAACCATCCCGCCTGTCCGGCGGAGACATGCACTCAGCTAGTAATCGCGGATAGTGACGGCAGGAAGGCCACCATCCAGTTCCGCGTTCTCGGCGACGAGCACTATTGGAAATTGGGCAGCACGGACACCCTGATCAGCCCCCATCAGGGCGACATCCACCTTGCCAAGGCGTTCGAGGCCCTTTACCTGCAAAAGCCGTTCGAGGGTGTGCAGAAGATCATAGCCATCGGCGTTGCCTCTCACGGGATCAAAGTATCCAACAAACAGGAAGAGATCCTGGCGGGACAGCGCGCCACAGCCCTGCTTGACCAGTCGCGCGCCAAATTGCCGGGCGTGGAGCTGTACACGTTGAATTTGGGCCGCTATCTGGGCAACAAGGACGACAACCAGCAACGCCTGCCCATCATCGTCGGAATCTTCGACAGCGATCCGGCCATCAATTTGGACGACGCAATGCTGGGTGCACTGCAGTCCAAGCGCCTGTTCGGCCTGAACCTTGACCTTTTTTCCAAGGCCACGACCGCCACATTACGGACCGCCCCGCCCATGCGTTGAGGCGGGCGCTGTGACCTTCATTTAGGCCACGCCTCCAAGGCCATGGCAGCAATACGCCGAAGAGTTTCCAAACCCGCACCATCCCGCGCCTGGATGGATAGCCCCTGAATTACCGCGCTATAAAAGGCCGCCAGTGCCTCGCTATCGGTGTTGACAGGTAATTCCTCGTCTACAATGGCGCCATCGAAGCGCGCTTTGAAGGCAGCAGTAACAGCGCTTCGTTTGCGCGCCAGCGCTGCGGCAACATCGCCATGTTCCGGCCCACATGAGACAACCGCAACCGAAAGCATGCACCCCCGAGGCGAGGGACCGGCAACGAAAAGCTCCGCTGCCTCCGCCAGGGTACGTCCCATTGCAGCCTTTGCCGTGGGCTCCTCGGCAAAGGCTCGCATGGCAAAATCGCCATGAGTCCGGCCATAGGCGTCCACGGTTTCAAGATACAATTCCTGTTTGCTGCCGAAGGCTGCGTAAAGGCTGGGGGGATTGACCCCCATCGCCTTGGTCAGATCGCTGATAGAGGTCCCCTCATACCCATACCGCCAGAACAGCTCTAAGGCGGTTTCGAGGCATTTCTCACGGTCCAGGATGCGGGGCCTGCCCCGCGAACGGCATTCCACCTGTTTCATAGCGGTCACTATAATATCAGATTGACAGAACCTCAAACTCCGATTTTTATAGCGCTCGATATTTAATTGGAGAACCGCAATGACGCTGGCTAAACCGATCACCGCCCCCGACACCTCACAACCCATCAATTGGGGCTATGCGCTCAGGGGCGCGGGCAACGCCAACCAGCTTGAACGCCGCGCCACCCCACGCCCGCAATTGGGAGCGCACGAGGTGCTGGTCCGCATCATGGCCGCCAGCATCAATTACCGCGACTTGCTGATCCTGCGCGGTCAGCTTGGGCCGGTTCGGGACGGCCTGACACCGCTCTCCGATGGCTCGGGCACCGTGATCGAGGTCGGAGAGGCGGTCACCCATTGGCGGATTGGCGATCGCGTCGCCCCCATCTTCTTTCGCGATTGGGTCTCGGGTCCGTTCCGCGAAGCTTATGGCCCATCGGCTTTGGGCGGCGGCCAGACCGATGGCGTGCTGGGCCAATTCCGCAGCTTCAATGAACACGCCCTGGTGAGCATCCCGGACGAATTGGACTTCGCCGAAGCAGCCACACTCCCATGTGCCGCAGTCACCGCCTGGCAAGCATTGGTCGGCCGGGGCGGGCTCAAAGCCCAAGACACCGTCCTTATTCAAGGAACCGGTGGCGTCGCTCTTTTCTGCCTGCAATTCGCCAATGCCTTCGGCGCCCGTTCCATCGTTCTTTCCTCGTCGGAGGAGAAAATGGAAAAAGCGGCGGCCATGGGTGCCTGGGCAACCGTGAACTATCGCAAAACCCCCGATTGGGACGTGGAGGTTATGCGCCTGACCGAAGGCCAAGGCGTTTCCCACGTCATTGAATTGGGTGGGCCAGACACGTTCGATCGTTCGCTGCAATCGCTCGCGGCTGGCGGGCGCATTGCCCAAATCGGAGTGTTTACCGGCTTTGGGCCGCAATCCAACCTGATGAGATTGCAGATGATCAATGCCGACATCAGCGGCATCTGCGTCGGCTCTGGCCAAGACTTCTGCGCCATGACTGCATTCATTTCAAAATACAAAATTAAACCTATCATTGACCGCAGATATAATTTCGACGCGGCGCCCGAAGCCTATGAATACATGTCGTCGGGGAAACATTTCGGCAAAATTACGATCGACGTCCCCTAGGCCGTCGCCCTGCCCCCTCCCCTTAGGATCGAAGCTCTTTTCAGTGGAGATGCTTACTCATATTATCGGGCAGTTTTTAGAAGAGCGGAGGGGATATGGACGAGGTTATGACCGCCGGCGCCATCGCCAAAGAACTGGGCGTCACCGACACCAAGGTCAAGAAAGCCATCAAGCAACTGGCGCTGGAGCCGGTGGCGAAGAAGGGCTGCTGTTCATACTACGCCAAGGATAAATTGGCGGAGATCAAGGCTGTGATGGTTTAAGTCCTCGCCTTCTCTTCCCACCCGCCCCGTTCGGTCTGCTGGTAATACACCAGCTCGTGCCCCTCGCCCTTCCACGCCTTCCAGCGTTCGCGGGCGGCTTTGACGGCGTCTTCGTCGTTGCCGTCGAAGAGGTCCAAGCAGCGGGAGAACGCCGCCATCTCTGCCGGGCGCATGCCGTCGCATAGGACCAGCACGGTGGCGCCGTTGGGGTTTTCGTCTTTTTCGGTCAGCCAGATGGGCTGCAACGCGGCCTCGCCGTCCTTGGCGGAGCCGTGGGGCAGCCAGCTTTCCTCGTTATAAGTCCACAGGTGGGAGGTCAGGTGCTCGACACGGTCAGGCGTCGCGGCCATGACCACCACCTTGAGACCCACGGCTTGGGCCTTTTCCAGCAGCTTGGGCAAGGCTGCCTCGAGGGGCAGTTTCAGCAGGTGGTAGAAGCCGATCTGGGTCATGGTGTCCTTGCAAATGCCCCCGCGCCGGGGGGAGACGGCAACCGCCCCCTCTCCCGGCGCTGCGCGCCACCCTCTCCCGCGAGGGGAGAGGGTTATTTTTCCTCGTAATTCTCTGCCACCAGCCGGTCCAGCAGGCGCACGCCGAAGGCGCTGGCGCCCTTGGGGCAGATGGCGGTGTCCTTCTTGGACCACGCCACACCGGCGATATCCAGATGGGCCCAGGCGGTGTCGCCGACGAAGCGCTTGAGGAATTGGGCGGCGGTGATGGAGCCGCCGGGCGGGCCGCCCACGTTCTTCATGTCGGCGATGTCGGACTTGATCTGCTGGTCATAGGCCTCGCCCATGGGCAGGCGCCACACCGGCTCGCCCGCATCCTTACCGGCGGCGGTGATCTTGTCGGACAGCTCGTCATTGTTGGAGAACAGACCGGCATATTCATTGCCCAGCGAGACGATGATGGCGCCGGTCAGGGTGGCCAGATCGATCATGGCGGAAGGCTTGAAACGCTCCTTCACGTACCACAGGGCGTCGGCCAGGACCAAGCGGCCCTCGGCGTCGGTGTTGATGACCTCGATGGTCTGGCCCGACATGGAGGTCACCACGTCGCCGGGGCGCTGGGCGTTGCCCGAGGGCATGTTTTCCACCAGACCGACCACGCCGATCACATTGGCCTTGGCTCCACGTCCGGCCAGGGCCTTCATGGCGCCGATGACCGCACCGGCACCGGCCATGTCCCACTTCATGTCCTCCATGCCCGCCGCCGGCTTGATGGAGATACCGCCGGTATCGAAGCACACGCCCTTGCCGATCAGGGCCAGCGGGGCGGCATCCGCATCCTTGGCGCCGTTCCAGCGCATGATGACCAGCTGGCTTTCACGCACCGAGCCCTGGCCCACGCCCAACAGCGCGCCCATGCCCAGCTTCTTCATCTGCTTTTCGCCCAGAACCTCGACCTCAAGGCCAAGGTCGGCCAGTGCCTTGCATTCGTCGGCGAGGCTTTCCGGGTGGATGATGTTGGCGGGCTCGCTGACCAGATCGCGGGTCAGGAAGACGCCGTCGGCAATCTTGTCCAAGGCATGGAACGCCGATTTGGCGGCACCGTTCTCGGGCGTCAGCACGGTCAGCTTCTTCAAGGAGGGCTTGTCCTCCTTCTTTTCCTTGGTGAAATATTTGTCGAAGCGATAGCTCTTCAACCGGGCGCCGAAGGCCACATTGGCGGCGAAGGCGGCGGCGTCGATCTTGGCGCCATCCACCCAATCCAGCGCCATGGCGGCGGCGATGTCGCCGTTACTGGACACCTGGGCCAGCGCCGTGCCGCCGAAGGATTGCGCCGCCGCCGCGTCGATGGCATCCGCCTTGCCCAGGCCCAACAGCACCACCCGGTTCAGTTCCAGCCCCGCCGGCGCCAGCACCGTCAGGGTCTGGTCCTTCTTGCCCTCGAACTTGCTGGCATTCATGGCGCGCACCAAGGCGCCGCCGGCCTGTTGGTCGATCTGCTGGGCGGAGGGGGTGAGGATTTTCCCCTCAAGCACGCCGACGATGACGGCGCCTTCGGTGGGGATTTGCGGCTTGGCGAAGGCGATCTTCATGTGGGGAGCATCCTCATTGGAAGAAATATTTCTCCCAATGTAGCGATCCCGGCGGCGAAGGCAAACCGCCTAAACGATCTTGCCCTCGGCAGCCTCGGCGGCGAGTTCCTCGGCTTCTATCTTGCGCCCCCCCGTCAGCAGGAAGACCAAGCCGCCCGGCAGGGCCGTCACCATGGTGCAGATGCCGAACAGGATGGACAGCACCAAGGTGGAGGAATCGGGAATGCCGACGAAGCTGAAGGCGGTGACCATAGCGGTTTCGCGCACGCCCCATCCGGCGATGGAGATGGGCAGGGTGATGATCAGGATCACCGGCGGCACCAGCACCAGGCAATCTAGTGCCTGGATGTCCAAATCCAGCCCCACGGCCAGCACATAGACGGCCATGGACAGATTGATGTGGCCGAGCAGGGCCACCACCAGGGTGGCGAGGCTGTAGCCGGGATGGAAGAACAGCTTGCGGGTATCGGCGGCCAGCACGGCCAGCCCGCGCATCAGGCGCCAGCGGTGCAGGGATTGCGGCAGTTTATCCAGGGTCGCCAGGGTCAGGATGCCCAGCACGCAGATTGCCAGCAGCATGGGGAACACCCAGGCGCCGGGCAAATCGGGCAGGCGCATCATCAGGATGGGCTGGGTCAGGCAGACCAGCAGGACCAAGCCGAACACGGTGACGGCGCGCTCCAGCGCCACGGAATTGAAGGCTGCGCCCAGGGACAGGCCGTTCTTGCGGGCGAACCACATGCGCACGGCATCGCCGCCCACCGCGCCCGGCAGCACCATGGAGAAGAACACGCCCACGTAATAGACCGAGATGGTTTGCGCCCAGTGGAAGGCGGCGGACAGCGCCCGCAGCACCAACCCCCAGCGCACGGCGCCCAGCATGATCTGGAACACCAGCAGCACCACGGCCAGCACCGCCATGGCCGGATCGATGGCCTTGGCTTGATCCCAGGCGGCAGCCATATCCACCTTGGACAAGACCCAGGCGATCAGACCGAAGGAAATCCCGCCCTTGATGATCCAGGGGAAAAGACGCTTGATCATGTGTCCCGATACCGGCCCGCTGTGACGAAGGGGCCGAGCATTAGCACAAATGGCCGCGGCTGAATACAAGGCCCACGGGCTAGCGTGACATACGAACTGCTTGCCGCTTGCCCCCCCACTGGCCGGGCTGGGGTTCGAACACGCCCGGCAGGCTGGTGCCGCAATCGGGGCACGCACCCTCGGGCGTCAGCCTCCACGCCGTCAATTCATGCCAATCGCGGCCGATGAGAAGGCCCCCGCAGGTGTGGCACCAAGTTGCTGCGCCGTTCGCGTCGCGGAGGTTGCCAGTATAAACATGCCTGAGCCCATTGGCCTGGGCGATGGACCGGGCGCGCGACAGTGTCGTAAAGCCCGTGGGGGGCAAGCCGGACATCTTCCAATCGGGGTGGAAGGCTGTGAAATGTAACGGCACGCTTGGGCCGATGAACTTTGCCACCCAGCGGCTGAGTGCGTCGATCTCGGCGTCGGAGTCGTTCTCGCCGGGAATGAGCAGCGTGGTGATTTCGAACCATACGTCAGTTTCACTCTTCAAATATCTGAGGGTGTCGAGCACGGGATCCAGATGACCGCCGCAGACGTTCTTGTAAAAATCCTCGGTGAACGCTTTCAGGTCCACGTTGGCCGCATCCATATGGGCGAAAAACTCCGGCCTCGCCTCGGGCCCCATATATCCGGCGGTAACCGCCACCGTCTTCAGTCCCCGCGCGTGGCAGGCCTTGGCCACGTCCACAGCGTATTCCAGAAAGATGACCGGATCGTTATAGGTGAACGCCACCGACCGGCATCCCAACCGCACCGCCATTTCGGCAATGGCATCGGGGCTGGCCTCGTCATTCAGCCGGTCGAACTCGCGGGCCTTGGAAATGTCCCAGTTCTGGCAAAACTTGCAGGTCAGGTTGCACCCCGCCGTCCCAAACGACAGCACCGGAGTGCCCGGCAGGAAGTGGTTGAGCGGCTTTTTCTCCATGGGGTCCACGCAAAAGCCCGAGGACCGGCCATAGGTGGTCAGCACCATCTGATCGCCGGCGCGCGCCCGCACGAAACACAGGCCGCGCTGTCCGTCGTGCAGCTTGCAGTAACGCGGGCACACATCGCACTGGATGCGACCGTCATCCAGCCGATGCCAGTACCGTCCCGGGAAATGCGAACCCTGAACAACCTGCTCCATGACCGGAACGTTACGCCCTCCGTCCGGCCCCTTCAATGGCCGCATGGCAGCCCATACTCCCTCGAACGGCTCTACCTCGTTGGTGCTTTACACCTGGGCCGCTGTCGCGCTTACCTAATCGTAATAGCGCGCTTGCCGAGAGGACTTCATGACCGCCATCCGCCCCACCGCCGTGGCCGGCATGTTCTATCCCGCCGACCCGGTGGAACTGAACCGCCAGCTTGACGCCTTCCTGGCCGCAGCACCTGCGCCTGCCGCCGGGGCAAAAGTGCCCAAGGCGTTGATCGCCCCCCATGCCGGCTATGTCTATTCCGGCCCGGTGGCGGCCAGCGCCTATGCCTTGCTGGCGCCGGCGCGCGGCACCATCACGCGGGTGGTGCTGATGGGGCCGTCGCACCGGGTCGCCTTTCGCGGCATCGCCACCAGCACTGCGGATGAATGGGCCTCGCCCCTGGGCAACATCGCCATTGACCGCGAGGCGGTGGCGCAGTTGCTGACCCTACCCATGGTCGGCGCCCTGGACAAAGCCCATGAGGCCGAGCATTCCCTGGAGGTGCATTTGCCCTTCCTGCAAAAGATGCTGGGCGATTTCCAACTGGTGCCCCTGGTGGCGGGAGAAGTGCCGCGCGATGTGGTGGCCGCCGTGCTGGATGCGGTATGGGGCGGGCCGGAGACCCTGGTGGTGATCTCCACCGATCTGTCCCATTACCTGGACTACGAATCCTGCCGCGAGACCGACAGCGCCACCGTCGCCGCCATGGAACAGTTGGAGCCCCCCACCGGCAATCAGGCCTGCGGGCGGGTTCCCGTGGGCGGATTGCTGCATACCGCCAAGGCGCGCGGCATGACCATCACCACCTTGGATTTGCGCAATTCCGGCGACACCGCCGGCCCCAAGGACCGGGTGGTGGGCTATGGATCATGGGCGCTGTTCGAGCCCGCCGGTGGCAGCGGCGAAACCGCCATCCGCGCCGCCGGGCCATTGCTGGTGCAACTGGCGCGGGATGCCATCGCCGGCAAGAAGTCCGAGGCGGATTTGCCGGCAGTGCTGAAAGCCCCCGGCGCCTGCTTCGTCACCTTGAAGAAGAACGGCGCCCTGCGCGGCTGCATCGGCTCGCCCCAGGCGTGGCGCCCGCTGGTGGACGACGTCACCGACAACGCCGCCAAAGCCGCCTTCCAAGACCCCCGTTTCCCGCCGGTGACGCCCGAGGAAATGGACGGGTTGGAACTATCAGTGTCCGTCCTGACCCCGCCGGTTCCCATGCGCTTCATGAACGAAGCCGATCTGCTGGCCCAATTGCGCCCGCGCGTGGACGGCCTGATCATCGAGGATGGCGGCAAGCGCGCCCTATTCCTGCCCTCGGTATGGGAGCAACTGCCCGATGCCGCCCACTTCCTGGCCCATCTCAAACACAAGGCCGGGCTGGCGGTGGACCATTGGTCGCCGCACTTCAAGGCCAGCCGGTTCCAGGCGGTGGAGGTGAAATAAGCGTTCCCACAGCCCCGTTACCGTCATACGGATATGGACGCCCTGCGCTTGTCCTGGGTGATGAAGGAAGAAGATTTTTTACACGAATAATCACGAATAAGAACGAATTCCAGGCGCACCGCCGGTATCGCTTGCTCTGCCCCATTCGTGTTCATTCGTGTAAAGATTCTTCGCTGATTTCCGGGAACATCGCGCTGCAGAATTCAAGAATAATGACACGGATGGACACGGATCCCCGCTGCGCGGGACACGGATAAGGGCCATCCGTGTTTATCCGTGTCCATCCGTGTCACCAATAACTCTTGGTTGTCGTGGTTCGCCCATTATGGCCCCGGATCGGCGCGACGCTTGTCCAAAGAACGAATTCCAGGCGCACCGCCGGTATCGCTTGCTCTGCCCCATTCGTGTTCATTCGTGTAAAAATTCCTCCCTCTACCGTCATGCGCAGGCTTGTCCCCATCACCGTGCTCCTGGAATGACAAAACGGGACGCTGGCGTTATGGTGCCGCCCTCCACATCTTAAGGCGCACCCTCCATGTTCGACCCCGCCGCCCTGCTGCCCACGCTGGAACAGCTTGCCCGCCAAGCCGGCGCCGCCATCATGGAAATCTATGCCACCGACTTCGCCGTGGTGCGCAAGGGCGACGATTCGCCGGTGACCGAGGCGGACCAGAAGGCCGAGGCGCTGATCCTGCCGGGTCTGCGGGCACTGACACCGAACATTCCCATCGTGGCCGAGGAAGAAGCCGCCGCCGGGCGCATCCCCGATGTGGGTGACACGTTCTGGCTGGTGGACCCGTTGGACGGCACCAAGGAATTCATCAAGAAGAACGGCGAGTTCACCGTGAACATCGGCCTGATCGCCGAGGGCCGCCCGGTGGTCGGCGTGGTCTTCGCCCCGGCGCTGGGCATCATGTGGTCAGGCGCGGGCAATCAGGCCTTCCGCGAAGACGAATCGGGCCGCCGCTCCATCGCCTGCCGCCCGCCGCCCGCCACCGGCGCGGTGGTGTTGGACTCGCGCTCGCACCGGGCACCGGACAAGCTGGTGGCGTTCCTGGCGGAACTGCCCGAGGCGCGCATCGAAAATGCCGGCTCGTCGTTGAAATTCTGCAAAGTGGCCGATGCCTCCGCCGATTTTTACCCGCGCTTCGGCCCCACCAGCGAATGGGACGTGGCCGCCGGTCATGCCGTGCTGCTGGCCGCCGGTGGTGAAGTGGTGAGCTTCGACGGCCAGCCCATGGCCTATGGCAAGCCGACTTTCCGCAACGGCGATTTCCTGGCGCGTGCCAAGGCGTGAAGTTGGCGTCACTTTCCACTATCTTCCAACCATGACCACCGCCCTGACCCACGCCCGCATCGAGACCGCCTCCCCCGCCGCCATTGCCGAGGGCGGCCATCTGCTGCGTGACGGGCGGCTGGTGGCGTTTCCCACCGAGACGGTGTACGGCCTGGGCGGTGACTCCACCAATGACCGCGCCGTGGCCGCCATCTTCGAAGCCAAGGGCCGTCCCAGCTTCAACCCGCTGATCGTCCATGTGGCGGACCAAGCGGATATCGAGACGCTGGTGATGGTGGATGAGCGCACCCGCGCGGTGATCGCCCGTTTCTGGCCCGGCCCGCTGACCCTGGTGCTGCCGCGTGCCAAGGACTCGCCTGTGTCGCTGCTGGCCTCGGCCGGTTTGGACACCATCGCCGTGCGCATGCCCGACCATCCGGTGGCCCGCGCCTTGATCCGTGCCGCCGGGCGCCCCATCGCCGCCCCCAGCGCCAACCGCTCGGGCGCCGTCAGCCCGACTTTGGCAGAGCATGTGGCGGAATCCCTAGGCGCCCGTGTGGGTCTGATCCTGGATGGCGGGCCGTGCCGGGTCGGCGTGGAATCCACCGTGCTGGATCTGTCGGGCGAGCGCCCAGCCTTGCTGCGTCCCGGCGGCGTGCCGGCGGAAGCGTTGGAACAGGCGTTGGGCACCACCCTGATCCGCCCCACCGATCACGCCGACGCGCCCAAAAGCCCCGGCATGCTGGCCAGCCATTACGCCCCCAAGGTGGCCGTGCGCCTGAACGCCACCGCCGCCGCACCGGGCGAGGCCTTGCTGGCCCTTGGTCCCACGGACGGCACCCTGAACCTGTCGCCCAGCGGCGATCTGGAGGAAGCGGCGGCCAATCTGTTCGCCATGCTGCGCGCCCTGGACCGCCCGGAATTCACCGGCATCGCCATCATGCCCATCCCCGAACACGGGCTGGGCCTCGCCATCAACGACAGATTGCGGCGGGCTGCCGCACCGAGGCCCACATGATTGATTTCGCCGCCCTGGTCGGCCCCACCAATGTGCTGACCGGCACCGACATGGCGCCCTATCTGAGCGAGGAACGCGGCCTTTACCACGGCAGCGCCCTGGCGGTAATCCGCCCCGGCAGCACCGAGGAAGTGGCAGCGGTAGTCACCGCCTGCGCCCAAGCCGGCATCGCCATGGTGCCCCAAGGCGGCAATACCGGCCTGTGCGGCGGAGCGGTGCCCAGCGGTCAGGCGGTGGTCATCTCCACCGAACGCCTGACCCGCATCCGCGCCCTGGACCCGGTGAATTTCACCCTGACAGCCGAGGCCGGTTGCGTGCTCGCCACCCTGCAAGCCGCCGCCGAGGCCGAGAACTGCCTGTTCCCCCTGTCCCTGGCCGCCGAGGGCTCGTGCCGCATCGGCGGCAACCTTGCCACCAATGCCGGCGGCGTGGCCGTTTTGCGCTATGGCAACACCCGCGATCTGGTGCTGGGGCTGGAAGTGGTGCTACCCGACGGCAATGTGTGGAACGGGTTGCGCGCCTTGCGCAAGGACAACACAGGCTATGACCTCAAGCATCTGTTCGTGGGGTCCGAGGGCACGCTGGGCATCATCACCGCCTGCGTGCTGAAGCTGTACCCGCGCCCGCGCGACATCCAGACCGCCTTCATCGCCCTGCCCGACCCGGATGCCGCCCTGAAGCTGCTGGCCGCCGCCCGCGCCGCCTCGGGCGATGCGGTCACCGCGTGCGAGCTGATCCCGCGCATCGGCCTGGATTTGTGCCTGACCCATGTGACCGGCGCCCGCGATCCCTTCGCCGAACGCCATCCCTGGTATCTGCTGCTGGAACTGTCGTCCTCCCGTCCCGGCGGGCTGCGCGAGGCACTGGAAATTGTGCTGACCGAGGCGCTGGAAAACGGCCTCGCCCACGACGCCGTGCTGGCGGAATCGGGCGAACAGCGCAAATCCTTCTGGCGCATCCGCGAGGGCATTCCCGAGGCCCAGAAGAAAGAAGGCGGCTCCATCAAGCACGACGTGGCGGTGGCAATTTCCCGCGTGCCCGAGATGCTGGCCCGCTGCACGGCGGCGGTGGAAGCGGCCATGCCGGGGGTGCGCGTCGTCGCTTTCGGCCATCTGGGCGACGGCAACATCCACTTCAACCTGACCCAGCCTGTGGGCGCGAACAAGCAAGCCTTCCTGGACCAGTGGACCGCCATGAACAAGCTGGTGCACGACATTGTTGCCGACATGGGCGGCAGCGTGTCCGCCGAGCACGGCATCGGCCTGCTGAAAATCCATGAGATGGCGCGCTACAAATCCACGGTGGAATTGGACCTGATGCGCCGCATCAAAACGGCGCTGGACCCCCAGGGTGTGATGAACCCGGGCAAGGTGTTGCCCTGACGCATACCCCCATGCGTTAGCCACCCTTGACGCCCAAGGGGCGATCCCGTTCCCTAGGCCATAACAAATCAAGGAGCGTCCCCCATGCCGACCTTCCACGCCCCCATCCGCGACATGGCGTTCGTCATCGAACATCTGGCCGGACTGCCGGAAATCACCGCGCTGCCGGGCTTTGAGGACGCGACCGGGGACCTTGTGGTCGCCGTGCTGGCGGAAGCCGCGCGCTTCGGCGGCGAGGTGCTGGCGCCGCTGAACCCGGTGGGCGACCGCGAGGGCGTGCATCTGGTGGATGGCGGGGTCACCACCCCCAAGGGCTTCAAGGAAGCCTATGCCCAATTCGTGGAAGGCGGCTGGAACGCCGTGCCGTTCGAGCCCGAATATGGCGGCCAGGGCCTGCCGCAACTGGTGGCCTCGGCGGTGCAGGAAATCTGGCACGCCGCCAATATGAGCTTCGCCCTGACCCCCATGCTGACCCAGGGCGCGGTTGAGGCCCTGTCGGTGCATGGTTCGGACGCGCTGAAGGAAACCTATCTAGCTAAGCTGATTTCGGGCGAATGGACCGGCACCATGAACCTGACCGAGCCCTCCGCCGGTTCGGATGTGGGCGCCCTGCGCACCAAGGCGTTCAAGCAGGCCGACGGCACCTATCGCATCACCGGCCAAAAGATCTTCATCACCTCGGGCGACCATGATCTGGCCGAAAACATCATCCATCTGGTGCTGGCCCGCCTGCCCGACGCTCCCGCCGGGGTCAAGGGCATCTCGCTGTTCGTGGTGCCCAAATTCCTGGTCAATGCCGATGGCAGCCTGGGTGCGCGCAACGACCTGTCCTGCATCAAGCTGGAAGAGAAGCTGGGCATCCACGCCAGCCCCACCTGCGTCATGGCCTTCGGCGAGGGCGACGGCGCCATGGGCTGGCTGGTGGGCGAGGAAAACAAGGGCTTGGCCCTGATGTTCACCATGATGAACAATGCGCGGCTGTCGGTGGGCCTGGAAGGCGTCGCCCAAGCGGAACGCGCCAGCCAGAAGGCGGTGGCCTATGCCAAGGAGCGCGTCCAGATGGGCGGCCCCATCATCATCCACGCGGATGTGCGCCGCATGCTGATGACCAACAAGGCGCTGACCGAGGCGGTGCGCGCCCTGGCCTATTACACCGCCGGGCGCATCGACATGGCCAAGCACCACGGGGATGCGGACATCCGCGCCAAGGCCCAGGCCATGGTCGATTTGCTGATCCCGGTGGTCAAGGCGTGGAGCACGGATACGGGCTTCCAGGTGGCCTCCACCGCCATCCAGGTATTCGGCGGCATGGGCTTCATCGAGGAAACCGGCATCGCCCAGCAAATGCGCGACGCCCGCATCGCCCAAATCTACGAAGGCACCAACGGCATCCAGGCCATGGACCTCATCGGTCGCAAGCTGGTGCGCGACAACGGCAAGGCCTTCGCCGCGCTGATCGCCCAAATCCGCGCCCAAGAACCCGCCTTGGCCCATGCCGGCCCGGCCTGGGCGCCCCTGAAGCGCCGTCTGGCCGTTGCCGCCAGCGCCGCCGAGGCCGCCGCCGAATACGTGATGAAGAACCACGCCGCCGACCCGGCCCTGCTGGGTGCCGTCGCCGTGCCGTTCCTGGAACTGGTGGGCATCGTCGCCGGCGGCTGGCTGATGGCCGAGGCCGGCCTGATCGCCGAGAAGCTGCTGGCCCAAGGCGCCGACGGAACCGACTACCTGTCGGCCAAGATCGTCACCGCCCGTTTCTACGGCGATGCGGTGCTGACCAAGGCCGGCGCGCTGCTGGGTCAGATCGAGGCGGGATCGGCCCAAACCATGGCTTTGGCGGTGGATCAGTTCTAGGCCGTTAGGCTGGCAACGATTCCGTTGGTGCGGCGGCGGACGCCTGTCTATAATCCGCCCGCCATGACGGGGATTACGCGTTACGTATTGCGCCAACTGACGGTGGGGATGATCTTCGTCTCCATCGCGCTGGCCTGCGTCTTGTGGCTGACCCAATCCCTGCGCTTCGTCGAGATGATCGTCAACAAGGGCATCTCGGCCAGCACCTTCCTGCTGCTGACCATGCTGCTGATGCCCACCTTCCTGGTGGTGATCATCCCGATTTCCCTTTTCGCTGTGGTGCTTTTCACCTACAACAAACTCAATGCCGACCGTGAGTTGGTGGTGCTGCGCGCGGCGGGATTGTCCCACTGGGCACTGGCGCGGCCAGCGCTGATTCTGGGTTCGGCGGCGACGGTGTTGGGCCTGCTGCTGACCCTGTGGGTCATTCCCGGCGGCGTGCAGGGGTTCCGCGAGCTGCAATGGGGCATCCGCAACGACCTGACCAGCGTGCTTTTACAGGAAGGCACGTTCAACAAGTTTGGCGACGGGCTGACGATCTACGTCCGCTCACGCAGCCCCGAGGGTGAGTTGCTGGGAATTCTGGTGCATGACAAGCGCAACCCGGAAAAGCCGGTGACGCTGATGGCCGAACGGGGCGCCCTGGTCTTCACCGACAAGGGCCCGCGCGTCCTCATGCTCAACGGCAACCGCCAGCAATTGCCGCGCGGCACCGGCCAATTGTCACTGCTGTATTTCGACAGCTACACCGTGGACCTTGCCACCGCCACCGGCCAGAACCAGAACCGCTTCCGCGACGCGCGCGAGCGCAGCGTGGCCGAGTTGCTGTCGGCCAGTGAAGCGGAAATGGGCATTGCCGATTACCGCCGCGCCAAGGTCGAGCTGCACCAGCGCCTGACCGCGCCGCTTTACAATCTGGGCTTCGCCACCGTGGCGCTGGCCATCCTGTTGACCGCCGGCTTCGACCGCCGGGGCCAGACCGCCACCATCTTGAAGGCGGTCAGCGGCATGATCGCCATGCAGGCTGCCGCTTTGGGCACCGCCAATCTGGCGACCGCCAATCTGTCTTTCGTTCCGCTCATGTATCTGGCCGCGCTGCTTCCCATCGCGGGCGGAATGTGGGTTCTCATCAAGCCACCGCGACCACGGCGCCGTTCCGGCACCGTCGGCGCCCCCGCCTGATCCCGGGAGGTCGAGCATAGTGCGCGCCCGTCGCTTCCTTCTTCTCGCTGGCATCTCCGCCGGTGCCTGTCTTGGCGCCGCTGGAGCCTTCGCCGCGTCTTCCACCGATGTGGGCAGCTGGGGCCAAGCGTGGGGCGAGGAGACCGTGCCCGAGCAAGCGCCGGCCCGTCCCCGCGCCACCGTTCCCGCTCCCACGCCCGTGCCGGTGTAGCACAGGCCGATGGCCTGTTCGGACAGCCCCAGCAC
>JACMKT010000049.1 GCA_014380005.1 Rhodospirillales bacterium
CCGCATGCCGGGTGGTGTGGCAGGGGAGCGGCCTTACGGCCGCCCCCGATGCCGATTTATTCGCTGATTTCCGGGGCCATCGCGCACAAACAAGTGTCATTTCGAACGAGCCGCAGGCGAGGAGAAATCTCGCTTCCGCGCCGACGGTTTTTCCGCTGAGACAAAATTTCTCCTCAGCGTCGCTTCGTTCGAAATGACACTGAGTGAGGTCAGGATTGCCGGATTGACTCCCCGGAATTTAGCGAAGACCCTTTTTGTATTTTGGGAAAGGCCTCACTTTACCCCTGCGGGCGCTCGGAATGACGGGGCGTCGGATGATGCCGCTCCTCCGAAATTTCCATCACCTCATCCCCCAGCCGGATTTCGCCCCCCGTCAGCACCTCGGCCCAAACTCCCAAATGGCCGTGACCGAAGGTGCTGCTCTGCAATTCGGGCAGCACGGTGCGGTCCATGGCATCGGTGACCCTCAGGATGGCGTTGCCCAGGTGCAGGCGCTTGCCGATCCAATGCTGCTCGGTCCGGGGCGCCAAGTCGTCCAGCACAAGGTTGACGCGCAACTCGGCGGGCTCCAGCCGGTGTCCACTGATGCGCCCGACCTCGCTCAATGTGGCGGCGCTGACCAAGGATAGGCGTGGCAACGGGGTGCCGCCGAAGCCTTTGGAATATTCCACCAGACGAGGATGGCCGAAGCTTTCGCCGGCCAGGAAGGCGGCGAAGAAGGCCGAGACCACGGACCGGCCATAAGCCGTCCCCAAATCCGTGCTCAACACCACCCGGCCCCGCCGGCGGATGGTCAGCCGCTCGCCGTCCAATCTGCTGTCCAATTGGCCCAGGCGGGGGTGGCGTGCCAGGGTCAGCAAGTGCTCGGGCGGCAGCCAGTGGGGTTCCATGAGGGGCGGCATATCCGCCCGCGCCAGGGCGAAGCGGCGGTCGCCGGGCAGGCCGCGTCCGGCTACAAGGGTAACGCGCCCCAAATCCTCGGCGGACAGGGATTTGATGGGATAACGCAGGATGCGGGCCAACGACGCCATGATCATGGGGTGGGCACGGGGTGGTCTGCCATCAACCTGTGCCAAAGGGAGAGGTGCGGGGGTTGCGGCTTCGCAAAACCCGTCCATATTTATCCCCGTTCCGTGAGGGGTTTCCCCGCTGCCGCTGTTTGGGGCCGGGAGATCCTGTCGCCTGGGAGGATCACATGGATTTCGAGAAATATACCGAGCGCTGCAAAGGCTTCGTTCAATCGGCGCAGACTTTGGCCGTGCGGCGGGGGCATCAGCGCCTGATGCCCGAACATTTGCTGAAGGTGCTGCTGGACGATAAGGAAGGTCTGGCCGCCAATCTCATGCGCGCTGGCGGGGGCGACCCCAAGAAGGCGCTGGCCGCTACCGAGGCCGAGCTGGACAAGCAGCCCAAGGTGGAAGGCCCCGGCGCCGGTGGGGTTCACCTGACCACCGAACTGTCCCGCGTGTTCGAACAGGCCGAGCAGATGGCCGAAAAGGCGGGCGATTCCTATGTCACCGCCGAACGCCTGTTGCTGGCACTGTCCATGGCCGCCGGTACGCCGTCCGCCCGCATCCTGTCGGAATCCGGCATCACGCCTCAGGGCCTCAACAAGGCCATCGAGGACGTGCGCAAGGGGCGCAAGGCCCACTCGTCCTCGGCGGAGGATTCCTATGACGCGTTGAAGAAATACGCCCGCGACCTCACCGCCGCCGCCCGCGAGGGCAAGCTGGACCCGGTGATCGGCCGCGACGAGGAAATCCGCCGCACCATCCAGGTGCTGAGCCGCCGCACCAAGAACAACCCGGTGCTGATCGGCGAGCCCGGCGTCGGCAAGACCGCCATCGTCGAAGGCCTCGCCATCCGCATCGTTAATGGCGATGTGCCCGAGAATTTGAAGATGAAAAGCCTGATGTCGTTGGACATGGGTTCGCTCATCGCCGGCGCCAAATTCCGGGGCGAGTTCGAGGAACGGCTGAAGGCGGTGTTGAACGAGGTCGCCTCGTCCAACGGCGACATCATCCTGTTCATCGACGAAATGCACACCTTGGTGGGCGCCGGAGCGGGGGAGGGGGCCATGGATGCCTCCAACCTGCTGAAGCCGGCCTTGGCGCGGGGCGATCTGCACTGCGTCGGTGCCACCACCTTGAACGAATACCGCAAGCATGTGGAAAAGGACGCGGCCCTGGCCCGGCGTTTCCAGCCGGTCTTCGTGTCCGAACCCAACGTGGAAGACACCATTTCCATCCTGCGCGGCATCAAGGAAAAATACGAACTGCACCACGGCGTGCGCATCAGCGACTCGGCCCTGGTGGCGGCTGCGGTGCTGTCCCATCGCTACATCACCGACCGCTTCCTGCCCGACAAGGCCATCGACTTGATGGACGAGGCGGCGTCCCGCCTGCGCATGGAAGTGGATTCCAAGCCCGAGGAATTGGACGAACTGGACCGCCGCATCGTCCAGTTGAAGATCGAACGCGAGGCACTGAAGAAGGAAACCGATTCCGCCAGCCGCGACCGGCTGGAGCGTCTGGAAGACGAACTGATCGAATTGGAGGCCGATAGCGCCCGCGTCACCGCTGATTGGCGGGCGGAGAAGGCCCAGCTTGCCTCGTCCACCAAGATCAAGGAACAGTTGGATCAAGCCCGCAGCGAGGCGGAAAAGGCACAGCGCGAGGGCCGCTATGAAAAGGCCGGCGAGCTGCTGTACGGCCTGATCCCGCAATTGGAGCAAAAGCTGGACAAAGCCGATAGCGCCGAAGGCGGCATGCTGAAGGAGGCCGTGGGCAACGAACAGATCGCCGCCGTGGTATCGCGCTGGACCGGCATTCCGGTGGACAAGATGCTGGCCGGCGAGCGGGAAAAGCTGCTGGACATGGAAAACCGCCTGCGCACCCGCGTGGTTGGCCAGGACGAGGCACTGGTCTCCGTCGCCAATGCGGTGCGCCGGGCGCGTGCCGGTTTGCAGGACCCCAACCGCCCCATCGGCTCGTTCCTGTTCCTTGGCCCCACCGGCGTGGGCAAGACCGAACTGACCAAGGCGCTGGCCGAATTCCTGTTCGACGATGAAGGCGCCATGATCCGCATGGACATGTCGGAATACATGGAAAAGCACTCGGTCGCCCGCCTGATCGGCGCCCCGCCCGGCTATGTGGGCTACGAAGAAGGCGGCGCCCTGACCGAGGCGGTGCGGCGCCGACCCTATCAGGTCATCCTGTTCGACGAGGTGGAAAAAGCCCATCCCGACGTCTTCAACGTGCTGCTGCAAGTGCTGGACGATGGCCGTCTGACCGACGGTCAGGGCCGCACGGTGGATTTCCGCAATACGCTGATCGTGCTGACCTCCAATCTGGGCTCGGACATCCTGGCCAATCAGAGCGAGGGCCATGATTCCGCCGAGGTGCGGGCCGAGGTGATGGAGGTGGTGCGCGAGAACTTCCGGCCGGAATTCCTCAACCGTCTGGACGAGATCCTGCTGTTCCATCGCCTCAGCCGTTCCAACATGACCGGCATCGTCCATATCCAGCTGGTCCGCCTGCGCAAGCTGCTGGCGGATCGCAAGATCACTCTGGATTTGGACGCAGCCTCGCGGGAATGGCTGGCGGAAAAGGGTTACGACCCGGTTTACGGCGCCCGGCCCCTGAAGCGGGTCATCCAGCGGGCGCTGCAGAATCCGTTGGCCACCCTGATCCTGGAAGGAAAAATTGCCGATGGCGACACGGTGAATGTTTCCGCCGAGGAGGGTTCGCTGCTTATTAATGGTCACAAGGTGGCGATTGACTAAACTGGTAGGGGCAATCAGCAGCCCGTTGCGCGCATGATAGCTATCTGCATTTGTGTGCGTAACGTGGTTTGCATCGTGGAAGGGTGCGTGCTAGAAGGTCGCCCATGGGTGGCAACGCCCCAACCGACAAGACCGGCCGGTGCTCCGTCCCCCCTCCCCCCCCCCTAGGGGTGCTGGCCGCAAGGCGCGGGGTTCCCGATCAAACGGGAACCCCGGCCGATTTCGCACCAAAACAATCGAATATCAAGAAGTATGCAGGCCGCGCCTTCGGGCAGCAGCCCCGTGACTAATTCGTCAGCGCGCCGCCCTTGAGCGCATTGGCGGCCACCCGCGTCGCCGGCGGGATCTTCGCCAGCATGCTGTCGGTCTCGCGCTTGGTCACGCGGAAGCGGTCCATGTCGCGGCCGGCCAGCTTGACGTTGGTGGGCATCTTCACCGAAAGCGGGTTCAGTTGGGCGTTGCCCTGCAGCACTTCGTAATGAAGGTGCGCGCCGGTGGAGCGACCGGTGGAACCGACGAAGCCGATGATCTGGCCCTGGGACACGTGCTTGCCGTTCTTCAGGCCCTGGGCGATGCGGCTCATATGAGCATAGGCGGTGCCATAGCCGCTGCCGTGGCGGATGCGCACGTAATTGCCATAGGCGCCGTTGAAGCCGGCCATCTCCACCACGCCATCGCCGGCGGCTTGGATGGGGGTGCCGGTGGGCACGCCGAAATCCACGCCCTTATGCATCTTGGTGAAGCCCAGGATGGGGTGGTTGCGCATGCCGAAGCCCGAGGTGATCTTGGCGCCGTCCACCGGAGTCTTCAGCAGGGCCTTTTTGATGCTTTCGCCCTTTTCGTTGAAGTACTCAACGGTGCCGCCCTCGGTCTCGTGGCGGTACATGGCGATGGGGCGGCCACCCAGATTGATGCTGGCGAACAGCATGTCGCCATTGCGGACCAGCTTACCCTTATTGTCGTAGAAGCCCTCGAACATGACCTCGAAGCCGTCGCCGGCCTGGATGTCGCGCTGGAAGTCCACGTCATAGGACAGTGCGCGGATCATGGAGATGATGACCGGGGCAGGGATTCCGGCATTCTGCGCGCTCTCGAACAGCGACGATTTGATCGAGCCCGAGTAATGGGCGATCTGCCGGCTGACTTGGCGCTTGGCCTCCAAACCCGCGAACCCACCGTCCTCGTTGCGCTTGGCAAACACCTCACGGATGGGGTCGGCGTTCAGGGACACCTGTTGGAAGCCGCCAACGCCGAAGCCATGGGGCGGTTTGCCGAAGCTGACGGTGACCTTTTGGCCGGCTTTCAAGGCGCGCGGATTGAACACGCCGGTCAAGGCGTCGATGGCCTGGGTGGCGTCGGGGCTGTCCACGCCGGCGCGCACCAGCACGTCCATCAGCGTGTCGCCGGAACCGACTTGGACATGGCGTTCCACTGGACGGCTGGCGCGGTCTTCCAGTTCACTGTCGGAGGCCAGTTGTTCGGCCCAGCCGGATTGCTCGGCTTCCATGTCCACATAAGCGGGGGGGGTGGCGTCCAGCGGTTCGTCGCTGGTGCCGAACTGAACGAAGGGCCGGGCAGCCAACATGGCGCCGATGCCGACCAAGCCGACCAATCCTGCCGCTTTCAAGGTTCGCTTGATTTTGGCCGAAACACGGCAGCCCAATGGTCATGTCCGTTCAGTGCAAAAGGTCGTAAGTTTATCGCAGGCTCAGGCGGCCAAGGCAAGGACTTAACCTGGAAATTGGTTCTTGTCTGTGGCTACTGAGCACAATGCCAGCCTCGTCTGCGCATCATTGCCTGATGATGGAGGGATTGTGGTGCCAATGCCGTCAATGCTAGAGCAATTCTACGGCAGGTGGTAAGCCGCTGATATTTTATGGCTTTTCCATGAATGGGGCAGGGGGGCTGAGGTGACCCCTATATATAGAGTGCGGCGCCGGGGCTCCCTGGCCGGACGGCATGCAATATGACGGACCTATGAAAATAGGCGTTGACGCGCCCCACCCAAAAGCCTACAAACCGGCCTCCCGACGAGGAACGGTCTAGGCCGGATGGTGCAGCGGGGGCGGAGAGCGACGAACTCCGCCGGATGGTTCGGAAGAAATTCTGGGCGGTTCGAAAAAAAAGAGGTTGACGCCGCGCCGGCGGTTCACTATAAACCGGCCTCCCCGAAACGACGGGGTGCG
>JACMKT010000050.1 GCA_014380005.1 Rhodospirillales bacterium
GCCATAGGCGATCAGTTGGTCCATGGCGTGGAATGAATTGGGTTGTACGGGCGCGGGGCGCGTTCGGTTATCATCGCACCGCAGCATAACGGAAGAGGAAGCAGATGGCGTCCCCATCATCGAAGAAAGTTATTTTCGCCGCCCTGGGGGGCAATTTCGCCATCGCGGTGACCAAGTTCGCCGCCAGCATCTTCACCGGCAGTTCGGCCATGATGACCGAGGGCGTGCACTCGCTCGTCGATACCGGCAACCAGCTGCTGCTGCTCTACGGCCTGAAGCAATCGGCGCGTCCGGCTGATGACAAGCACCCGTTCGGCTACGGCAAGGAACTGTATTTCTGGACCTTCCTGGTCGCCATCCTGATCTTCGCCGTCGGCGCGGGCATCTCGATCTACGAGGGCGTCGAGAAAACGCTGCATCCGACCCCGGTGACCAGCGCCTACGTCAACTACATCGTCCTCACCCTCGGCATCATCTTCGAAGGCGCTGTGTGGCGCGTCGCCTTCAAGGAATTCAGCAAGACCAAGGGCGATATGGGCTGGTGGCAGGCGGTGAAAGCCAGCAAGGACCCCACCGTGTTCACCGTCCTGTTCGAGGACACCGCCGCCCTGCTCGGCCTCGGCATCGCCTTCGTCGGCATCCTCGCCTCGCAAGCGTTGGACATGCCCGCGCTGGACGGCATCGCCTCCATCTGCATCGGCCTGATCCTCGGCGCCACAGCCGCCTTCCTTGCTTATGAATGCAAGGGATTGCTGACTGGCGAAGGCGCCGACCCCAAGGTGGTCGCGGGCATCAGGGCCATCCTGGCGCGGCACCAGGGAATAACCGGAGTGAACGAGGTGCTGACCATGCACTTCGGCCCGACTAACGTGCTGCTGGCCGTTAGCCTCGACTTCGACGACCACCTGAGCGCCGCCCAGGTCGAGGAGACCGTCAGCGCCATCGAAGCGGAAGTGAGGGCCGAATACCCGCAGGTGGATCGCGTCTTCATCGAGGCGCAAAGCCTCGGCAGCCATCGGCAAGACCGGCTCACCATCAGCTGATGATCTCCGTCGATAGCCCCGACGTCATGGCCCTGGTTGGGACCGCGTTGCGCGCCGTCATCGGCGCGCCACGCTGGCTGATGACGGAATTGGGGCAGGCGCTGCCCCGCCTGGGCGAGGGCGATGCCATGGTGCTGGTGCTGGCCTACGCCCTCGGCCTGGTGCATGCAGCAACGCCGGGGCACGGCAAGTCGGTCGTGCTGACTTACTTCGTTGGCTACAAGGCGCGCCCGTGGGCCGGGTTGGCCATGGGGCTGAAGATCGCCCTCAGCCATGTCGGCGCGGCCCTCGCCGTCTTTATCGTGCTACGCCTGATCCTCGACCGCACCATGCGGGGAATGAACGACAGTTGGCTGCCGACCATCAGCTATGGCGGCATCACAATGGTCGGGCTGTTCCTGACGTGGCAGGCCCTGCGCGCCAACCATACCCACACCCACGGTCCGACAGCACGCGACCGGGGCGTGCTACCCTTACTGATCGGGCTGGTGCCGTGTCCGATCACCCTCAGCGTCCTGTTCGTCGCCGTCTCGCAAGGACAGGTCGCCGCCAGCCTATTGCTGGCCCTGGTGATGGCACTGGGCATGGCGACCACGCTGACCGGCGTCGCCCTGCTGGCGATCCTCCTGCGCGCGTCGGTCGCCTCGTTCCTGGAACGCCACGCCGGGCTGATGCGGGCCATGGAGGTCGCGGGCGCCGCCGCCATCACCCTTATCGGCCTTGCCCTCTTCTGGGGGGCTTTGACGCGCCCCAAGGGGCTGCCATTTTAACGGGGTACTGTCTCCGGATCATCGCTTTCCCCGATGGGGTGGATCGGACATAATGACCGCGATTTCAACTGCCGATGAGCATTTGGGTGCCTTCCGAAGACGACCCTGAATCCAAGCCTCCCAGTAGACTCCCCGCCTCACGCCTTCTGATCGATTTCTTAGCGCAGTGGCAGGGCGAGCGGGTCCGCCTCAAGGATGTCGTCGACATCCTCGAAGACCGCGCCTACGGCCTTCTTCTCCTCATCTTCGCCTTTCCCAACGTCATCCCCAATCCGGTTCCCGGGCTGTCGGGCATCCTCGGCATGCCTTTGATGCTGGTTGCCGCCCAGTTGGTGATCGGGCGCCCGCACCCGTGGTTCCCCAAGTTCCTCGCAGAGCGGTCAATGAAAACCGCCGACTTTAGAACGGTGGTGGAAAAGGTCGTCCCTTGGCTGCGAAAGCTGGAACGCCTGACCCGCCCCCGGCTGCGGGGGCTGTGCAAGCCGCCTGCCGAACGGCTGCTGGCGGCATTCTGCCTGATCCTAGCCATCGTCCTCGCCCTACCGATCCCCCTCGGCAATATCCTGCCCGCACTGGCGGTCTCGCTGGCATCTTCATCGTCTCGACCGTGGTCGTCGCCATGATCGAGGCATTTCTGTTCCTTCTTCAACAAGCGTTCTGAGGAGCCTTCCAACAGCCATGTCCCTTGCCTTCGAAATCGCGGTCATCGTGTTTCTGGTCGTCCTGAACGGCTGTTTCGCCATGTCCGAATTGGCCATCGTCTCCTCGCGCCGGGCACGCTTGGCGGCAAGGGCCGCCGATGGGAGCAAGGGAGCGGCGATGGCTATGGAACTGGCCGACAATCCCGGGCGGTTCCTGTCCTCGGTCCAGATCGGCATCACCCTGATCGGCATCCTGGCAGGCGCCTATTCCGGCGCCACCCTCGCCGAACAATTGGCCGAGTGGATCGCCGTTGAGATTCCCCTCCTCGCCGCCGCCTCCGAGGCCCTGGGCATCGCCATCGTTGTCGGCGCCATCACCTACGCCTCGCTGATCATCGGTGAACTAGTGCCCAAGCAGATCGCCCTAGCCAATCCCGAGGGTGTCGCCATCCTGGTCGCCCTCCCGATGGCGGCGGTAGCGAAATTCGCCTCACCCGTGTTGTGGGTGCTGGAAGGGTCCAGCCGGTTCACCCTCAAGGTCCTCGGCATCCGCAAATCGGACGATCAGACCGTCACCGAAGAGGAGGTGAAGGCGATGATCGCCGAGGGCACCGAGAGCGGAATCTTCGAGCCGCAGGAAAAGGAATTGATGTCCGGCGTCATGCGGTTCGGCGACCGTAAAATCCGCGCCATCATGACGCCCCGCAACGAGGTGGTGTGGATCGACCTCAACTGGGAAGCAGAGCGGGTCGCCCGCACGGTGCGCGAATGCCACCACTCCAGGTTCCCGGTCTGCCAAGGCGATTTCAATGAGGTGGTGGGCGTCGTCCAGGCCAAGGACCTGCTGGATAGTTTCCTCGACGACAAACCCTTCGATGTCGCTTCGGCGGTCAAGCCGCTGGAGGTGGTCCACGACAACGCCCCGGCGCTCAACGTGCTGGACGTTCTCAAAAAATCCAACATCCACATGGCGCTGGTAGTGGACGAATATGGCAGCGTCGAGGGCATTGTCACCGCCGCCGACATCCTCTCCTCGCTCCTCGGCGGCCTCGCCGAGCACGGCGAGGAATACGAGGGGGCCATCGTCCAGCGCGAGGACGGGTCGTGGCTGCTTGACGGCGACGTGGCGGTTGATCTAGCGGCCGAACGCATCGGCTGCCGGGTGATGGACGGCGAGGACGAGGACTACACTACCGTTGCCGGGTTCATTCTGTCGAAGTCGCGCTGCATCCCGTCGGCCGGGGACCATTTCGTGTGGGAGGGCTGGCTGTTCGAGGTCTTGGACATGGATGGCCACCGCATCGACAAGGTGCTGGTCTCGCGGGAACCGCAGGCCCAATAGAAAGCGAGGGAACGGGGCCGCAACCTGATCGCGGCCCCGGAGTGGTCAGAATTCCTCGTCACCCCCGAAATCGCCGCCGGACTCGTCGTCGGCCACCTCCGGTTCGGGTTTCGGTTCGGCGGCCTGCGCATCCCCGGCGAACATCCCGGCAATCAAATTGCCGAGCACCACACCACCCGCCACGCCCGCCGCCGTCTGCAAGGCACCGGCGAGGAAACCGCCACGAGGCGCCTGCTGGAACTGGTTCATATTGGCCGCCATAGGTGCGCCTGGGCGGCGGTACATGGGACTTTGCTCGGCGGGCTTGGGGGCGCCGAAAAGTCCGCCAAGGAAGCCGCCGCCTGCCGGGCGGTTGGCCAATTCCCGTTCAAGATCCTCGATGCGCGCGTTCAGGGCATTGAGCGCCTGCTCCTGCACCAACACCGCCTGCGCCATGTAGTAGGGGGCAGCAGGTTGGCGGGTCAGTGTCTCCCGGATATGGGCCTCCGCCTCGGCATCGCGTGGGCCGGACCCCGTCTCGGCCTGACGGAGACGGTCGAAAAGGCCGTCGATGGCGGCCTTGTCGTCGTGATCCATGGAATGTGTCCCCTGCTGTTGAAACCACACCGGAAGTAGTTGCGGTGGATGTGGTTTCAAGCAGTGGGCTGATTTACCTGGGGCGACAGGTTGACATCACCGTTGCCCAATAGGCGGCGATTTCCCTTGCACGTTCGGCCTCATCTGGGGACACGGACTTGCTTCGGATCACTCGTGCCAGAAGGTCCTTGTCACGGTCGGAGGCGAACGCCGGGGCCGCCTTTGATAGGGCGCAATCGCACATGCCTTTGATCTTGCCGTCCGACAGCTTGGCATGGTCGGCGGTGTCGAAGCACGCCTTGTCCGGGCTGTCGCCACAAGCGGAGAGGCTAAGCAACATTCCTGCTGCAACAACGAGCCTTCTGATCAAGATCCAGTCCTCCTGCGAATGCCATTTGGTGTGCCCGGAAATTCGACGAGGGTCAATTGTGTGCGGCTTTGCGTTTTCCCGATCCGCCAATATTCTGGTTCCATGATGAAGCATAAAGGCATCCTCGCGGCGCTTGCCGCCGCCATCCTGTTCGGCGCCAGTACGCCCTTCGCAAAGCTGCTGCTCGGCGACATCGATCCATGGTTGCTGGCGGGCGTGCTGTATCTGGGCTCGGGAATCGGCCTGAATGCCGTCAGGTTGGTGATGCGGCGCGAGCGTTCAAAACTCGGCCCCGGCGAGTGGCCGTGGCTGCTCGGCGCAATCCTCTCAGGCGGCGTCGCCGGGCCGGTGCTGCTCATGTATGGCCTCGTGGGAACCACCGCCTCCACCTCGTCGCTGCTGCTGAACGCCGAAGGTGTGTTCACCGCCGTGCTGGCGTGGGTGGTGTTCAAGGAAAATGCCGACCGCCGGATTGTTCTGGGCATGCTCGCTATTGTCGCCGGGGCAGTGGTGCTGTCCTGGCCGGGCGGTTCCGTCGAGGCGTCATGGCCCGCTCTGGCCGTCCTGGGCGCCTGCCTATGCTGGGCCATCGACAACAATCTGACCCGCAAGGTTTCGCTGTCCGATCCGCTCCAGATCGCCGCATTCAAGGGATTGGGCGCGGGCATCACCAATGTCGTGTTGGCCTTTGTGATGGGCGCTTCCGTTCCGTCCGCCGAGACGGTCGCGGTTGCCGCCACCCTCGGCTTTCTCGGTTACGGCCTCAGCTTGGCCGCGTTCGTGATCGGGCTGCGGGAATTGGGTACGGCCAGGACCGGCGCGTATTTCTCCGTCGCCCCCTTCGTTGGTGCCGCCGTGTCGGTGGTCCTGTTGGGCGATGCGGTCACGCTGCGACTCATGGCAGCAGCGGGGTTTATGGGAGTGGGTGTGTGGCTGCACCTGACCGAGCGGCATGAACATGACCACCGGCACGAGCCTTTGGAGCATGAACATGCCCATGTGCACGACGAGCATCACCATCATCACCTTGGCAAGGAGCCTGAGGTGGAGCATGTCCATCGGCACCGCCATGAGCCAATGATCCACCGCCACCCGCATTACCCGGATGCTCATCACCGGCATGGGCACGGTTAGGTCGCGCGACGAGATCAATTTCACTGGCGCGCCGCTATTGCTTTGCCCTACGGCTGGCCTCCGCCTGCCGTGCCTGAATATCCACGGGCCAGTTGCTTTTGATGAAAGCGAGCACGGCATTAACTTGTTCGTCCGTGAGCACACTACCGAAGGCCGTCATGTCGCTTTCATATCCGGGCGGCGCATAAGCGCCAATACCGTTCTTGATGATGCCGAACAGTTGGTCGTCCGCGTGGTGCCATGTGTGGCCTGAGGCGTCCTGCGGTGGCGCGGGCAGGCGCCCATCGGGCTTTCGCGTCTGCCATTCCGGCTGTCCTTCAAGGGTCGCACCGTGGCAGGAAGCGCAATGATCGGTATAGATTACCTTGCCCAAGGCCACTTGCTTGGCGTCGGTTGGGTCCGCAATTCTGCCGCCCTCGCGGACCACCAGGACGCCGACGACGACAAGGAGGATGAGGACGCCACCCATCAACGCGAACGCGACAGCGCGCTTCATGGAACCGACCCGAGGCTGACCTGAGGGAAATACACATTGATGGCAGCCTTCAACCCGTCGCGCATGACGTCAAGCGGCTGCTCTGCAATCTCACGCCAAGTCGGACCGAGGGCACGGAGGAAGTGCTCGACAACGACGGGATCGAAATGCGTCCCCTGGCCCTCAATCAGGAACGCACAGGCGGCGTCACAGGACCATGGCTCCTTGTAGGGCCTGCGCGAGGTCAAGGCGTCGAAAACGTCGACCACAGCGAATACGCGCCCAATCATCGGAATGGCGTCCCCCTTGACCCCGCGCGGATACCCCGTTCCATCGTATTTCTCATGGTGATTGCCGACCACGTCGGCAGCGACATTCAGCCACCGTGACGTGGAAACAATATCGAGACCGTGGCGGACGTGGGTCTTCATGACCTCAAACTCGTCCTCGGTAAGGCGTCCGGGCTTCAGAAGGATGTGGTCAGGGATGCCGATTTTCCCCACGTCATGGAGAAAGGCGCCGATGATCAGCTTGCGCATGTCGGCTGCACCAAGGCCGACCGTTTCCCCGAGGCGAATTGCCATCAGGGTTACCCGGTAATTGTGCGCATCAGTGTCGCTGTCGCGTTTGGCAATGGCACTTCCCAGCACGGCCAGCGTGTCGATATTTCCTTCCACCGCATCGCTGGCAAAGCGGACGACGCGCCTCTCCAACGCCAGAATGACGGGGATTAGAACCGCGGTGGTCACCAGCACAACGACGACGACCGCAATGGCTGACCACAGCGTGCGCGCGCGGATCTGCCCGGCGAACTCGGTCCCGACCCGGTAAAGGCCGAGGAAACGCGCGGGCACCCCAGCGGCTTCGACGGGCATGGACAGAAACATGTAGAGGCTCCCGTCCACTCGGAAGTTCTCGTGATGGTCGCCATCCCCGCGAGTTGCCCCCTGCTCGAACGCGGCTGCCAAGGCTGGCGTTACGCCGGTCCGTCGAACCTCGACCGGCAACCTGTCGGCAATTTCCAAGCGGGCAATAAGAAACTCCTTGGAGCCGCCCTCTGCGGAAGCATGCTCCGCCGATTGTCCTTCTAAGGAATGAGCAAGGTGCCTCGCCTGATCAGCGGCAAAATCGGCAACCATCGTATCCAGTCGCTGGGTTTCCAGCCAGTAGGCCAAGGCACCCGCGAACCCGGCAATGAGGAGACCGCACAGTGCCAAGCGCAGCACGATCCCCCGACGCAGGTGGGGGAGCGGATGAATGAGGCCGTTTGCGCGTGCCATCCGCCCCTCCGTCAGTGGCCGGAATGGCCGCCGGGCATCATGACTGGCCCGCCAGCAGTGATGCCATTGGCCGCTTGCATGGCCCGCACGTAGGCAAGCACATCCTTTTCCTGGCCCGGCTTTAACTCGGGCTTGGGCATGTCGCCAAATTTCCAGTGATGGCTCTTTCTGCCATTGGCGATGGTGGCGAGGATGACATCATCACCATGTCCAGCCCCCGGCGCATAATAGGGATGAAGCAACGGCGGGCCGTTATCGGTGCCGCGCAGAGAGGGGCTGTGGCACTTAGCGCACACGCTCTCGAACGCCAATTTTCCCATTTCCGCCTGAGGTGCCAGGGTCGTGGGCTTGACGAGTTCGGCTTGAGTGAACCGGGCCGATACGGGCTTGCCGTTCACCGTCAGCGACAGAATGGCCGTCACTTTGTCAGCCTGCGAAATTGCGCCGGTGGCAACGAGCGTTTCGCCTTCGGCTTGCAGGGGAAGCTCTACCTTCTTCGAACCGACCAGCAAGGTGGCCTTGCCGGAGACATTCGATGCCGGGATGGGCTTATCGCCATGGTCGCGCACCCAGGTGCGGATCGCGCCTTCGCGCACGGCGAACTCGACGCGGACACCTTCAGGGGTCTCGACCATCTGACCGCCATAGGAAGGCATCAACATGCCATCGGCCATTGCCATCTGGCTCCCCCCAGCGACGGCCAATGTCAATGCCGCCACAGCTATAAAGCCCCTCATGCTTATTCCTTTCCGAGCCTGATATTAGAATGCTTCCGCCAGCTTGCCTTCCTCGGCAAGCCGCTCAACCGCCTTACGGCCCACCAGCATGAAGACGACCGGCGTGACGATGGTGTCGAGGATGGTGGACGACATCAGCCCGCCGAAGATGACCACCGCGACCGGGTGCAGGATTTCCTTGCCGGGTTCGCCCCCGGCCACCACCAGCGGCACCAACGCGAGCGCCGCCACCATGGCCGTCATCAGCACCGGCGTGAGCCGTTCGAGCGAACCGCGCACGACCATCTCGGGGCCGAATTTCTCGCCTTCGTGGGCGACCAAGTTGATGTAATGGGAAACCTTGAGGATGCCGTTGCGCGCCGCGATGCCGGTCAGCGTGATGAAGCCGACCAAACTGGCGACCGACATGGTTTGGTCGGTCAGCCACAACGCCGCCACGCTGCCGACCAGGGCCATGGGGATATTGCCCATGATGATCAACGTCAGCACGGTCGAGCGGAAATGGCTGTAGAGCACGATGAAGATGCCTGCGAGCGACACGACAGCCAGCAGCGCGATCAGGCGGCTGGCCTCCTGCTGGCTTTTGAACTGGCCTTCATAGGTCAGGTAATAGCCCTGCGGCATGGCAATCTGCCCCAGTTCCGCCTGCACGTCGGCAATGATGGAGCCCATGTCGCGGCCGTGGGTGTTGGCCAGTACCACGATGCGGCGGCGCATGTTGTCGCGGTTGATGATGTTCGGCCCGGTGGTCTCCACTACCTCGGCCAGCAGCGACAGCGGCACCTTGCCCGCCGGGGTGTCCACCAGGATCTGGCGGAAGTCTCCGGTCTGCGCGCGCCAATCCTCGGCGAGGCGCAGGACGACGTTGAAGGTGCGCTGGCCATCGCGGACCTGGCTGACGGTCTTGCCGTTGAGCGCCGCCTCAAGCGTCTCGGTCAACTGGTCGAGGGTCAGGCCGTATTTCTTGGCTTCCGCCCGGTCGAGCCGGATTTGGAGCTGCGGGATGAGGACCTGTTTCTCCACTTGAAGGTCGGTAATTCCGGCCACCGAGGCCATGCGGCCGCGGGCCTGTTCGGCCAGGGAGCGCAGGGTGTCGAGGTCGTCGCCGAAGATTTTCACGGCGATCTCGGCGCGCACGCCGGACAGCAGATGATCTAGGCGGTGCGAGATGGGCTGGCCGATATTGGTATTGATGCCGGGGATCTGCGCCAAGCGGTCGCGGATGTCACTCAGGACGATGTCGCGCGACCGCTCGGAATGGCGCAAATCCACGTCGATTTCCGAGGAATGGACGCCCTCGGCATGCTCGTCCAATTCGGCGCGGCCGGTGCGGCGCCCGGTGCCGATGACCTCGGGCACCTGAAGAATGAGGTTTTCGGCGATGGTGCCGAGGCGATTGGACTCCGACAGCGAAGTCCCCGGCGGCAGCAGCATGCTGACCGTGACAGTTCCCTCATTGAAAGCGGGAAGGAAGGCCCGCCCGAGGAAGGGGGTCGAGGCGACCGCTACCAGGACAAGCACGACCGCGGGGATGATGACCGCCTTGGGATGGTCGAAGGACCAATGCAACAGCGTCGAGTCCCAAGCCTTGAGATGGCGGACCAGCCAGGAATCGCCATGGCCGACCACTTTGGCATTGGGCAACAGGTAGTAGCTCAGCGCCGGGGTGACAGTCAGCGATACCAGCAGCGAGGCCAGGATAGACACCACATAGGCGATGCCCAGGGGGGTAAACAGCCGCCCTTCGATGCCGGACAGGGCAAACAGGGGAATGAACACCAGCACGACGATGATGGTGGCGTAGACGATGGAGTTCCGCACCTCGCTGGACGCCCTACGGATGACCTCGGCGACGGGGCGCGGATGCGCCAATTTCGCGTTCTCACGCAGGCGGCGCAGGATGTTCTCCACATCGACCACGGCATCGTCCACCAACTCGCCGATGGCCACCGCCAGACCGCCCAGGGTCATGGTGTTGATGGACAGGCCCAGCCATTGGAACACCAGCGCCGTCACCACGATGGACAGCGGGATGGCGGTCAGGCTGATGAAGGTGGTGCGCATGTTCATCAGGAAGGCGAACAGCACGATGGCGACCAGGATAGCACCGTCGCGCAGGGCTTCCTCCACGTTGGATACCGCGCGCTCGATGAAATCGGCCTGTTTGAACAGGATGTGGTCGACGGTTACATCCGGCGGCAGGCCACGCGACAACTCGGCCAAAGCCGCCTCGACCTCGCGGGTCAAGGTCACCGTGTTCACGCCCGGCTGCTTTTGCACCGCCAGGATGACCGCGGGTTTGCCATTCACCGAGGCATCGCCCCGCTTGACCCCGGCGCCAATGCGCACCTCGGCCACTTGGCCGACGGTGATGGCCGAGCCGTTGCGCCACGCCACCACGGTGTTGTTCAGATCCTCAGCCTCGATAGTCTGGCCGAGATTGCGGATCAGGTATTCATTGGCCCGCTGTTCCAGGAAGCCGCCGGTGGTGTTCTTGGCGAACCCGGCCAGCGCCTTCTCCAAATCGGTGTAGGACAGCCCGAGGCCGGACAGCCGCGAGGGCGACACCTGGACCTGGTACTGCTTGACCTCGCCGCCGATGGGAATGATCTGGGCCACGCCGGGAATGGACAGCAGCCGCTGGCGGACCACCCAATCCGCCAGAGTGCGGATGTCCATGGCGCTGGTGGCGCCGCTTTCCGAGCGCATGCCCACCAGCATGATCTCGCCCATGATGGAGGTCACCGGCCCCATGACCGGGGTAATCCCGTCGGGAAGCTGCTCTTTCGTCGTGCTCAGCCGTTCTGCCACAAGCTGGCGGTTGCGATAGATCTCGGTGCTCCAGTCGAATTCCACGAAGACGATGGAGAGGCCGACGCCCGAGTTCGAGCGCACCCGGACGACGCCGGGGGCGCCATTCATGGCGGTCTCGACGGGCCGGGTGACCAGCACCTCGACCTCTTCGGGGGCCAGCCCCGCCGCCTCGGTCATGATGGTGACTGTCGGGCGGTTGAGATCGGGAAAGACGTCGATGGGCAGGCGCATGAGCGCCAACCCGCCATAGACCAGCAGGACCAGAGCGAAGGCGAGAACGAACAGGCGATGGCGCAGGGAAAGCTCGATGATGCGGTCGAACATGGGCTTACCTCGCCGCCCGGATTTGACCGACGCCCTGGGTGACCACTCGGTCCCCGGCCTTCAGGCCATCAACGATTTCGGCCCAAGCACCAACAAGTCGACCGACTTTGACCGGGCGGGCCTCGAACGTCTCGGGAGCGGTGCGGACGAACACGACTTGTCTGCCGCCCATCTCGGCGACCGCTTCGCGCGGCACGGCGGTGCCCATCCGGGTAGCGCCGGTGGCCAGGAACACGTCCACCGGCATGCCCAGCTTCAGGCGCCGGACATGCTTTCCGGTGACGGCGAATTGCGCATGGATTCCTTGGTCCAAAGCATCGACACGGGGGCTGACACCCAGCAGCGTCAATTCGAATACCTCGTCGGGGATCAACTTGGTTCCTGCCGTCGCCGTGGTGATCTGTTCGGCGGTCGCCAAATCATGGATGACGGCATCGACGCGCAGCCGCTGCGGATCGACGATCTCCACCAGCACTTTGTCGGTGCCCACCACCTCGCCGGGAACGACGTGGACGTCGGTCACCGTGCCGTCCACCGGCGCGACAATGGTTTCGCGTCCCAAGGCGGTGCCTGCCAATTGCCCGCGCTCCTTGCGAAGCTGGTCGAGGCGGATGCGGGTCTGTTCCACCAGCTTGGCGGGCACGATGCCGCCAAGGGTTTCTTGGCGGACCAATTCGCGTTCTTGGATGGCGATTTCGCTTTCCACCCGATAGAGCGAGGCCCGCTTGTCGCTGCGCTCCAGCGAAGTCAGGGTCGGCTCCAGCACCAGCAAAACCTGGCCACGCCGAACTTGGCGGCCCGAGATGGGAAAGGGAAAGGCGGGATCGGAAATGACCCGCGCGGGCTGCGACGATTGGACGCGGGCATAGCCATCGGGGTCGGGGACA
>JACMKT010000051.1 GCA_014380005.1 Rhodospirillales bacterium
GCGCCGTTCATATGCAGGTAGCGCAGCAGCCACCCGTAATTGACGTCGCGCATGATGCGCTCGACCGAGTCGAAGGCCATCGAGGTGTGAGCCGTGTAGTTCATCACCAGGAAGATGCCGGTCAGAATCATGATCACCAGGATGAAGCCGGCCAGCGAGCCGAAATTCCACCAGTAATTCAGATTCTTGGGGGTCGGATATTCGATGGCGCTATGCTGCATCATCGAGAAGATGGGCAGGCGCTGGTCAACCCAGGCGACTACCTTATTGTTTGTCTTGAAACCGCTCATGGCCGATCCCTTACCCGATCCGGATGGTGGTGTCGGTGGTGAAGGTGTACTTCGGCACCGCCAGGTTCAACGGCGCCGGACCCTTGCGGATGCGTCCCGACGTGTCGTAGTGCGAACCGTGACAGGGGCAGAACCAGCCGCCGAAATCACCACGGGGGTCGGCGGCCTTCTGGCCCAGCGGCACGCAACCCAGATGGGTGCACACACCCACCAGGATCAGCCACTCGGCCTTCTGGACGCGCTCGCCGTCCTTCTTGGGATCGCGCAGATCGGCATCGTCGGCCTTCTGCGCCGAGGCGATTTCCTCGGCGTTGCGATGACGCACGAAAACCGGCTTGCCCTGCCAGACGACGGTGATCGCCTGACCGGGTTGAATCGCTGCAATATCCACATCAGTGGTGGACAATGCCAAAGTATCTGCAGCGGGGTTCATGCTGTGCACGAACGGCCACAGGGCAGCAGCCGTCCCAATGGCCCCCATACCGGCGGTGGCATACAGCAGGAAATCCCGCCGCGTCTGCCCGTCCGTCGACGAGGGCTGGGCATGCATTGCCGAATCAGCCATGACTTAACCTCTTGTTGGCCCGCGGAAGCGGCCCTATTAACCACATTGGCAAGTCTGATTCAACAGGCGAGTCAAGGACTCTTCGGGATTAACTATTTCTGTTGATTGGCATTTCGACCGCTGCGCTATGCGCTTCGGGTATGCAGACTGGACCCAAGGATGGACCTCCCGAGACTGGCGCTCTACCAGCTTGATATTCCTCAGAATGCCGGCACCCTGTTGCGGTTGGCGGCATGCCTGTCTTTCGGCGTCGATGTGATCGAACCCTGCGGTTTCCTGTGGGATGAAAAACGCATGCGCCGCGCCGGCATGGATTATCTGGATCAGGTGGCAGTGGCCCGGCATTCGTCGTGGACTGCGTTCCACCAAGCCAATCGGGCCGCCGGGCGGCGTTTGGTGCTGTTGTCCACCAAGGCATCCACCCGGCTGGACCGCTTCACCTTCGGCGCCAATGACTGCATTATGGTGGGGCGCGAAAGCGCCGGTGTGCCCGACGAGGTGGCCGAGGCCGCGGATGAGCGCGTCCGTATCCCGCTCGCGCCGGGGGCGCGCTCGTTGAATGTGGCCGTGGCCGCCGCCATCACCATGGCCGAGGCATTGCGCCAGTTGAATGCCTTTCCTGCGGAGGATTTGCCGTGAGTGTGGACCGTATCTACGCCGCCGAGAAGGCCCAGGCCTATGACCGCCGCATGCGCGACGCCATCCCCGGCTATGAAGCGCTGCACCAGCTAGCCTGCATGGTGGTGGCCGAAAAGACCGGCGGTCATGGCCGCGTGTTGGTGACGGGCGCCGGTACCGGCGCCGAATGCGTGGCCCTGGGTCAGGCCTGCCCGGCTTTGCACGTGGTCGGCATCGACCCGGCCAAGGACATGCTGGCCCTGGCCGAGCATAAGGTGGCCGAGCATGATCTGACCGAGCGGGTGCGGCTGTACCCGTGCGAGGTCAAGGCGCTGCCCATTTTCGAGCCGTTCGACGCCGCCACCTTGATGCTGGTGCTGCATTTCATGCCCGATGACGTTGAAAATGGCGGGGGGGCCAAGCTGACCCTGCTGACCGATCTGGCCAAGCATCTGAAGCCGGGGGCGCCCCTGGTCCTGGCCGATCTGTTCGGCCCCGATTGGGACGAGGACTGGCAGGCCCAATTGCGCATTTTCTGGCGCCACCTGCAAACCGCCGCCGGCATCGCCGCCGACGACATCCATAAGGGCTTCGCCCATGTGGACCGCGACATCCACCCGGTGACCGAGGGCCGTCTGGCCGAGTTGCTGAGCGAAGCCGGCTTCGGCCCGCCACTGCCCTTCTTCCGCGCTTTGTGCTTCGGCGGCTGGGTGGCGCTGCGTCTGTGACCAAGGTCACCAAGTTTTGGGCGGGGCTGTGTCATGTGGAGCGTATGTTTTAAGGAGTTCCCATGCGCCGCATCATCGCCGCCCTGATCACCCTGTTCCTCGCCCAGCCCGCCACTGCCGCCGACCTTGCCCCGCCCGAGGCGCTGGCTCAGGCCCAGGCCGGCAAGCTCACCCTCATCGACGTGCGCACGCCCGATGAATGGCGCCAAACCGGCATTGCTCCCGGCGCCAAGACCGCCGATGTGATGACGTCCGAAGGCGCGGACGCCTTTGTCGCCCAGGTGCTGAAGGCCGCCGGCGGCAACAAGTCGGCGCCGTTGGGACTGGTCTGCCGCAGCGGTGCGCGCTCGGCCAAGGCGGTGGCGCTGCTGGAAAGCCGGGGCTTCACCAATGTCAGCAATGTGGTTGAAGGCATGAATGGCTGGGTGCGCCGGGGTTTGCCGGTGACGGAATGGGCGCGCTAGACCTTAATGAGGTTGGCGTGATCTATAAAGTCGCCTAACTCGGAAATGCGCTGATATAGGTCGAGCGGCTCAAGGTTCGGTGAGTGTGCGACCACTTTATGTGCGACCTTCATCTTGTCAATGTGTTGCTGTTTTGGCGATTCTTGGGTCCTGAACATAGTGACGTCGCAATAACGACCAAACTTAGGTAACTTGTGGGCACGCGGGTGCGCGTCTTTAATGGCAGTTGTCAGAGTTATTTCATCAATGTAGTTCTCTATTTCACGGCCGGCGGTTACCCACGTCATTCCTCCGACTTCGGCGATCTCATTTATAATTCGTTTTTTTGTTTCATTTATGTCGTCGTCCGGTCCTTGGCGATCACTGTCTATTATGATGGCGGCGTTTCTATTGATTCGTTGGATTGCAATGAAATCGTCGACTTCTTCTTCACGGGCACTGAGGTGGGAAAGGAGCCGACCCCCATAAAAAATGAAGGCATAGTGCAATCCCTCCTGCAATTCCGGGCGAAGTTCTTTCAGCCAATGTTTAATGTAAATTCTGTCTGTCGGGCCTTCTATCCAAATAATGCAGTTTGCGTAAAGGATGTCGCTCGCTTTGTATCCAAGGTCTCTAATAGCATCCCACTTTTTAGCATCATCAACGGCGCCAATTATTCTTGTTCCGCCAGATTCAAGTTTGACGTGATATATTGACGAATCGCACCCATCAAGTATGTTTGCAGAATGGGTTGTGATAAAATATTGATTTGTCGTGCTGGTTTGGAGGTAGTCCATTAGTTTTTTTTGAAGGGCGGGGTGTAGGTGTAGCTCCGGTTCCTCTATGCAGACAATCTGATTGTCAAATATAGTTGATTTTGTTGCTATTATTATTAGCTCTTCAATGCCTGTTCCGAGTGACTCTAATGGTAGTCGTTTTCCGTCCATGTTTACGAATACAAAATCTTTGTCATGCGAAATCTCTAGCTGTGCCGACGGATTTTCCGTAATAGTTTGTACGAAATGATTGATCTTATCAAATCTTGACCTGTCAACTTCCCTTCCCCACGTTGGGTTTTGAAGCTTGGACAATTCATCAATTAGCCCAATACCGCCATGTTCTTGTATATTGTCGATGAAGTAGTTTTCTCCATCTCGCTGCATTCCTCTTTTTGTGTATTCTCGAATGGATCGCTTTGCTGGAATAATGTCGACGGGCGTTTGCATTACTGTAGCAGGGTTTATGGTTTCAAGCACCTTGCTTTGCCAGCCATTCAAATTCCCCCCGGACCAGCCAGTATCAGAATGTGCGCGTTCCCAATAATAGGGATCTTCCGAAAGGTCGGCGCACGTGTGGCGTGTGCTTACCTGCATTCTGCCTTCAGCATGCGTAAAATAAAACCAAAAACCTTTTGCCTCATTGTCAAATAATATTTCTTTAATTGAGTTGGGTGTGTTTGATTTCTTTGAAATTCCCCACACAGCATCGAGCAATTCTTCGTCGTAAAATATGCCAAATATGGCTGGTTCCCCGCCACCCCCGCGTGTTGTATCGAATTCGTTGAATAGTCGCTTGTGCTGGCCAGATATTGACTTAAGTGCTTTCAAAATAAAGAGGGTAATGTTTGATTTACCGCTATTATTTTGCCCAACGATGCAGTTTATCTTGGAAAGGCCTTGAAGTTTGCAGATGTCAGGACCAAAGCTCCTGAAATTTGCAATGGAGATTCCTTTTAAAAACATTTGTTATCCACCAATTGTAGTCAATTCACCGGTTTCGCGCCCATCTGTTTAAACCCGTCCTCGATGCGGCGCAGCAGGGTGCCGGCATCGGGGGTTTTCTTGGACACCAGGAAATAGGTCTCCAACCGGGCCAGGGTTTCGCTGCGCAGATGCAGCGTCGGGGTGTCATCCTGGGCCAGCAAGGCCGGTTCGCGGTAATCCACCAGATATTCGCCATGGCCGTTGCCCAGCATTTTAAAGGCGGCCTGATGGGTGTCGGCATAGCTGATGCGGATGTGGTTGGCCGGGTCCTTGAAGAAGTCGATCCAGCCGCCATAGCCATAGCCGCGCAGCAGGATGATGGATTTGCCCCGGATGTTCTCCATGCTGCCCAGCGGCGGCCGCGAGGCGAGGCGGAAGCCCTCCAAATCCAGATAGGCCATGGGCAATTGGCCGTACAGGGCGGCATCGGCCAGATCGGGGTGGCGGATCAGCATGGCGATCTGGGCAGTGCCGTCGCGTAAGGATGTCACCAGCCTTGCGCCGGGATAGCACTTGGCCTCCCACGGCAGGCCGGCGCGGTCCAGGATGGCGGCGATCAGGTCCATGGCCTTGCCGGCGGCCTTGCCGTTCTCATCCGTATAGGACAGCGGCGGGAAATCCACGCAGCCGACTTTAACGGGCTCGGCGGCCTGGGCGTTGGCGGCAAGGCAAAACAGTGCGGCTCGCCCGCTGTGGCGGACGGCGCTAAGGAAAATCCCCCAGGTGCTGGCTAAAATTCCCATGGGTCTATTGTGCAGTGCGGCCATTATTCGCGCAATGGTTCTGGTCACGGGCGCGTCTTTGGCCTACCTTTCAGCGAAATGGTGGGTCAAAGGGGGGCGCCGGCATCGTGCTGTGGCGCATCGAACAAATCACCAGCCGCTTTCTGGCCATCGTCGTGTCAGTGGCGGCGGTTATGGCTGTGTTGGTCGCCGGCGTGGTCGCTTGGCGCCAATTCGAGTCTCAGCGTCAGCGCCTCGACATTTATATGGGCGAGCTTGCGCGGCTGAATGCCATGGCGCTGGTGGAACCCATGTGGACCATCAACGAAAGCGCCAGCCGCTCCATCATCTGGTCCCTGGGTGCTCATCCCGAGGTTGCGTGCGCTGAAGCGCTGGAAGCCGACGGTTCGGTGCTGGCCGCCACGCGTGAGGGCGGCTGCGAGCCGCCGTCCGATACCAACCGGGTGTCCCATGCGGTCATGTATGGCGACCATCGTCTGGGCGATTTGGTGCTGTGGGTCAGCCGTCGCGCCTTGTCGGATTCAGCCCGCGCCGATGTGCGCCTGACCGTGCTGGTCTTCCTGCTGCTGTCCGGCGTTATGGTGGTGACGGCGGTATTCGCCCTGCGCGCCACCGTGGTCGCGCCGCTGGAGCGGTTGATCGCCGCCATCCAGGTGGGCAGGGTGGCGATCAACCGCCGGCCCAAGGATGAATTAGGCCGGGTCATCACCGCCTATAACGGCCTGCTGGACCGGGTCGAGCGGCACACCGCCGAATTGGAGGACGCCCGCGCCCAAGCGGTGGCGGCAGCCCAGGCCAAATCGCGCTTCCTCGCCACCATGAGCCATGAAATCCGCACCCCCATGCATGGCGTGCTGGGCACGGTGGAGCTGCTGCGCGAAACCCTGCTCAGCGCCGATCAGCGCAAATACGCCGACGTCATTCTGCATTCCACCGAATCCCTGCTGGGCATCATCAACGACATCCTGGATTTGTCCAAGATCGAGGCCGGTAAGGTGCGCATCGCCTTGGCCCCGGCCAGCCCCAGCCACATCGCCCAGGAAGTCATGGGCGCTTTGTCGGCCACGGCGCGGGGCAAGGGCGTGGCGCTACACCTGACCTGGACGCCGGACACGCCCGGCTGGGTCATGGCCGATGCCATGCGCCTGCGCCAAGTGGTGATGAATCTGGTGGGCAATGGGGTGAAATTCACGGAAAAGGGCGCGGTCACCGTGGCCTTGCGCCGGTCTGGCCCGCAACTGATCATCGAAGTCATCGATTCCGGCATCGGCATCGCCCCCGATGTGCTGCCCCGCCTGTTCACCCCGTTCCAGCAAGGCGATGCCTCCACCACACGGCGCCATGGCGGCACCGGGTTGGGCCTGTCCATCTCGCGTCAATTGGTCGAGCTGATGGGCGGCACCATCGAGGCCGAAAGCGTCGCCGGTCAGGGCTCCACTTTCCGCGTGCTGCTGCCCTTGGTGGAGGCTGTCACTCCCGGCGCCGCCGCTGCGCCCGTCCTGGTGGCGCCCACCGCCGCGCGGGGAGGCCGGGTGCTGGCCGCCGAGGATAATCCGGTCAATCAGTGGCTGCTGCGCTCGCAATTGCAGCGCTTGGGCTATGAGGCCGACATCCACCCCGATGGCAGCGCCGCTTTGGCCGCCTTCGCCCATGGCGGCTATCAGGCGGTGGTGACCGATTTCCACATGCCCATCATGGACGGCCTGGATTTGGCCCGCGCCATCCGCAGTGCCGAGGGCGAGGCATCCATCAGCCGTATCCCCATCATCGGCATGACCGCCGACGCCTTCGCCGAAACCACCGAGGAATGCCTGCGCGCCGGCATGGACGAGGTGGTGACCAAGCCGGTCTCGCTGGAAGCCCTGGGCGCGGTGCTCGTCCGCCGCATCACCGGCACAATGCCGCCCGCCCCCGCCATGGCGCCCGGCCCCGCCGGCATGTCGGTTGCCGACGCCCCCTTGCTGGATAGTGCCATCACCCAGGCGGTGTTCTGCGGCGATGCGGACATCCGCGACGAAATGGCCGCCTTGTTCGCCCGCACCGCCGACGAATTGCAAATCGCCATCGCCACCACCCTGGCCGCCCAGGACGCCCCCGCTTTATCCGAAGCCGCCCATTCCCTGGCGTCGGCCGCCCTGTCCCTGGGTGCCACCCGCCTGGGCCTGACCGCGCGCGCCATGGAGCACGCCGCCAAGGCGGGTGATCTGGTCAGCGCGCGGGCGATGGCCTTGAAGGTGGTGTCGCTGGACCGCGAAACCCGCGAGGCGTTGGTGGGGGCGGAGGTTTAGGCAGTCTGCTGGACGCGTCCGCACCTTGTCATAAGACACGGATGAGCACGGATTTTATTTTTTTCATCACCCCGGACAAGCGGGAAGTCGCCGCCGACTGTCGCGGCCATGGCGCTGGCGGTAATCGGTCCGATGCCGGCAACAGCCCTACCTTCTCCCCGGCGCATCCTCGCGGGGCTTGTTGCCGCCCAGCAGCACCCCCGGATTCTCCCGCAATTGGCGGCTGAATTCGTTCACGTTGCGGCTGGTGCCTTCAAGGTTGTAGGTCACGGAATCGATGTTGCGCGCCACGCTTTGCAGGGTATAGCGCAAATCCTTCAGCGAGGCTTCGATGGTGGGGCCGTTCTTGTCCACCAGCCTGTCCAGGGACACCAGCACGGAATCCACCTTCTTGCGGCTGTCCTGCAGGCCGGCGGTCAGCTCGGCCATGTTGGCGAGGCTTTGGCTGATGCGCTGGGCGTTCTGGTCGTTGACCAATCCGGTGGACAGGGTGCCGGTCATCTTTTGCACGTCGGCGGTGATGCGCGGCGTCTTGGTCGCGAGGTCGTTGGTGATCACCAGCAGATTGGCCAGCACGTCGGGCGCCTGCTTTTCCAGGATGGCGCCCAGGGAATCCACCCGCTGGTTCAGGGTGCTCAGCAGGGGCAGCAGGCCTTGCTGGTTCAGCACCGCCACCTGCCCGGCCATGTCGTTCATGACGGCGAAGATGTTGGCCGCCGGGCCGCCGGGGATTTGCGAGCCGGGCGGCAGCATCTTTTCCGAGGTGCCGCCTTTGATGTCCACCGTCACCGCAGCCAAGATGCCCGAGGCGGCGACGCGGGCGACCGAACCCTCGGGGATGGGCCAGTTCTCGCGTACCGACAAGATGACGCGGAAGCTGGTCTTGCCGTCGGCGCGCAGGGGGACGATGTCTTCCACCTGCCCCACCACGAAGCCCTCATAGGTGACCTTGGTGCCGTATTTGACCGCGTTCACATTGCCCAGATGGGTGATGTAGGTGTCGGTGGCGCCGGTGCGGCCCGTCAGCAAGGCGATGACGCCCAGCAAGACCGCCAGCATGATCAGGACGAAGGCGCCGACGACGACGTAGTTGGTTTTCACGTCTTTCATAGGTGATCTCTCACGGGTTCTTCCCCATCGTCTTCGTCTTTCTCACCCAGCAGCCGGCGCAGGTAAGCGTCGGGGTCCACTTCGGCTTCTTCGGTGCGGCGGTTCAGCAGGTTCTGGATGCGCTCGTTGGTGGAGGCGCGGATGGACTCCACCGTCCCCAATGCCAGCACCTCGCCCTTGTCCAGGACACAGATGCGGTCGGCGATCTTGAAGGCGGAATCCAGATCATGGGTGACCACCACGATGCTCATGCCCATGGCGTCGCGCAGGCGCAGGATCAGATCGTCGATGCTGGCCGCCACCACCGGGTCCAGCCCGGCAGAGGGTTCGTCGCAGAACAGCAGCTTGGGGTCCATGACGATGGCGCGGGCAAACGCGGCGCGCTTGATCATGCCGCCCGACAGTTCCGACGGCATCAGATCCGCGAACCCGGCCAGGGAGACTACTTCCAGCTTGAGGCGGGTGACGATGCCGATGGTGGTGTCGTCCAGTCTGGTGTGCTCACACAGGGGCAAGGCGATGTTGTCGCCCACGCTCATACTGGAAAACAGCGCGCCCGATTGGAACGCCACGCCCATCTTGGTGCGCAGTTCCTGTTTCGCCAGGGCGCCGATGGTGTTGATGTCCTGGCCCAGGATACGCACGCTGCCCGAACTGGGGCGCAGCAGGCCCAGCAGGTGGTTCAGCAGGGTGGTCTTGCCCGAGCCCGAGCCGCCCATGATGACGAAAATCTCGCCCTCGCGAACCTCCAGCGACACGTCCTTGAGCACATGGCGGTGGCCGTAATGGGTTTGGAGGTTGCGGACCTCGACCGGGTTCATCGGGTCACCATGAAGGCGAACACCATGTCGGTGATGACGATGGCGGAGATGGCGTGCACCACCGACCGCGTGGTCATGCGGCCCACCCCTTCCGCCCCGCCCGAGACCGAGGCGCCGTTGACCACGCCCACGGTGGTGATCAGGGCGGCGAAGATGGAGCTTTTCGCCAAGCCATGCATGAAGTCGTTCAGCTTGAGGATGCTCAACAATTCGTCGCCATACGCCGACAGCGAGACCTGCAATTGGGCCGAGACGTACAGGCCGGCAGCGAATAGACCCACCAGATCGGCCCACAGGGTCAGCAGCGGCATCATCACCGCCATGGCGACCAGGGGCGGCACCACCAGGAAGCGCACGGGTGAAATGCCCATGACGGTCAGGGCGTCGATCTCTTGATTGATGCGCATGGTGCCCAGCTTGGCCGCCAGGGCCGAACCGGAACGCCCGGCCACCAGAATGCCGGTGATCAGCGGCGAGAATTCGCGCACGGTGGACAGGGAAATGCCCAGGGTGACGCGGCTTTCGGCGCCGAAGGTGCGCAGGGTGTAGATGCCCTGGATGGCCAGCATCAGGCCGATGGTGGCGGCCAGCACGGTGATGATGGGCAGTGCCGCGATGCCGATTTCCATGCATTGGGCGATGATGGGCGCCAGCCGCACCGGCTGGCGCCGGGCACGGCCCATGATGACCCACCACACGGCTTGGCCGAACAGGGACGCGGCAAAGCCGAACTCGGCCACGGCGCGCATGGTGGCGCGGCCCAAATGGTCCAGCATTGTGGCGAGGCGAAGGAAGGCTGCGTCCCACATGTCAGCCGGCCAGGGCGGCCTCCACCGTGTCGGCCAGGGCGAACACCTTGTCCAGCCGGGCCAGTTGCAGCACCCGCAGGGCCGGCTGGCTGACCGCCACCAGCACGAAGCGCGTCGCGTTCTTGCGGGCCATCTGATAGGCCTCCACCAGAGAGGCGATGCCCGAGCTGTCGATATAGGCCACCTGGGCCATGTCCACCAGCACGTCGCGGCGGTCGAACATCAGCTCCATCAGATGCTTGCGGACCGAGGGCGAGTGCTCCAGATCGATCTCGCCGGCCAGCGAAACCACCACCGTGCCGTCTTTTTCATGAGTCTTCAGGTTCATGGTTCACCGATCCGCTTGATCATCTGCAACATATTGCCGGCGCCGTCCGGGGGCGGCAGGAAGGCCACCTCGTCCATGATCTCGCGCATGAAATGGGTGCCCAGGCCGCCGGGACGCAGTTCGTCCAGCGGGCGCGGGCAAATCTTGGTGACGTCCACCGGCGGGGCGAAGTCGATCAGCCGCACCACCAAGCGGTGGTCGTCGCGGCTGACCTGAACTTTGATGTCGCCGTCGCCGCCCTGATAGGCATGGCGGATGATGTTCTGGCAGGCCTCGTCCACCGCCAGCACGATGTCGTGCACCACCGGCTGCGGGCAGCCCAAGCGGTTGGCGGTATCGGTTACGGCGCGGCGGATGTCGCACAGCCGTCCGGGCCGGGCCGGAAACAGGCAGTCGAGCTTATGACCGTTCACGCGGTCCTCCACCACCAGCATGGTCAGATCGTCGCGCAGCGCCAGCCCGTCCTTGGCCACATCGGCCACCACCGCCGCCAGCCGGTCGGGCGCGTCCAGGCCGTGGTGGCGGGCCAGCAGGGATTGAACCCCTTCAATTCCCAGCATGCGGCCATCCTCGTCCTTGGCCTCGGTCAGGCCATCGGTGAACAGATAGAGCGCGCCACCGGCCAGTTCGACCACGCTCTCGGGACAGCCCCCCATGAACAAGGTGGGGTCGATGCCCAAGGGCGGCATGCCGCCATCATCCACCCGTTCCAGCCGGGCGCCGCAGCACAGCAGCGGCGGCTCGTGGCCGGCATTGGCGAGAACCACGCGGCCTAACGCCGGGTCCAGCACGCCCGCCACCATGGTGACGAACATGCCCGCCGAATTGGTTTCCGCCAGTTCGGAATCGATGGCGGCCAGCAGCGCGCCCGGACCCTCCAGCCGTTTGGCCAGACAGCGGAACAGGCTGGCGGTTTTCGCCATCAGCAGCGCGGCGTTCATGCCCTTGCCCGAGACGTCGGCGATGGCGAAGGCCAAACGTCCGTCGGGCAATGCCACCACATCGAAGAAATCGCCCGAGACCCCGCGCGCCGGCAGATTGACGCCGTGGATGGGGAAGTCAGGCTCTCGCGGCGGCGGCAGCATGGCGCGCTGGATGTCGGCGGCCAGGGCCAGCTCGCGGCGGAAGCCTTCCTGCTCGGCCATGGCGGCGGCTTGGCGGGCGTTGATCAGCGCTAATGCCGCCGAGGCAGCCAAGGCTTGCAGGATACGGCGGTCGTCATCGTCGAAGGACCCGCTACCCTTTTTGTTGAACAATTCGATGGCGCCCACGCATTCGTCGCGCACGGACATGGGGGCGCACAGGATGGACCGGGTGGTGAAGCCGGTGGCATCGTCGATGCGCTGGGCGAAATCCGGGTCGGTGCTGGTGTCTTTCACCAATTGCGGCCGGTTGTGCTGCACCGCTCGCCAGACGATGCCCTGGCCGTGGGGCAGCCGCAGGCCGGTGACGTCGGTCGGCCCCCAGCAGGCATGGCAGACCAGATCGCCCGACGCGCCATGCATCAGGAACAGCGAGGCGGCCTCGGCCTCCATACGGGTGGCGATGTGTTGCAGGCCGACCCGCAGGCTTTCTTCCACATCGCGCGAGCGGGCGAAATCCGCCGTCATCTCGGCAATAAGGTCGAGATCGTCGGCCAGCCCAACCGGCAGGTTCTGGGTGGGTCCATTGCGCTGCATGGGCGAATGATGCCCTGTTCCACCGTGGCGGTAAAGAAAGCCCTAGCGCAGGGGTGTTGCGCCGGTGAATTTTCTGTTGCAACGCAGTATGCGCGTTGACTCCCCTGGGGTCCCAGCGACAATGGCGGCCTCTTTAGGGGGAACGCAGGAATGTTCACCACGGCCCATGCCCATGGCGAAATTCACCGGTTTGCCGCGCCCTCGGACGATCCGTGGGACCGGATCATTGCCATTGTGGACGTGGCGTTTCAGCCCATCGTCAACATCCATACCGGCACCTGTTACGGCTATGAGGCCCTGCTGAGGAATTACGAGCAGGCTGGTTTTGCCTCCATCGCCGATTTCTTCGACAGCTGCCACGCCCAGGGCGTCCTGACCCGCATGGAGATGGTGCTGCGCGAGAAGGCGGCGGCCAAGTTCGTTCAGTTGGAGCATTGGCGCCAGACCAAGCTGTTCCTCAACATCGACACCCGCAGCCTGGACCCCCACGGCGCCCTGCCCGAGCGCACCCGCAAGATGCTGGAGCATTACCATATCGAGGAAAGCCAGGTGGTCTTCGAGGTGTCCGAACGCCATCCGTTCGGCCAGCCGGCGGAGGCGGCGGCGCTGTTCCAGCATTACACCCGGCACAATTTCCGCCTTGCCATCGACGATTTCGGCACCGGCTTTTCCGGCCTGCAATTGCTGTATTTCGCCGAGCCCGATTACCTGAAGATCGACCGCTTCTTCATCTCGGACATCGCCAGCGATGCCAAGAAAAAGCTGTTCCTGTCCCAGATCGTCAACATCGCCCATCTGCTGGGCGTGGTGGTCCTGGCCGAAGGGGTGGAGACCGAGCGCGAGTATTATGTCTGCAAGGATATCGGCTGCGATCTGGTCCAGGGCTATCTGGTGCAAAAGCCCACGCGGGTGATGGCCGAATTGAAGGCCCATTACGATGACGTGGAGCAGATGTCCAAGCGCGAGCGCCGGGTCACCGTGTCGGACCAGAAGCTGATCGGCAACCAGATCGCCATGGTCCAGCCCATCGGCCTGGACTGCAGCATGGAAGTGGTGTTCGAACGCTTCCGCGCCGACAAGTCGCTGACCTTCTTCCCGGTGGTGGACGAAGCCCATGAGCCGGTGGGCATCGTGCGCGAGAAGGAGCTGAAGGACTATACCTACTCGCTATACGGCAAGGCGCTGATCAGCAACAAGACCATCGGCCGCAAGCTGAAGGACTTCGTCACCCGCTGCCCCATGGCCGACATCAACACCAAGGCCGAGCACATCCTGCAGGCCTATTCGGCGGTGGAGCGGTCGGAAGGCATCATCATCGTCGATAACATGAAATATGTGGGCTTCCTGTCGGCCCATTCGCTGCTGCGCGTCATCAACGAAAAGAATCTGGCCGCCGCGCGGGACCAGAACCCCCTGACCAAACTGCCCGGCAACAATCTGATCCACGAATATGTGTCAGAGGTTTTGTCCGCTACCGATCAGGAAGCGGTGCTGGTCTATTTCGATTTCGACAATTTCAAGCCGTTCAACGACAAATACGGCTTCCGCCTGGGCGACCGCGCCATCCTGCTGTTCGCCGAGCTGCTGTCCAAGGCGCTGCCCCGCGACACCTGCTTCCCCGCCCATATCGGCGGCGACGACTTCTTCGGCGGCTTCAGGCGCATGGGCTTTGACGAGGCCATGCGCGTCACTACCGATCTGGTCGCCACCTTCCGCCGCGACGTGGAAAGCTTCTATGACGACGAGACCCGTTCTTTGGGCCACATCATCGGCCAGGATCGGGTGGGCAATGTGGTGAAGTTCCCGCTGATGACGGTGTCCGCCGCCCTGGTCCATCTGGCGCCGGGCCGGCCCAACCACACCGTGGACGAGGTCAGCCAGTTGATCGCCGGGCTGAAAAAGGAAGCCAAGAAAAGCCCCGACCGCGTGGCTGCCGGGGCGTTGGTGGCGGGACGGTGACACTCAGGATGCCGCTGAGGAGCCCCACGCCAACAAAAAGGGTCTTCACGGATTAGCGGGGCCATCGCGCGGGGCTGTCACCGCAAGATTTACCACCAAGGGCACGAAGCTATCTGCCGGGTGGCAGGGCCGGTGCGCTCTGGCATGTCGTCTTGGTGTTCTTGGTGCCCTTGGTGGTGAAACCTGCAGCGTATCCCCACATAGGCTCCCCGGAATTCCGTGATGAACC
>JACMKT010000052.1 GCA_014380005.1 Rhodospirillales bacterium
GCGGGACACGGATAAGGACCATCCGTGTTTATCCGTGTCCATCCGTGTCACCAATAATTCTTGGCTTGAAATAGTGCACCTGCCATGGACCCCGGATCGGCGCTACGCTTGTCTGGGGTGGCGGGACACTTTGGGGAACCTTCCCGCTAATCCGTGATGAACCAAAAGAATAGATAACCACAGAGACACAGAGGCACAGAGGCACAGAGATGTCTGTCAGACGAGACCCGGTTCGGGCTGCATCTGGCAAAGTCTCTCTGTGCCTCTGTGTCTCTGTGGTGAATTTTCTTATATGGGTGTTCGGTGCCCCCGGCCAACCGAACATCAAAGCCCTTCGTTTGGACAAAGTCCGCAAATGCAAGCCTTGGCAAACGACAGCGATAGCTGCCCTTGCGCAAGCGGGGGATGCGCAGTTCCACCGTCCCAGCCCAGGTCTCCCAGTCACGCTGTGGCCTGACGGCCATCCCTCCGGGACCGCCTTTGGCGTCGTTCGGCTACGCCTCATCACGCTAGCCATTGCGGTGGACAAGGCGCTGATCGGGATTGCGCTCGCCATGCCCGGCGCCATCATCCCCAGGCAAACGCTGCCACACCATTCGATGGGACGTGCTCCACAAACACGTCTCATTCGCGCCCCTTTGGCAGTGCGGAAAGCGCTTTGCCGTCCCCGCACTCGTGATATACTGCACAGCCCTGCCGCGGGTTGGGGACCTGGTATTTAACGGACGACAAAAGCCACGCCATGAAGCTGACCATTGAGCGCTCCCAGCTGCTGAAGTCTCTGGCCCATGTTCAGAGCGTTGTCGAACGCCGCAATACCATCCCGATCCTGTCCAACGTCAAGCTAGAGGCCCGTCCGGGTTCGCTCAGCCTGAACGCCACCGACATGGATCTGGATTTCGTCGAGACGGTTGCGGCTGACGTCACCCGCCCGGGCGCTACCACCGCCCCGGCCCACACCCTGTTCGAGATCGTCAAGAAGCTGCCCGACGGCAGCCAAGTGGAGATCGACTTCTCCGCCGATGACGGCCAGTTGACCCTGCGCTCGGGCCGGTCGCGGTTCTCGCTGTCCTGCCTGCCGGTGGAAGACTTCCCGGTGCTGTCCGGCGGCGAATTGCCCCACAGCTTCGTGCTGTCCTCGGCTGAGCTGAAGACCCTGATCGACCGCACCCGCTTCGCCATCTCCACCGAAGAAACCCGCTATTACCTGAACGGCATCTATCTGCATGCCGCCCAGGGCGTGTCGGGCGACGTGCTGCGCGCGGTCGCCACCGACGGCCACCGTCTGGCCCGGGTGGAAGTCACCCTGCCCGAAGGCGCCGCCGGCATGCCGGGCGTCATCGTGCCGCGCAAGACCGTGGGCGAGATCTACAAGCTGATGGGCGAATCCGACGCCGAGATCACGGTGTCGCTGTCCGAGACCAAACTGCGCTTCGCCTTCGGCGACGCCGTGCTGACCAGCAAACTGATCGACGGCACCTTCCCCGATTACGAACGAGTGATCCCGGCGGACAACGACAAGTATTTGGACGCCGACGTCAAGACCTTCGCCAATGCGGTGGACCGCGTCTCGGCCATCTCCACCGAGAAAAGCCGCGCCATCAAGCTGACCTTGGAAAAGGGCACGGTGAAGCTGTCGGCCTCCAGCCCCGAAAACGGCACCGCCGAGGAAGAGCTGGAAGCCCAGTACGATTCCACTCCGCTGGAGATCGGCTTCAACTCGCGCTACCTGCTGGACATCCTGGGTCAGGTGGAAGGCGGCACCGCCCGCTTCGCCATGGCCGATGCCGCCAGCCCCACCGTGGTGCGCGACGTGGCCGATGCCAGCGCCATCTATGTGCTGATGCCGATGCGGGTGTGACGACAACCGGACAAATCTCGCCCCGCTTGGCGGTCCGCCGGCTGATTTTGACCGACTTCCGCTGCTACTCCCGCCTTCGGCTGGAAACGGATACGCGTCCGGTGGTGCTGACCGGACCTAACGGCGCCGGCAAGACCAACATTCTGGAAGCGCTGTCCTTCCTGACCCCCGGACGGGGCATGCGCCGCGCCACTCTGGCCGAGATTGCCCGCAGGGATGCGGGCGGGGCCGAAGTGGCACCGTGGGCCGTGGCGGCAGTGCTGGACGGTCCGGTGGGGCGGGTGGAAATCGGCACCGGACGTGAGGCCGGATCGGAACGCCGCACGGTCCGCATCGACGGCCAGCCGGCCAAAGCGCGGGAATTGGCCGAGATCGCCTCGGCCCTGTGGCTGACCCCGGCCATGGATCGGTTATTCATCGAGGGGGCTGGGGGACGGCGCCGCTTCCTCGACCGTTTGGTGTTCGGCCAGGACAGCGGCCATGCCGCGCGTTCCGCCGCTTACGAGCATGCCATGCGGGAACGCACGCGGCTGCTGAAGAATGGCGGCGCCGACGGCGGCTGGATGAACGCGTTGGAAGACGCCATGGCCCGCGAGGGCATCGCCGTTGCCGAGGCCCGGCGTACCGCCATCGCCCGGCTGGGCGTGGCCTGTGCGGAAGGATTGGGGCCGTTCCCGGCGGCCCGGCTAACCCTGACCGGCGAGGTCGAGGGCTGGCTGGACCAGATGGATGCGGCGGATGCCGCAGAACGATTGCGCGGCGCCTTACGCGTGGCGCGCGCGCGCGACGCGGCGGCAGGTGCCGCCACCCTGGGACCGCATCGCAGCGATCTGGGGGTGCGGCACGCGGCGAAGGATTTACCGGCCGGGCAGTGCTCGACCGGCGAGCAAAAGGCGGTTCTGGTGTCCATCGTCCTGGCCCAGGCCCGTGTGCGGACAGCGTTGAGCGGCCTCGCGCCGCTCATGCTGCTGGACGAAGTGGTGGCGCATCTGGACCAAACCCGGCGCGCCGCCTTATTCGACGAACTCGCGGGCCTCAACGCCCAGAGTTGGATGACGGGAACCGACGAGCATTTGTTCGACGGCTTCGGCGATAGGGCTCAGTTCTACCGGGTGGCGGATGCGACCGTCCAGCCGGGGCAAGCGGGCCATTTTTAGAGAGTGAGAATGCAGTCCATGACCGACCCGGCGACCCAGCAGAATACCGACCGCGATATGGCCGCCGCCGAATACGGCGCCGATTCCATCAAGGTGCTGCGCGGCCTCGATGCTGTGCGCAAACGGCCTGGCATGTATATCGGCGACACCGACGATGGCTCGGGCCTGCACCACATGGTCTATGAAGTGGTGGACAACGCCATCGACGAAGCCCTGGCCGGCCATGCCGACCGCGTGGAAGTCACCCTGAACGGCGACGGTTCGTGCACC
>JACMKT010000053.1 GCA_014380005.1 Rhodospirillales bacterium
CGTCAGCAGCCACGCCACCAGACGGGGCAGCCGGCCAAGGCGAAGGGCCACATTCATGCGCGCCAATTCCGCCAAGCGCGTTTCCGCATTCCGCAAGCGCAGGGCGGCGTCCTGCTTGTCGCGCCAGAACTGCTCGAACACGGCCTCGGTTTCGGGGGAGCGCGGACCAAGGGAAATCTGCCCGCCGCGCCGGTCATGAGTGCGCACCAGATAGGTCCGGCCACCCACAATCTTCCAGCTCATACTGCCGGCGCATTTGCGGGCGCGCTCGGACGCGGCGCGCCAACCGTCGAAATGCTGCGCGGTCTCGATGGAATAGCGGGCCTGCTCTGGCGTCAACACGCTAAACATCTGTCGCATATGCGTTTTCCCATCAGCTTTCGGGGATTGGCAAAAGTGAATGGAAAACTGCTTAAAATCAATAAATTAAACGTAACGCATTGTTTTATTTAAATTTTCCCGCACGCAGATTCAGTGTCCGATTTTGAATGGAAAATAGCGCAATTTCAATATGTTGGCTCCATTAGACCCAACGGATGGCAGACTGGGTGCCTTGGTGGTGCACCATTTCAGCCAAGAATTATTGGTGACACGGATGGACACGGATGGACACGGATAAACACGGATGGTCCTTATCCGTGTCCCGCTTAGCGGGGATCCGTGTCCATCCGTGTCATTATTCCTTGAGTTAAAGTGCGCCTCCCCGCTAATCCGCGAAGAACCAAAAAAAGGGGGCAGCCTCTCGGCCACCCCCTTCGTACTCTCAAGCCAACGCCCCTTTACGCCGCCTTGGCTTGTCCCTCCACCAAAGCGACGATGTCGCTCATGATGGCGGTCAGGTCGTAATCCTTGGGCGTGTAGATGCGGGCGCAGCCTGCCGCCAGCAAGGTCTTTTCGTCCTCGGGCGGGATGATGCCGCCGGCCACCACCGGGATATCGGCAAGGCCGGCGGCGCGCATGCGTTCCAGCACTTCGGTCACCAACGGCACATGGCTGCCCGACAGGATGCTTAGTCCGACCACATGGACGCCTTCTTCCAGGGCGGCGTTGACAATTTGCGAGGGCGTCAGGCGGATGCCTTCGTACACCACTTCCATGCCGGCATCGCGGGCGCGCACGGCGATCTGTTCGGCGCCGTTGGAATGGCCGTCCAGGCCGGGCTTGCCCACCAGCATCTTGATGCGGCGGCCCAGCTTGGCCGAGACCGCGTCCACCTGAGCCCGCACGGCGACGATCTTGTCGCCCTTGGCACTGGCGCTGGCGCGGGCGACGCCGGTGGGGGCGCGGTATTCGCCGAACACCTCACGCAAGGCACCCGCCCATTCGCCGGTGGTGACGCCCGCATGGGCGGCGGCGATGGAGGGCTCCATGACGTTGCGGCCTTCCTGGGCGGCGGCCTTCAGCTCGGCCAAAGCCTTTTCCGCCGCCTTGCCGTCGCGGGACGCCTTGAATGCAGCCAAACGCTCGATCTGTTCGGCCTCGGCCTTGGGGTCCACGGTCATGATGGAGCCTTCGCCGGTGGTCAGCGGGCTGGGCTCGGTCTCGGTCCATTTATTGACGCCGACCACGATCTGCTCGCCGGATTCGATGCCGCCGATGCGGCGCGCGTTGGATTCCACCAGCTTTTGCTTCATGTAGCTGGATTCCACCGCCGCCACCGCGCCGCCCATGCCGTCGATGCGGGACAGTTCGTCGCGGGCGACGCCCATGAGCTCCTCGACCTTGCGGGCGATCTCAATCGAGCCGTTGAAGATGTCGCCGTATTCCAGCAAATCGGTTTCATAGGCGACGATCTGCTGCAAACGCAGGGACCATTGCTGATCCCACGGGCGCGGCAGGCCCAGGGCTTCGTTCCACGCCGGCAACTGAACGGCGCGGGCACGGGCGTCCTTGGACAGGGTCACCGCCAGCATTTCCAGCAGGATGCGGTAGACGTTGTTTTCCGGCTGCGGCTCGGTCAGGCCCAGGCTGTTGACCTGCACGCCATAGCGGAAGCGGCGCAGCTTTTCATCGGTGATGCCGTAGCGCTCGCGCAGGATTTCATCCCACAGATAGGTGAACGCGCGCATCTTGCACAATTCGGTGACGAAGCGGATACCCGCGTTGACGAAGAAGCTGATGCGGCCGACCACCTGGGGGAAGTCTTCCGCCGGCACGGTGGGACGCACATTGTCCAGCACGGCGATGGCGGTGGCCAGGGCGAAGGCCAGTTCCTGCTCGGGCGTGGCGCCGGCTTCCTGCAGATGGTACGAGCACACATTCATGGGGTTCCACTTGGGAACCTCGCGATAGGTGAAGGCGATGACGTCGCTGGTCAGCTTCAGGGACGGCTGCGGCGCGAAGATATAGGTGCCGCGCGACAGATATTCCTTGATGATGTCGTTCTGGGTAGTGCCGTTCAGCGACGCCCGCGCCGCCCCCTGCTTTTCCGCCGTGGCGATATAAAGCGACAGCAGCCACGGCGCCGGGGCGTTGATGGTCATGGACGTGTTCATCTTCTCCAAGGGGATACCCTCGAAGAGCGTCATCATGTCGCCATTATGTCCAACCGGCACACCCACCTTGCCCACTTCGCCACGGGCCAGCGCATGGTCCGAATCATAGCCGGTCTGGGTCGGCAGATCGAAGGCGATGGACAG
>JACMKT010000054.1 GCA_014380005.1 Rhodospirillales bacterium
CGTCAGCAGCCACGCCACCAGACGGGGCAGCCGGCCAAGGCGAAGGGCCACATTCATGCGCGCCAATTCCGCCAAGCGCGTTTCCGCATTCCGCAAGCGCAGGGCGGCGTCCTGCTTGTCGCGCCAGAACTGCTCGAACACAGCCTCGGTTTCGGGGGAGCGCGGACCAAGGGAAATCTGCCCGCCGCGCCGGTCATGAGTGCGCACCAGATAGGTCCGGCCAACTTCACCACCATCAAGCACATGGCCCATAATCTGTTGCGACGAGCCCCCGGCAAAGATTCCCTGCGTCTCCGCCGAAAGGTCGCCGCCTGGGATGACGATTTCCTCGCAAGCCTCATCGCCGCATAATCCCTTCACCCGTTTCCCCTGTAACCTCCGCTACAGCAACGACCCCTGCCGCCCGTCTTCCCTCTTGGCCTTCTTCGGCGCGGGCGCAGGCGCCTGTGCCGCAACCACCGCGCCATGGCCGACCACCACTTCGGCGGTGCCGTCCTTGAACTCCACCGCCCAAGGAGCGCCCGGCTTGGCGTCAGCGGCGGTAACCACATGGCCGGCGGGGTCGCGCACCACCGCGTAGCCGCGCTCCAGCACCTTCTTGTAGCTGAAGCTTTCCAGCAGCGCGCCCAACGAGGCCAATTGCCGGTCGCGGTCGCTTAGCGCGCGGTCCAGGGCCGGTTTCAGGCGCTGGCCGGTCTGTTCGATCTGCAGCTCGCACCGCTCCAGCCGCGCCTTTTCCGCCGCCAGCGCGGTCTTCAGGGCGTGGTCCAGGCGGGTGGAGGTCTGGGCCAGTTGGTGGGCCTTGTCGGTCAGCAACTCGCGCGGATGCTTCAAGCGTCCGGCCAGACGCTCCAATTCGGCTTCGCGCCGGTGCAGCAGATTGGGCAAAGCCAGCTTCAGCCGTTCGGCGCGGTCGTCCAGGCGCAGGGTGCAATCCTCGATCACCCGGCGCGGGTTGGGCAGCGCGCGCGACAGATGCTCCAGGCGCGAGCGGCGGTCTTCCAGGCCGCGCGCCATGCAGCCCATCAACCGGGCACCGCAATCGGCCACGGTGGCGGCCAGTTCCGACCGCACCGGCACGGCCTTTTCGGCGGCGGCGGTAGGGGTGGGGGCGCGCAGGTCGGAGGCGTAGTCGATCAGGGTGGTGTCGGTCTCGTGCCCCACGGCGCTGATCAGCGGGATGGCGGAATTGGCCGCCGCGCGGATGACGATTTCCTCGTTGAACGCCCACAAATCCTCGATGGAGCCGCCGCCGCGCGCCACGATCAGCACGTCGGGACGCGGCACGTTACCCATGGGCAGGCGGTTGAAGCCGTCGATGGCGGCAGCGATTTGGGCGGCGGCAGTGTCGCCCTGGACCGCCACCGGCCACAGCAGCACCCGGCGCGGGAAGCGTTCGGCCAGACGGTGCAGGATGTCGCGGATGACCGCGCCGGTGGGCGAGGTGACCACGCCGATGATTTCCGGCAGGAATGGGATGGGGCGTTTGCGGGATTGCTCGAACAAGCCCTCGGCGGCCAGCTTGCGCTTGCGGTCTTCCAGCAGCTTGAGCAGGGCGCCTTGGCCGGCCAGCTCCATGCGCTCGACCACCATCTGGTATTTGGAGCGGCCCGGATAGGTGGTCAGCCGTCCGGTGGCGACCACTTCCATGCCGTCTTCCGGCTGCAACCCCAACTTCACCGCAGCACCACGCCAGCACACCGCATCCAGCACGGCGTCGGCATCCTTCAGGGCGAAATACAGATGGCCCGAGGAATGGCGCTTGAACCCCGAGATTTCGCCGCGCACCCTCACATGGGCGAAGGTTTCCTCCACCGTGCGCTTCAAGCTGCCGGACAGCTCGGAGACGGAGAATTCCGGGACGTTGGACGCGGGACGGGTGGGGCTAGGAAGATCGGTCATGGCCGGATGATGGCGCGGGCGGCCAAGGATTGCAAACCTCTGCCGCCGTGCTAAAACCCGGTACAAGATTTCTTGTTGCGGAGTGTGCTCGATGAAGGTGCTGGTGGTGGGCGGCGGCGGCCGTGAGCATGCGTTGTGCTGGAAGCTGAAACAATCGCCGCTATTGTCCCGGCTGTATTGCGCCCCCGGCAATGCCGGCATCCGCGACATGGCCGAATGCGTCGCCATCGGGGCCGAGGACGTGCCCAATCTGGTGGCCTTCGCCCGCGACAATGCCGTGGATCTGGTGGTGGTCGGCCCCGAAGCGCCGCTGGTGCTGGGTCTGGCCGACCGCCTGAAGGAGGCCGGCATCAAGGTGTTCGGCCCCAGCGCCGCCGCCGCCGCGCTAGAGGGCTCCAAGGGCTTCATGAAGGACGTGGTGGCGCGGTCGGGCATTCCCACCGCGTGGTATGGCCGCTTCACCGACATGGCTGCCGCCAAGGCCTTCATCGTTGAGAAGGGCGCCCCCATCGTGGTCAAGACCGACGGTCTGGCCGCCGGCAAGGGCGTGGTCGTCGCCATGAGTCTGGACGAGGCCCTTCAGGCCGTGGACGACATGATGGGCGCCAAGGTGTTCGGCGATGCCGGCAACGAACTGGTCATCGAAGAATTCCTGGACGGCGAGGAAGCCAGCTTCTTCGCCCTGTGCGACGGCACCAACGCCCTGGCCTTGGTGGCCGCCCAGGACCACAAGCGGGTGGGCGACGGCGATACCGGCCCCAATACCGGCGGCATGGGCGCCTATTCCCCGGCTCCGGTGGTGACCCCCGAACTTCAGGCCGAGGTGATGGAGCGCTGCATTCTTCCCGCCGTGCGCACCATGGCCGCCGAGGGCAAGCCGTTCACCGGCGTGCTGTTCGCCGGGCTGATGATTACGAAAGCCGGCCCCAAGCTGCTGGAATACAATGTGCGCTTCGGCGATCCCGAATGTCAGGTGCTGATGGCGCGCATGAAATCCGATCTGCTGCCCATCCTGCTGGCCGGGGCCGAAGGGCGCCTGGACCAAGTCCAGGTGGAATGGCGCGACGATTGCGCCCTGGTGGTGGTCATGGCCGCCGAGGGCTATCCGGCGTCGTACAAGAAGAACACCGTCATCGGCGGCCTGGATGCGGCCAATGACGTGGACGGCGTCATCGTGCTGCATGCTGGCACCGCCCTGAACGACAAGGGCGAGATCATCGCCACCGGTGGCCGGGTGCTGGGCGTCACCGCCATCGGCGCCACCGTGGCCCAGGCGCGCGAGCGGGCCTATGCCGCCGTGGACCGCTTGGCATGGCCCGAGGGCTTCTGCCGCCGTGATATCGCGTGGCGCGCCTTAGCGCGTGATGCGTAAGGGCGCCCGCTCCCGCGCTGATCTCGACCCGACGGTGCTGGCGCAACTGAACGCCGGCACCGCCGAAACCCTGTCGCTGCCCGAATGTCTGGCGGTGGACATGGCCGCCCTCATGGCCACCGCCTTGCCCGAGCTGGATGCCGGCCCCATGGCGGCAGCGGCGGATTTGGGCATCACTCGGCGCATGGCCGCCGCCGCCCAACTGGCCCTGGACGGGCTGGGCGGCGAGGCTTTGGTGCGCTTGGCGGGGCACCGCTCCGACACCGTGCGCGGCTGGGCCGCCTATGCGGTGGGGCTGATGCCCCATCTGACCCTGGCGGAACGGCTGGTGATGATCCGCCCCCTGGCCGACGATTCCCATTTCGGCGTGCGCGAATGGGCGTGGCTGGGCATCCGTCCGCAAGTGGCGGCGGAACCGTTACTGGCTTTGGAGTTATTGGCGCCGTGGACCGCCGAGGCCTCGCCCTATTTGCGCCGCTTCGCCAGCGAAGCCACAAGACCGCGCGGCGTGTGGTGCGGCCAAATCGCCAGCCTGCGCGCCGACCCGTCGCCGGGATTGGCCGTGCTGGACCCGCTGCTGGCGGACAAAGAACGCTATGTGCAGAACTCCATCGCCAATTGGCTCAACGACGCCGCCAAGGACCACCCCGACTGGGTGCGGGAAGTCTGCGCGCGTTGGACGGGGCAGGCGGTGCCGTATGTGCTGAAGCGGGCGTTGCGCAGTTTGAAAGAGATTCACCACCAAGACACCAAGGCACCAAGATAACGAGCGGGCGGCGCCGCCATCGCCCGCACACTTCCTTGGTGCCTTGGTGTCTTGGTGGTGAAAACCTTCTTACGCTTCCAGCATCTGCAAAATATGCCCATCGGCGCTGAAACAGGCGCAGGTGATGGGGCCGCCGAAGCCGGCGCCGGAATCCAGGGTGGCGGAGAACGCACCTACTCGCACACCGCCGCGGCGGCGGTCGGAGCCGCGCACCACCAGCCGATAGCCGCCATAGGGGCCTTCCAGCAGCTCGAAGCCGGCGGAGCCCCACCAGAACGCGTCCATCTGGGCCGATAAGGGCCGCGACGGGTCCAGGCCGGCATGGACGAACAGCAAGGTGTTGTCGTCGGTGAAGGCGGCGTGTTTCAGCACGCTCATCAACGCGGTGTGGCCGTCATAGCCGCGCATGTTCTGGCGCAGCGCGCTGGTCCAGCGGGTCAGCGCCAGGATGCCTTCGCGGGCCGAGCCGATGCCCTCGTCTATGCTGCCGCCATAGGCGGCGATGGTGGGGCCGATGCCGTGCTCGACCATCCACTTCAGCACGTCCACCGGATTGGGGGCGAATTGCAGCTGCAGCAGCTTTTGCCACATCTCTTCCTGGGTACCGCGCAGATAGACAAGGTCGTCCACCTCCACACCCGGCTTGGCCAGATGGGAGCGGCGGAACATCAGGATTTCGTCGATGGTCTCGCGCACCGCCGTGCCGTAGCCCAGGTAATCGCCCAGATAGACGATCTGGTCGCCGGCCTTGGCGTCTTGGGCCAGCCGGTCGTGCAAAGCGCGCAACCGTTCGATCTCGCCATGAATGGCGGCGATCGCCCAGATGCGGCCTGAACCCCGCAATGTGGCGAAGACGTTATTATCCGACACGATGACGTCCATGCCCCCTGGAATGCGCCCCGGCGGCCTGAAACAAGGCCCGCCGGCTGCGCATGGTCGCAGGCGCGAAGGATTCCGTCAACGCCGTGCTGCACCCGCACACTATTGGCGCGGCATGCGAAAAAGCTTGCGTGCGGGAGGCGCGCCGTTAGGCGGCGTCCAGCAACTGCTCCAGCTTGTGGGTGGCGGCGGTGGTGTCGATGCTTTCCACGGCAGCCAGTTCGGCGGCCAGACGCTCCAGCGCCGCTTCGTAGATCTGGCGTTCGCTGTAGGACTGGTCGGGCTGGTTGGCGTTGCGGTGCAGGTCGCGCACCACTTCGGCGATGGACACCGGATCGCCGGAATTGATCTTGGCTTCGTATTCCTGGGCGCGGCGCGACCACATGGTGCGCTTGACCTTGGCGCGGCCCTTCAGGGTGGACAGCGCCGAATCCATGACGGTGCGCGAGGACAGCTTGCGCAGGCCGGACTTGGTCGCCTTGGCCACCGGAACGCGGAGCGTCATACGATCGCGGTCGAAGGTGATCACGAACAGTTGCAGCTTCATGCCGCCGATTTCCTGGTTCTCGATGGAGACGACCCGGCCAACGCCATGGGTCGGGTACACCACGTAATCACCTTCGGCGAAAGAAACGCTCGACATCTGCTCACTTCCCTGGAAAGCCGCTCGAACTGGGGACCAGCCGCACCCGAAAAACGAACGGGGCGCCGGCCTCGTCCAGGACGGGCGGGGATTCGGTCATTGCGGTCGTGTTCACTTGGAGGCGGCGTACCGCCCTGCTTTGCGAGCTAGACAACCCCTTCAGGTCGAATAGGCTGCCCGCCGACACAGTTCGACGGACTGGATCTTGTACCACGAACGCCCCGTTAAGGACAGCGAAAAAGCCCGGCTCCCGCTTTCGCGGCGACCGGGCTTTCAGACCGTGCGGATCAAGCAGGAATCAACGCTTGGCCGGATTGGGCGACAGCAGCGAGGCCTTGTCGGATTTGTTCTTCCACTCGTCGGCATCGGCCGGAGCGTCGCCCTTCTTGGTGATGTTGGGCCACTGGCCGGCATAGTCGCGGTTGACGTTCAGCCAGTTGGTTGTCTTGGGGTCGGAATCCGGGAAGATGGCTTCCGCCGGGCATTCCGGCTCGCACACACCGCAATCGATGCACTCATCGGGATTGATGACCAGGAAGTTCTCGCCTTCGTAGAAGCAATCCACCGGGCAGACTTCGACGCAATCCTGGTATTTGCACTTGATGCAGTTCTCGGTAACGACGTAAGCCATGATCGACTCCAGATGACTTTTTGTTACTGACCGGTATCTCAGGCGATGCCGTCCTTGCGGCCCCTGCGCGCCACCACCCGCTTACGGGCGGCACCGGCATCTTGATCCGAGACATACACCAGACCGGCCATGCGGCGCAGCAAGTTCGCTTCGTAATCATGTATTTGGCCGTCGGCGTAGGCCACATCCCACAACATTTCCAGCAATTCGACCCGTTGGCCGTAATCGAAGCTGTTCTTCACCAACTGGGTCATGCCCACCAGTTGGACCGACTGGTTGGCGGCCTCTTGCGCCTTCGCCAACAGGCACAGGGCGCCGCCCTGATCCAGATCGAAGCGGGCCGACAGCAAAGCCAGCACGCAAGCCCGCTCGGATTCGTCGAAATGGCCGTCCAGCGTGGCGGCTTCCACCAGCAGGGTGGCGACGGCCAGCCGCAGCCGGTCGGCCTCCCCTTGGGCGATGGGCCGCCCCAACAGGGATCGGATCAGGTCAATCATCAGACATGCTCCCGCCCGACGGGGCTTAAAGATTCGCCCCGTCGATAGCCCCCGTCGATAGCATAGAGCCCGGCAACCCTCAACCCCGCAGGGTTGAGGGGTATTACAGACTATTGCGCAGGGTGACCGCCTTGCGGCGGCGGCGGGCGCCCAGATTGAGCGCTTCCACCAGCACCGAGAAGCCCATGGCGAAGTAGAGATAGCCCTTGGGGATGTGATAGCCCATGCCGTCCGCCACCAGGGTCATGCCCACCAGCAGCAGGAAGGACAGCGCCAGCATCTTGACGGTGGGGTGTTTGGCGACGAAGGCGGACAGCGGTCCGGCGGACACCAGCATCACCAGCACGGCGATGATGACGGCGGTCACCATGACCCACAATTGCTGGGCCATGCCCACGGCGGTGATGACCGAATCCAGCGAGAACACGATATCCAGGATACCGATCTGCACGATGGTGGAGACGAACCCGGCCTTGGCCGCCTTGGCGCCAGGGGTGCCGGGGGCGTCGTCCTCCTCGCCTTCCAGCGAGCCGTGGATTTCATGGGTGGCCTTGGCCAGCAGGAAGACGCCGCCGCCGATCAGGATGATGTCGCGCCACGACACCGCATGGCCGAATACCGCGAAAACGGGGTCGGTCAGCTTGATGATCCAGGCCAGCGAGCCCAACAGCATCAGCCGGGTGATCAGGGCGAAGCCCAAACCCAGCTTGCGGGCCAGAGGGCGCTGCGGCTCGGGCAGGCGGTCGGCCAGGATGGCGAGAAACACCAGATTGTCGATGCCGAGAACGATCTCGAGCGCGGACAAGGTGAGCAGGCTGATCCAGATTTGCGGATCCGAGAGCCACTCCATGGGACGACATCCTTAAGGCTGAAACGTGAGAGGCGCAGGTGTAGGAAGCTTTTTCCCGTTTTCCAGGGCGCGCGTCAATCTTCCGGTAGAATTCCGCCCGCAGCCTTACGGGGAAAGGTCAGGATAAAGCGGGTGCCGTGACCGGCAACGCTGTCCACCGCAAGCGAACCCTCCAGCGGGCCGGTGGCCAGATTGTAGACGATATGCAGGCCCAGACCGGTGCCGCCTGCGCCCCGTTTGGTGGTGAAGAACGGGTCGAAGATGCGGTTCTTATGGGCGTCGGCGATGCCCTTTCCGTCATCGGCATAGACCAGCCTGATCTGACCCGGCACCGGTTCGTCCACGGTGATGGACAGCTCGCCCGACTGACCCTGATCATAACCGTGGACGATGGAATTCATGACGAAATTGGTCAGCACCTGACTGAGCGCGCCAGGATAGCCGTCCACCTCCAGCCCCGGCGGGCAGGTGATGGTGACCTTATGGCCGGCCTGGCGCACGCGCGGGCTGAGCGATGCCAGGGTCTCGCCCATATAGGCGGCCAGATCGAAGCGGCGGCGTTCGGCGCTGGTGCGGTCCACCGCCACCTGTTTGAAGCTGCGGATCAGTGCCGCCGCCCGTTCGCAATTGCCCAGGATCAGTTGGGTGGTGTCGGACGCGGTGTCCATGTAGCGCTCGAAATCCTCGACCCCGATATCGTCGGCTTCGAACAGCGTGCGCAAATGGGCGGTGGCGTCGGCCAAATGGGAAGCGCAGGACAAGGCGATGCCCACGGGGGTGTTGATCTCATGGGCGACGCCGCCCACCAAGGCCCCCAGCGAGGCCAGCTTTTCCGCTTGGACCAGGGTTTCCTGGGCCTCGCGCAAACGGGCCAGGGCTTCCTCGGCCTCGGCCTTGCGGCGCGCCAATTCCTGATTGACCGAGGCCAACTGGTTTTGCAAACGGTCGCTGACCTTGACCAGCCGGCGCTGTTCGCGCACGGAGCGGCGATAGGCCTCGGTCAGGGTGTCGACACCCTTGAGAATGGCTTCCGGCGCCGCATGGTCCAGGGAATCGCGCAGGGCATTGGCCTCGGCGAGGACCCGTTCCTCGGCATCGAACAGGTTGAAGCCGCCCTCGGACTTCCCCACCGGCATTAATCCTGGGTTATCGCCAGATTGAAGGTGACGTGCTCCAGATCTTCCGAGAAGTCCTCGCCGAACTCCTTCATGGTCTCGTCGTCGGCGGCGAAGAACCAATTGACCACGATGGTGACGCCGCGCGCCGCCGCCTTGTCCATGAGCTGGAACATGTTCATCAGCGCCTTGGCGCTGGAGCTGTTGAAATAGATCAGCTCGAAATCGAAGCGCAGGGTACGGCCCGCGACCTGATCGTGCAGGAAACCTTCCAGCGCGGCGAAAATGGGGCCGAACACCGTCGAAGCGTCCTCGGGGTACGATTCACCCTTCAGCGACAACACGCCGGCGGCAAAGTCGAAATCCACTGCGGGCGAGCGCTCGGTGGCGGCGATCACTAGATTGTCCATGACCCCCCTCAGATGGAAACTTTAAGGCAGAAAAAGTGCTTTTCAGCGTCGATGCGGTCGAAACCGAATTCGATGGGTTCGCTGGCGCGGCGCGCGATCTCGATCAGGCCGATGGTTGCGCCCCGGCTCTTTTCATCGGGTGCTTCCCGCAGCTGTTCCTTGTAGTAGGCCTTGATCTCATCCTTGTCCATCTTCTGCAACACCTCCAGGCGGTGCCGCAACCGGGGCACGTCCTCTTCCAGGATGGTGTTCGCGCAAACGATGAAAAAGCGCCCCTGCTCGGTGCCGATGGTGACCATGCCCGACGACAATTCCACCGATTTGCCCACGGTGCCCAGCACCTTTTCCGCCGAATAGCGGATGATGTTCTGAGCCTGCTCGATGAACACCGAGAACACCTTCTTGATGGTGGTCAGGTCGGTGTCGTCCAGGGTCATCTTCTGGCGCAGGGTATCGCCCAGGGAATACAGGATGGCCTCGGACAGATAGCCCGAGAACGAGAACAGGATGCCGCGTTCGTCCAGCATGCCTTTGAAGGCGCGATAATGCTGCGCGAGCGCTGGCTGGTCACCCTCTGGGGGCTTGTTCGCCGGGATCGTCAACTGGACCTTCCTCGCGTGCCGTGCTGATCAGATACTTACAGCCGAACCGTGTCCGCAAGCAAGCCGGGCCGGTTCAACCGCCACCGTCTTCTTTCAAGAAGCCGGAGTAGCGTTCGATGATCTTGCCATACATGCCGCTGGCGCGCAGCTTTTTGAGGCCACGATTGAAACTGTCACGCAAAGCCTCGTCCCGGAAGGCCACGTAATAGTCCGTGGGCGGGAAAATGGGGTGGAAACGCACGGCTTGCGTAGTGTCCACCTTGGACTTGACCTCGTCCTCATTGGCGAACCAGCCGAAGATGCTGCGCTCGGACACCACCACATCCACCCGGTCCAGGAACAGCAGCGTCGGCTGCACCACCTGCTTGACCTCTTCACGGTAGCGCGGATTGCTCTCTACGGCTGCCTTAAAGGCCGGTCCAAGAATCACCGTTGCCTTTTGGAAGGCGATTACCGATTTTCCGGCCAAATCCTCGGGCCGCTTGATGGTGAAATTATGCTTCGCCAGGGTGATGGCGTAATTGCGATAGGTGATGTGGCTGTCGGAATAGAACGCCTTGACCCCCGATGACGGCTGCATGGTCATGGCGGCATCCACCAGCCCGGTGTCCAATTCCTTCATCACCCGGGCAATGGCCATGTAACGCGGCTTCAGGGTGTGGCCTTCCAGCGCCAGCGCCTCGCGCACCACGTCGTATTCCAGGCCGCGCCATTCATCGACGATGACGTAAGGCGGCAAGGACCGCCCCACGGCGATGGTGACCTCGGCGGCATTCGCGGCAAGGGGGGCCAGCAGAATTGCGATCAGGGCGATGAGGTGCTTCATGCCTTTTCCTTGTCGCGTGGGGCGCGGCGCAGCCGCACGGTGACGGTGGTGCCACAGCCCAATCGGCTGTCCACGGCGATGGAACCGCCATGCAGATCGATGATCTGGCGGACCATGTGCAGGCCGATGCCCGAGCCGGCGATGTTGTTGGTGTTGGCGGCGCGGAAGAAACGCTCGAACACGCGGGGCACGTCGCCTTCAGGAATGCCGATGCCGTGATCGCGCACATCCACGGCAATGGCGCCGTGATCGGAACGGACCGTCAGTTCCACCGGGCCGGCCTCGGAATATTTCAGCGCGTTGCCCACCAGATTGTTGAACACCAGGGCCAGCATGCCGGGGTCACCCCAGACCGGCGGCACCTTGCCCACATTCAGGTGCAAGTCGCGGCCCGGCGTGGCGGCGCGGTGATGAGCCGCCGCCGATTCCAGCAGCGGGCCGATCTTCAACGCCCGTTCCTGCAAGACGATGCGGCCCGATTCCAACTGCTCGTCCGCCAGACAGGTGGCGATCAGATCCACCAGCCGATGCACGGCGCCGCGGATGGTCTCCAGCCGAGGCAAGGCGGCGGTGTCGGTTTTTTCCACCCGCATCATCAGCATCTGCGCCGCCGAGTCGATGATCGCCAGCGGCGTGCGGAATTCGTGGCTGACCATGGAGAGGAATTGCCGCAATTCCTGCTTGGCCTCGGTCTCGCGGGTCAGCGCCAGTTCGGCGCGGTCGCGGGCGCGGGCCAGGGCGTCGCGGCTGTCTTCCAGCTCGGCGGTACGGCTTGCCACCTTTTCTTCCAGCGACGCGTTGAGGCCGGACAATTCCTGGTTCAGCCGGGCGATGGTGGAGATGCCGCGCCACGCACGGATAGCACCCACCAGAGCAGTGAACAGCTTCTGCGCCGTCAGCTCGGATTTGCTTTTGTAATCGTTGATGTCGTGGGCCAGTACCACGTCGCGCTCGGGCGCCTCGCCGGGCTGGCCGGTGCGCAGGATGATGCGGATTTGAGTGTTGCCCAAAGTCTCGCGGATGTGGCGCACCAATTGAAGCCCGGCATCGGGGCTTTCCATCACCACGTCCAGCAGCACCACCGGAATATGGGGATGGGCTTTGATCAAATCGGCGGCTTGGGCGGCGGAATGGGCCGACAGCATCTCGAAGCCGCGTCCGTCGAAGCTGAAATCCCGCAGCAGGATGCGGGTCATGGCATGGACCTGGTCGTCGTCATCCACCACCAGCACCCGCCACGGTTCCGCCGCCGGCGTGGCAATGGCGGCGGTGCGGGCCTTCAGCGAGAGTTTGACGTCCTTAGCCATGGGATATGCAGCCTACCGCACCGCGACCGGGGCGGCGAAGGCGTAGCCGGTGCCGTGCACCGCCTCGATGGGCAGATCGTGGCCCAGCACTTCCTCGCCCTTGGAGCGCAGGCGCCGCACCATGGAATCCACCGAACGGTCGCCCATGTCCCATTCCCGCTTGCCCAGGGCGCGGAAGATGTCGGCGCGCGACACCGGCTCGCCGGGGCGGTCCACCAGCAGATTGATGAAGACCCGTTCGTTGGCGGTCAGCTTAAGGGTGGCGCCGCCCGGCGCGACCAACGCCCACGCCACCTGATCATAGGCCCAGGAGGTGGAGGCCGGCGCGAGCGGCTGCGTCATGGGGGCGGCAGTGACCGGCTGCGCCTTCAGCCGGCGCGCCAGGGTGCGCACCTGGGCTTCCAATTCGCGCAATTCGATGGGTTTGACTAAATAGACGTCGGCGCCGATTTCCAGCCCCACCACCCGGTCCACGTTCACCCCGCGCGCGGTCAGCATGATGATGCCGACCTCGGAATGATCGCGCAAACGCTTGGCGATGGAAAAGCCATCCTCACCCGGCAGATTGACGTCCAGAATGATGATGTCGGCGGGCCGCGCGCTTTGGGCGCGGTCCAGCGCCGGGCCGTCTTCACAACCGATCACGTCATGACCGCAGGCCGACAGGTATTCCACCAGATCGGCCCGCAGCGAAGTCTCGTCTTCCACTACCGCAATATTTGCCATGCCACCGTCCGCCCCAAACCGGCTTGAGCTATGCACAGTGGAGCACTAGCCGGGTTGTCACGTCAAATTGCAAACCGTGGCGGATTGTGACGACAAGTGACGAAGAGGGTGGAATTCGATCCTTCGACCACATCCTCTGTGTCATTTCGAACGAGCCGCAGGCGAGGAGAAATCTCGCTTCCGCGCTGACGGTTTTTCCGCTGAGGCGAGATTTCTCCTCAGCTTCGCTTCGTTCGAAATGACAGTTACCGTTCAGTCCGCGGAGTGACGATCTTTTCCACCAGCTTGACCAGCAGGCGGTCCATGCGGCCAGCCCAGGCTTCGTCGGTGTCGATCATCTCGCGGCAGCGGCGGAAGGCGCGCAGCACGGTGGTGTGGCTGCGGCCACCGAACACCCGGCCCAGTTCGGGCAGCGAGCACGAGGTCAGCAGACGGGCGTAGTACATGGCAGCCATACGGGGCTTCCACAGGCGATGATCGCGGGAGTGGGTCATCATCTCGCGCTCGGACAGGCCGAATTCGGCGGCGATGGTGGAGATAACCTCGGCCACGAAGGGATCGCTGACCTTGTAGCGCATGGGCGGGGTCGTGCGGATCTCGGCAAGGGCGAGCATGGGTAACCCCCTTTAGATACAATCTGATGAGGGGGATTGTGCGCAAGTGTGCAGCGCGTTCCCACCCGCGAGTTGCAACGCCTTGTGTCGGGCTGTGACTCGGATTGTGAATGGGATGTAGCAGAGATCAGGGGTTCACCCTACCAGACTAACTCAATAGTAGCGCGCGCAAAAGGAGAAAACGCGGTGCGTGCGGAAAATCAGCGCAGGACCGGCTTCAGGCTTTCCATGGCCCCGACCAAAGCGGTGCGGATGCCGGGTTCCATGGCCGAGTGGCCGGCATCGGGAACCATGTTCAGCTTTGCCCGCGGCCAGTTGCGCGCCAGATCATGGGCGCTGACCGGCGGGCACACCATGTCGTAGCGGCCCTGGACAATAACGGACGGCAGATGCTCGATACGCGGCAGATCGTGCAATAGCTGGCCGGGGCTGAGGAAGCCGTCATGCACCATGTAATGGCACTCGATGCGGGCCATGGACAGGCACGCCACCGGGTCGGCCTCGGCGGGCTCGCGCGGTATCAGCCGGGCGCAGCCTTCTTCATAGGCGCACCAGATGCGGGCGGCGGGCAGATGCATTGCCGGGTCGGGATCGGTCAGCCGGCGGTAATAGGCCGCCAGCACATCGCCCTCGGCCTCGGGGATATGGGCTTTGAAGCGGCGGTGGGCTTCGGGGAAGAAGGTGCCCATGCCGGCCATGAACCATTCCACCTCTGCCGGGCGGAACAGGAACACGCCGCGCAGCACGAAGGCCAGCACCCGCTTGGGGTGGGCCTGACCATAGGCCAGCGCCAGCGTGCTGCCCCACGAGCCGCCGAACAGCACCCAGCGTTCCACCCCCAGGCTCAGGCGCAGTTTTTCCATGTCGGCGATCAGATGGCGCGTGGTGTTGGCCTGGACCGAGCCCGCCGGCGTGGATCGCCCGCAGCCGCGCTGGTCGAACAGGATGATGCGCCAGAAGGTGGGGTCGAAGAACCGGCGATAGGGCGGCGCGGTGCCGGAGCCGGGACCACCGTGGACGAACGCCACGGGCACGCCGTTGGGGTTGCCGGATTCTTCCCAATAGACGGTGTGGCCGTCGCCCACCTCTAGCATGCCCCAGGCATTGGGCTCGGTGGGCGGGAACAGATCCATGACGCGGGGTTCCTGGCACGGGGGACGGAATGCATCACAATAGCATTGACGCTTGCGGCTTCGCACCCTACACCCCCGGCCATGAACGTGGATCTTTTTGATTTCGAGCTGCCGCGCGAACTGATCGCCGAGCGCCCAATGTGTCCCCGCGACGGCGCCCGCCTGCTGCATGTGGGCGCCGGCGGGTTGGAAGATCGTATCGTGCGCGATCTGCCGGGCTTCCTGCGTCCCGGCGATGTGCTGGTCAGCAACGACACCCGTGTCATTCCGGCGCGGCTGTTCGGAAAACGCGGTGAGGCGGGCGTTGAGGTCACCCTGCATCAGCGTATCGCCCTGGATTCATGGAAGGCCTTCGCCCGTCCGGCCAAGAAGCTGAAGCCGGGCGACACGGTTCGGTTCACCGACGAGTTCACCGCCACCGTGGCGGAAAAAGGCGAGGCCGGCGAGGTCACCCTGACCTTCGACCGTTCCGGCGACGCCCTGATGCTGGCGCTGGAAGAAACCGGCCGCATGCCGCTGCCACCCTATATCCGCAAGGGCGAAGCGGACGAAGCCGACCGCGCCGATTACCAGACGGTGTTCGCCCGTGAAAAAGGCGCCGTGGCCGCCCCCACCGCCGGGCTGCATTTCACTCCCGAATTGCTGGCCGCCCTGGACGCGCGCGGGGTCAAACGGCTGACGGTGACCCTGCATGTGGGCGCCGGCACTTTCCTGCCGGTCAAGGTGGACGATACCAAGGACCACAAGATGCATGCCGAATGCGGCGTGGTGACCCAGGACATGGCCGATGCGGTCAACGCCGCCAAGGCGGCGGGCGGCCGCGTGGTGGCGGTGGGCACCACATCCCTGCGCCTGCTGGAAAGCGCCACCGGCGAAGACGGCGTGCTGCGCCCGTTCAACGGCGCCACCGACATCTTCATCACCCCCGGTTATCGGTTCCGGCTGGTGGATGTGCTGATGACCAATTTCCACCTGCCCCGCTCGACCCTGTTCATGCTGGTCTCGGCCTTCGCCGGGATGGAGCCCATGAAACGGGCCTATGCCCACGCCATGGCGACGGGCTATCGTTTCTATTCCTATGGCGATGCCTGTTTGCTGCATCGGGAGGCACCATGACCAATTCGGAGCGCAGCGACTGGGCCATTGAGGCCCCGCGAGCTTATGCGAGCGTGAGGCAAGCGAACGGAGTGAGCGCCCGCCGCCTGAGGGGCAAAAAATATGACGTCCTTTAAATTCGAGGTTTTCGCCAGCGACGGCGCCGCCCGGCTGGGCCGGCTGCATACCGCCCATGGTCCCATGGACACCCCGGCCTTCATGCCGGTGGGCACCGCCGCCACGGTCAAGGCCATGACGCCGGAAAGCGTCGCCTCCACCGGCGCGCAGATGATCCTGGGCAACACCTATCATTTGATGCTGCGCCCCGGCGCCGAACGGGTGGGGCGACTGGGCGGTCTGCATGAGTTCATGAACTGGCACGGCCCCATCCTGACCGATTCCGGCGGCTTCCAGGTCATGAGTCTCGCCAAGCTGCGCAAGCTGACCGAGGAAGGCGTCGCCTTCCAATCCCATATCGACGGCTCGCGCCACATGCTGACGCCCGAGCGCAGCATGGAAATCCAGAATCTGCTGGATGCCGACGTCACCATGGCCTTCGACGAATGCACCCCGTTCCCGGCCACGCCGGAACAGGCGGCGGAAAGCATGCGCCTATCCATGCGCTGGGCCCGCCGCTCCAAGGACGCCTTTGTCCAGCGTCCCGGCTACGGCCTGTTCGGCATCGTCCAGGGCGGCGTCTATCACGATCTGCGCGCCGAATCCGCGAGCGCGCTGACGGCCATGGAATTCGACGGCTATGCGGTGGGCGGGCTGGCGGTGGGCGAGGGCCAGGACCTCATGTTCTCCACCCTGGACTTCACCACGCCCCTGCTGCCGACAGACAAGCCGCGCTATCTCATGGGCGTGGGCAAGCCCAGCGACATCATCGGCGCCGTGCTGCGCGGCATCGACATGTTCGACTGCGTCATGCCCACCCGCTCGGGCCGCACCGCCCAGGCCTTCACCCGCCGGGGCACGGTGAACATGCGCAACGCACGCCACCAGGACGACCCCCGCCCGCTGGACGAGGGCTGCGCCTGCCCGGCCTGCCGCAATTACTCGCGGGCCTATCTGCACCACCTGACCCGCTCGGAAGAAATCCTCGGGCCCATGCTGCTGACTTGGCACAACATCCAGTTCTATCAGGACACCATGCGGGGATTGCGCGCCGCCATCGCCGAAGGCCGGGTGCAGGATTTTGCCGAGCAAGCGTTGGCGCTGGAAGCCACGGGGGATGTGGAGGCGCTTTAGCCCCCTTGTGTCTTGAAAAGACCCGGACGCCCCCAAGGCCAGAAGGCCGTGAAGTAGCAAAAGGGCGTCCAACCTTCCTTGACGTCCGAACGGTTGGGCGGGAACGATCGCCTCGACGCCACCGTGATTGCCGAATTCACCGCCACGATGAGCGGCGATTTGCTCCCGGTCACGCCGGACCCGGCCCGGGTGACGCTTGACCCGGGTGACGCTTGACCCGGGTGACGCTTGACCCGGGTGACGCTTGACCCGGGTGACGCTTGAATAGTCTGCGCGGGAGCGGGCTTCATCGACGTAGTGATGGTAAAGTCGGGGGGCGTGGGCCGGGCAGTCCACCGCGCCGCGGTTTGCGGCAGCGCCAAACTCACTAATCGGCACACATCATTGTGTCGCAAGCACGTTGGCACAGAGGGCTTGGCGTAGAGGGAGGGCACGTCACTGTCCACCCGGCTGCGGGTCAGGGCGCCCGCACTATCGGCATTGAACGCCAGCGTCTGCTGGTCCAGTTCCTTGGCGTTGGCCGACACCTGCATGGTCAGCCGCGCCGGGCGGGTGTTCAGCAGGCCGGATTCTCCCAGATGCAAGCGGCCATGATGTTCATCCACCTCGTCGGGCGTCGGCGGCTTGAAACCCGAGAGCAGGCCGCCGGCGGCTTGCTTAAGGCTGGTGATGGTGGGGCCGCCGGGATTGAGCAGGCCGTCGATTTTGATCCCGTTTTGTTCATGCCAGGACTTAGCCGCTTCTCCTGCCGCTCACCCCAATAGCCCAGCGGGCCATCAGTGCGGGCCAGATCGTGGTGGCCAGTATTGCCGAGGATGGTTTCGACCTTAATGACATCCTCGCGCCGATTGGGCTGATCGGGGCCGACCGGGGCGCCGAGGGTGAAGAAGTCTTCGTCAAACGGCGATGATCCCCGCCTGCCAGGAAAACGATTGCCGACGTCGATCATGCTTTGTTCTCTGCAATAGCCCGAGAGAGGGCGACCCTCAAAGAAGGCCGCCCGAACATGTCCAGCATGGCGCACAACTCGTGGCTGTTCGTCAAGGAAGTGGCTGCTCGTCAAGGAAGATTGTCCTACAGCCGGATTTCGCAAAAAGCCCCTAAACCCCCGCCGCCTCGCGCTTGGCCTTGATCTTGGCCCGGGCCTCCACCAGTTCGCGACCCATTTTGCGGATGTCGTGCAGCAGGGTTTCCACCACCAGGATGACCAGATCGGGGGTGCGGTTGAACTGGGCCTTCAGCGCCGCTTTGGGGATGACCAGACAGACGCTGTCCTCGGCGGCTTCGGCGGCGGCCATGCGGGGGTGGTCGTCGATCAGGGCCATTTCGCCGAACACGCCATTGGCGCCGATCTCGCCCAGGGGCACCTTGGCGCCGCCCACTTCCTTGACGATGAGGATGCGGCCCTTCTCCACCACATAGGCCTCGTCGCCGCCATCGCCCTCGCTGAAGATGGCCTCGCCGGCCTTGAAGTGCTTGCGTGAGGTCTTGACGGCGCCCTCGGGCTTCGCCGGCGCGGGCTCCTCCTTCTTGAGGACGCGGCGCAAGGTGGGCTGAACGCTGCCCGGCGGCACGTCCACCAGCGGCGGCGGTTTGGGCAAGGGCGCATTGACCCGGCGTTCCATGCCCTCGGGCACCACGCGGTCCACGGTGCGGCGGCACGGCCCCACATAATCGGCGCTGCGCACGAACGGGCGCGGATTGACTAGGGCGTTGCGCACGCGGCGGAACAGGGAATCGGCAGAGACCGGCTTGACCAGGAATTCGTTGACCCCGGCGTTGCGCGCCTCGATCACCTTTTCCATCTCGGCCATGCCCGAGATCATGACGATGGGCACGTCCACGCAGGTGACTTCCTCACCGGCGCGGAGGATGCGGGTGAAGGCGACGCCGTCCATGGGTTCCATGTCGTGGTCCACCAGCACCAGATCCACCTTCTGGTCGCGCAGCAGCAGGACTCCGGCGGCGCCGTCCCCGGCCTCAGCCACGTTGCGCACGCCAAAGGAAAACAGGGCGGATTTGATGAAGGACCGCGCATAGCGGCTGTCGTCGATGATCAGCACAGTGACCGCGCTGAGGTCGATATCGACGATCATGTCCATCCCCCCTCGCCGCTTGCGCACATGCACGCTCGTGTAGTTCTAAACCACCATGGCCCATGAACCAAGGCCCTAAGCTGTATACGGAAGTTCCGTTCGCTTGACGGCGATCAAGGTGGGGGGCTATGACCGTCAGGAGAATGCGCACCATCGTTTGAAGGACCAGTGCAGCCATGATGGAAGGGCAGTTTCGGCCGGGTGCCAAACCCATGACGCCGCCGTTTTCGCCGGTGCTGCTGCTGGGCCTTGCGCTCAAGCCGCTGCGCCCGGCGCTGCTTCAGCCCATATTCGACGCCATGCTGCGGGTGGTGCGCAAACGCCACCCCGACATTTTGGAACGCATGGAGCCGTTCAAGGACAAGACCGTGTGCATCGACCCGGTCGATCTGCCCTTCGCCATCCTGCTGGAGCCCAATCCCGACGACCCGCGCCTGACCGTGCGCCGCTTCGTGGATGCGGATGAGGTGCACGCCACCATCCGTGGCCCGCTGGAGACCCTGATCGCTTTGTCCGAGGGCAAGGTGGACGGCGACGCCCTGTTCTTCTCGCGCCAATTGATCATCGAGGGCGACACCGAAGTGGTGGTGGCCCTGCGCAACGCCATCGACGGCGCCGGCATCGATCTGATGGAAGATTTGACCAGCGTGCTGGGACCGTTCGCCCGTCCGGCCAAACGCATGGCCGATGCCGCGCTGGAGGCTGCCGGCCATGTGCGCGCCAATGTGGAAGCCCTGCGCCAAGCCCTGATCGCGCCCGCCTTGCAGAACGCCGCGTCGCGCGATGCCCGTCTGGCCGAGCTGGAGGCCGAAGTGAAGTCCCTGCGCAAGGCCAACCGCCGAGGACATGCCTGATGACCCGACCTGAACTGGCCCGACCTGAACTGGTCTGCCCCGCCGGCACTCCGGCGGCGCTGAAAAGCGCGGTGGATGCCGGCGCCGATTGCGTCTATGTGGGCTTTCGCGACGAGACCAACGCCCGCAATTTCCCCGGTCTGAACTTCAGCCGCAAGGAATTGGCCGAGGGCATCGCCTATGCCCATGAGCGCGGCGCCCAGGTGCTGGTCGCCATCAATACCTTCCCCCGCGCCGGCCAGCCCGAGATTTGGCATGCGGCGGTGGACGACGCCGCCAAGCTGAAGGCCGATGCGGTGATCCTGGCCGATATCGGCCTGATCGCCTATGCCGCCGCCAAGCACCCCGAGCTGCGCCTGCATTTGTCCGTCCAGGCAGCAGCCTCCAACACCGAGGCCATTCGCTTCTACGCCGAACGCTTCGGCGTGCGCCGGGTGGTACTGCCGCGCGTCCTCACCGTGCAGGAAATCGCCGCGATCAACCCGCTGATCCGTCCGGTGGAAACCGAAGTGTTCGTCTTCGGCGGATTGTGTGTCATGGCCGAGGGCCGCTGCGCCCTGTCGTCCTATGCCACCGGCCAATCGCCCAACATGAACGGCGTGTGCTCGCCCGCCGCCCATGTGCGCTATGTGGACACCCCCACCGGCACCAAGTCGAAGCTGGCCGGGTTCACCATCAACGAATTCAGCAATGGCGAGCCGGCGGGCTATCCGACCCTGTGCAAGGGCCGCTTCAACGCCAACGGCAAGACCAGCTATCTGTTCGAGGAACCCACCTCGCTGAACACCATCGCCATGCTGCCCGATCTGGTCAAAGCCGGCGTCACCGCCTTCAAGATCGAAGGCCGCCAGCGCGGCCGCGCCTATGTGGCGGCGGTGGTCCAGGCCTTCCGCACCGGGCTGGACGCCGTGCTGGCGGGCCAGCCGGTTCCCGACATCGACCTTGACCGCATTACCGAGGGTGGCCGCCAAACCACCGGCGCCTATGAGAGGGCTTGGCGTTGAGCAATATCTCCAGACTGACCCTGGGTCCCGTCCTGTTCAACTGGCGCCCGGAGACACTGCGCGATTTCTATTTCCGCATTGCCGACGAAGCCGATGTGGACACCGTCTGCGTGGGCGAAGTGGTGTGCTCCAAGCGCAGCCCGTTCTTCACCCCCCATCTGCCCGAAGTGATCGCCCGGCTGGCGAGCGCCGGCAAGGAAGTGGTGCTGTCGTCCCTGGCGCTGATCATGACCCAGCGCGAAGTGAACGAGGCCCGCGATCTGGCCGGCACCGAAGGCTGGCTGGTGGAGGCCAACGACGTCTCGGTGGCCGCCATGATGGGCGCCAAGCCCTTCGCCATCGGCCCCATGGTCAATGTCTATAACGAAGGCACCCTGGCCTATCTGGAAAGCCTTGGCGCCATCCGTGCCTGCCTGCCCGCCGAACTGCCTGCCTCCATCATCGGCCAATTGGCCAAAACGGCTCAATGCGAGTTGGAGGTCCAGGCCTTTGGCCGGCTGCCCCTGGCCATCTCGGCACGGTGCTACCATGCCCGCTCGCGCAACCTCGCCAAGGACGGCTGCCAATATGTCTGCGCCGACGATCCCGACGGCATGGCGGTGGACACCATTGATGACGAGGCCTTCCTGGCGGTCAACGGCACCCAGACCATGTCCTACCACTATTTGGATTTGCTGGGCGAGCTGACAAGCCTGCGGGATTTGGGCGTGCGCCGCTTCCGCCTGTGGCCGCAGAACGTGGACATGGTGGCGGTGGCCGCCCTGTTCCGCGGGGTGCTGAACGGGTCCATGGAGGTGGCCGAATCCGCGCGCCGATTGGCCGAGCTATGCCCCAACGCCGAATTCGCCAACGGCTATATCCATGGCCGTGAGGGCCACGTTTTCGTGGAAGCCGACGAATAGCAGCCCCTTGTCCACAATCCAGCTCCCCGTCATAATGCACGTTGGGGAAGGACGCGGCATGGGGGACGCGTCCGCTCCGATGGGTCGAGGACTGGATTCATGGCTGTTGCGGGAACCGACAAAAAAGGCGAAGCGGAAGACCACGTCGTCCGCTTCGAACATAAATTCTTCGCCTCGTTCGAAGATTTGTACTTCCGCCTGGACGAAACCGGCGTACCGGTGGCCGTCCTTAAACTCGCCAGTAACGAAGCCATCCTGAATTTCGACGGCATCCGCCGCGAATTCATGATGAACGACCAGACCACCGACGGCAAAATGCTGACGCGCGTGGCCGAGGGACTGCAATATGTGCGCGGCCTGCGCATTGGCGACACCCTGCCCAAGGAAATCATCACCCGCGAAGCGTCGTGGGAGCCCCAGGACCGCCATCTGCGCATCGCGCGGCAGCGCCTGACCATGCAATTGGTCACTTGGCTGACCGGCGCCGAGCATATTTTCAGCTCGGGCGAGGAATTACTGCAGATCGCCAACGACCCGCAGGTCAAGAAGAACGTCAGCCTCGCCTTCTCGGAAGCCGCCGAAGCCCTGGGCCTGGGCCGCGAGCAGCGCGAGGAGGTGGTGCGCTACATCGAAATCCTCGCCAAGGAATTGGCCTATATCGAAGCCGAACGCGACATCTTCGCCGAGCTCAAGAAGATCGACGAAAAAATCGCCGGCCTGCGCCGCATCTACAGCTCTGACAAAGGCCTGATCGACACCACCGATCAGGTTGCCCGCCTGTCCCTGCGGGCGCTGAAAGTATTCCAGGATTTGTTCGATCAGGTGGATGCCCAGACCGGCGAAATCATCGCCATGCTGAAAAACATCGACAACCAGATCGACTATATCCGCAACGTGCGCGACGAATTGCACCGCCGCCTGCTGCCATGGGAAGACATCATTCCGGTGTGGAAGACGGTGTACGTGGTCAAGTCCGAGGAAAACGTCGTGCGCATCCGCGACATCTACCAATTCCTGGCACCGCGCTTCATGCAGGTGAACGAATGGGTGCTGGTGACCAAGCGCGGCTTCGAGGCGGGCAAGAAAAAGCCCATCGGCGGCGTGCTGCGCTGGTAGGGGCCTCCCTTTAGCCTCTGGTCATTACGGGCCGTTCGGGTCAAACTCCCACCGCTCCAACAGACCTAGGGATGCCATGACGATTCCCTGCCCGCCCGAATTCGTCGCCCTGGCGGAAAAGCTGGCCGATGCCGCCCGCCCCATCATCCGCAAGTATTTCCGCACGCCGGTGACGGTGGACGACAAGCCCGATGCCTCGCCGGTGACCATCGCCGACCGCGAGGTGGAAACCGCCATGCGGGCGCTGATCAACCAGACCTTCCCCGAGCACGGCATCCTGGGCGAGGAACACGGTTTCGAGAATGTGGACGCCGAATATGTCTGGGTGCTGGACCCCATCGACGGCACCAAGGCGTTCATCACCGGCAAGCCCAGCTTCGGCACCCTGATCGCCCTGGCCCATCGCGGCACCCCCATCCTGGGCGTCATCGATCAAGCCATCCTGTCCGAGCGCTGGCTGGGCGGCGTTGGTCACCCCACCACCTTGAACGGCAAGGCTGCCCATGTGCGCGCCTGCGATGCCCTGTCCAAGGCCTATGCCTACACCACCGGGCCGGAATTCTTCGACGAAGCCACCCTGCCGGCATGGAACCGCATCGCCGCACAGGTCAAGCAGCCGCGCTATGGCTGCGATTGCTATGCCTACGCCCTGCTGACCAGCGGCTTTGTGGATCTGGTGGTGGAGGCCGGCTTGAAGCCCTACGATTATTCCGCCCTAGTGCCGGTCATCCAGAATGCCGGCGGTATCATCACCGATTGGGACGGCAAGGCGCTGACCATCGCCTCGGACGGCCGGGTCTGCGCCGCCGGCGACGCCCGCCTGCACGCCCAAGCATTAGAGGTACTGACCGGCTGAGGCTTGTGCCGCCCGGCACTTGCCGCCAAACTTCCCCCCGGTTTTGTCTCGAAAGTTGTCCATGCGCCTCGCCGCGACCCTTGCCCTCGCCATCGTCGTGCTTGCAGGCCCCGCTTTGGGAGAGCCACGCCACGCCATCGCCATGCATGGCGAGCCCAAATACCGGTCCGGCTTCGCCCATTTCGACTACGTCAATGCCGACGCCCCCAAGGGCGGCGATTTGCGGCTGGCCGATCAGGGCACCTTCGACAATCTCAACCCCTACATCGTCAAGGGCCAGACGCCCGAGCGCGTCGATGTGTTGGTGTTCGAGACCCTGCTGACATCCTCCGCCGACGAGCCGTTTTCCATGTACGGCCTGATCGCCGAAAGCGTGGACACGCCGCCCGACCGCTCCTGGGCCACCTACACCATCCGCCCCCAGGCGCGCTGGCACGACGGCACGCCCATCACCCCCGACGACGTCATCTTCAGCCTGGACATCCTGCGCGCCAAGGGCGCGCCCAATTACCGGTTCTATTATGCCGGGGTGGACAAGGTGGAGAAGGTGGGCGAGCGGGCGGTGAAGTTCACCTTCAAGCCGGGTGACAATCGCGAACTGCCGCTGATTGTGGGCGAGATGCCCATCCTGCCCAAGCATTACTGGCAGGGCCGGGTGTTCGAGAACACCACCCTGGAGCCGCCCTTGGGCAGCGGCCCCTATAAGATCGGCGCGTTCGAGCCGGGGCGCTTCATCGTCTATGACCGGGTCAAGGAGTATTGGGGCAAGGAACTAGCCGTGCGCCGGGGGCTCTATAATTTCGACCGGGTGCGCTACGATTTCTACCGCGATTCCACCGTGGCCCTAGAGGCATTGAAGGCCGGCGAATACGATTTCCGCGAGGAGAACGAGGCGAAGAAATGGGCCACCGGCTATGAGGACTGGCCGGCACTGATTCAGGGCCGTGCCAAGAAGGAGCGGCTGGACAACCACAACCCCGCCGGCATGCAGTCCTACGCCTACAACACCCGCCGCCCGCTGTTCACTGACGCCAAGGTGCGCCAAGCCCTGGCCTATGCCTTCGATTTCGAATGGACCAACGCGAACCTGTTCTACGGCCAGTACCGCCGCACCGAGAGCTTCTTCGCCAATTCCGAACTGGCCGCCACCGGCCTGCCCGGCGCCGACGAATTGAAGGTGCTGGAGCCGCTGAAGGACAAGGTCCCGGCGGAGGTGTTCACCCAGACCTACCACGCCCCCAAAAGCGACGGTTCCGGCAACATCCGGCCCAATCTGCGCATGGCCATGACGCTGCTGGAAGACTCCGGCTGGCAAGTGGTCAACGGCATGCTGACCAAGGACGGCCAGCCCTTCCGTTTCGAAATCCTGCTGGCCCAGCCCACCTTCGAGCGGGTCACCCTGCCCTTCGTGCGCAATCTGCGCCGGCTGGGCATCGACGCCATTGTGCGCACGGTGGACACCACCCAATACGTCAACCGGGTGCGCAGCTTCGATTTCGACATGATCGTCATGAGCTGGGGCGAGTCGCTATCACCGGGCAATGAGCAAGCCATGTTCTGGACCTCGGACGCCGCCGGCCAGCAGGGCAGCCGTAACATCCCCGGCATCAAAAATCCGGCAGTGGACCATTTGGTGGATCTGGTCATCAGCGCACCCGACCGCGAATCCCTGGTGGCGCGCACCCGCGCCCTGGACCGGGTGCTGCTGTGGAACCATTACGTCATTCCGCAATGGCATCTGGGCTCGGACCGGCTGGCCTATTGGGACAAGTTCGGGCGCCCCGCCACCATCCCCATGAAGGGGTTCCAGCTGTTCTCGTGGTGGGCCAAGCCTGCCAAGACCGCACAGGGGGGCTGAAACTTTGCTCGCCTATGCCATCCGCCGTCTGGCCCTGATCCCGCTGACCCTGTTCGGCATCATCCTGATCAATTTCGTCGTCGTCCAACTGGCCCCCGGCGGCCCGGTGGAGCAGATGATCGCCCGCATCGAAGGCACCGCCGGGTCCGAATCCCAGCGCATCAGCGGCGGCGGCGGCGACATCCAGGCGACGCGGATGCAGCAAGGACGCGAGGGCACCACCGGCGCCTATCGCGGCGCCCAAGGCCTGGACCCGGCCTTCATCAAGGACATCGAAAAGCAGTTCGGCTTCGACAAGCCGGCCCACGAGCGGTTCATCCAGATGGTGGGCAATTACGTGCGCTTCGATTTCGGCAAAAGCTTCTACCGCGACACCTCGGTGGTGGATTTGGTGCTGGAGAAGATGCCGGTGTCCATCTCCCTGGGCCTATGGACCACCTTCATCATCTATCTGGTCTCCATCCCCCTGGGCATCGCCAAGGCGCGGCGCGACGGTTCCACCTTCGACATCGCCAGTTCCTGGGCCATCATCATCGGCTATGCGGTGCCGGGCTTCCTGTTCGCCATCGCCCTGATCGTGCTGTTCGCCGGCGGGCGCTATTTCGCCTGGTTCCCGCTGCGCGGCCTGACCAGCCCCGATTGGGCGGAAATGACCGCTTGGGGCAAGGTGGTGGATTACTTCTGGCATCTGGCTTTGCCGGTCACCGCCTTGGTCATCGGCAGCTTCGCCGGCCTGACCATGCTGACCAAGAATTCCTTCCTGGAAGAGATCAACAAGCAATACGTGGTGACCGCAAGGGCCAAGGGCCTGACCGACAATCAGGTGCTATACGGCCATATCTTCCGCAACGCCATGCTGCTGGTAGTGGCGGGCTTCCCCGCCGCCCTGGTGGGCATCCTGTTCACCGGCTCCATCCTGATCGAGATCATCTTCTCGCTGGATGGTCTGGGCCTGCTGGGCTATGAGGCGGTGGTCAACCGCGACTATCCGGTCATGTTCGGCACGCTGTACATGTTCAGCATGCTGGGGCTGGTGCTGAATTTGATCAGCGATTTGACCTACCAATTCGTCGACCCGCGCATTGATTTTGGGAAGCGGGAGGTGTGATGAAGGCGCTCATGCACATGCCCCCCTCCACCGTCATGGCCGGGTTTTCCGCATTGAAGTCCCATCCCCAAAATCGTCATGGCCGGGCTTGTCCCGGCCATCCACGCGGTAAGAGCGGACATGGTGCCGGACGGAACCACGTGGATACGCGGGTCAAGCCCGCGCATGACGTTCTAGAGTGTGTCTGGCTTGGGTGCGTCACAACCGAATTTGTTAACCTAAGGACGGGGGCGCGCCCATGAACCGCCGCTTCTCGCCCCTCACCCAGCGCCGCCTCGACGCGTTCAAGCGCAACCGCCGCGGCTTCTGGTCGCTGTGGCTGTTCCTGGCCGTCTTCATCATCACCCTGTTCGCCGAATTGGTGGCCAATGACCGGCCCATCCTGGTCAGCTATCAGGGCAGCCTGTACGCCCCCATCCTGCGCGACTATCCCGAGACCACCTTCGGCGGCGACTTCCTGACCTTCACCGATTACCGCGACCCTTACATGGCCGCCAAGATCGCCGAGAACGGCTGGGCGCTGTGGCCGCCCATCCACCATGACTACCGCTCCATCAATTACGACGTGCTGCGCCCCCATCCGGCCCCGCCCACCACCGACAATTGGCTGGGCACCGACGATCAGGGCCGCGACGTGCTGGCGCGGCTGATCTATGGCCTGCGCCTGTCCATCCTGTTCGGCCTGACCCTGACCGTGGTCAGCACCATCATCGGCGTGGGTGCCGGCGCGGTGCAGGGCTATTTCGGCGGCAAGATCGATCTGGTCGGCCAGCGTTTCCTCGAAATCTGGGGCGGCCTGCCCCATCTGCTGATCCTGATCATCGTCGCCTCCATGATAGCGCCCGGCTTCTGGACCCTGCTGGGGGTGCTGGTGCTGTTCTCGTGGACCTCGCTGGTCGGCGTGGTGCGCGCCGAATTCCTGCGCGCCCGCAATTTCGACTATGTGCGCGCCGCCAAGGCCCTGGGCATGAGCGACCGCCGGGTGATGGTGCGCCATGTGCTGCCCAACGCCATGGTGGCGACGCTGACCTTTATGCCGTTCATCCTGTCATCCTCCATCGTCGCCCTGACCGCCCTGGACTTCCTGGGACTGGGCCTGCCGCCCGGTTCGCCGTCCCTGGGCGATTTGCTGTCCCAGGGCAAATCCAATTTGCAAGCCCCGTGGCTGGGCCTGACCGGCTTCATCGTGTTGGCGGCCCTGCTGTCGCTGCTGGTGTTCGTCGGCGAGGCGGTGCGCGATGCCTTCGATCCCCGAAAGACTAATCTATGACCCACCAGCACATTCCCATCCTTGAGGTCACCGACCTTGCCGTGTCGTTCGGCAAAGGCGACGGGCAGGTGGCCGCCGTCAAGGGCGTGTCCTTCACCCTGAACAAGGGCGAGACCCTGGCGCTGGTGGGCGAGTCGGGTTCGGGCAAATCGGTCACCGCATTGTCGGTGCTGCAATTGCTGCCCTATCCGCGCGCGTGGCATCCCAAGGGCAGCATCAAGCTGAACGGCCAGGAATTGGTGGGCGCGTCGGAACGCACCCTGCGTGCCGTGCGCGGCAACCGCATCGCCATGGTGTTCCAAGAGCCCATGACCTCCCTGAACCCGCTGCATTCCATCGAGAAGCAGGTGGGCGAAGTGCTGGAGATCCACAAAGGCCTGCGCGGCGAACCCAAGCGCGCCCGCGTGTTGGAATTGCTGCGCCTTGTGGGCATCCCCGAGCCGGAAAACCGCCTGAACGCTTTGCCCCATGAATTGTCCGGCGGCCAGCGCCAGCGCGTCATGATCGCCATGGCCCTGGCCAACGAACCCGACATCCTGATTGCGGATGAGCCGACCACCGCCCTGGACGTCACCATCCAGGCGCAAATCCTCAAGCTGCTGAAGGAGTTGCAGGCCCGTCTGGGTATGGCCCTGCTGTTCATCACCCATGATCTGGGCATCGTGCGCAAGATGGCCGATTCCGTGTCGGTCATGCATCAGGGCGTGGTGGTGGAAGCCGGCCCGGTGGCCCACATCTTCGACGCCCCCCAGCACGATTACACCAAGCGCCTGCTGGCCGCCGAGCCCAAGGGCAAGCCCAATGTGGCCGAAGCCGAAGCCCCGGTGGTGATGGAAGCCCGCGAATTGCGCGTGTGGTTCCCCATCAAGGCCGGCATCATTCGCCGCACGGTAGCCCACATCAAGGCAGTGGACGGCATCTCGGTCGCCATCCGCCGGGGCCACACCGTGGGCGTGGTCGGTGAATCGGGCTCGGGCAAGACCACTCTGGGGCTGGCGCTGCTGCGGCTGATCGGCTCCAAGGGCGGCATTATCTTCCAGGGCAGCGACATCCAGGACCTCAGCCCCGGCGAGCTGCGGCCCAAGCGGCGCGAAATGCAGATGGTGTTCCAGGACCCCTACGGCTCGCTGTCGCCCCGCCTGTCGGTAGGCCAGATCGTCGGCGAAGGCATCGAGGTCCACAACCTCGCCAAGGACGATGGCGAGCGCCGCGCCATGATTGCCCAGGCGCTGACCGAGGTCGGTCTGGACCCCGACACCCAGGACCGCTATCCCCACGAATTCTCCGGCGGCCAGCGCCAGCGCATCGCCATCGCGCGGGCCTTGGTGCTGAAGCCCCGCTTCATCGTGCTGGACGAGCCCACCAGCGCCCTGGATGTGTCCGTCCAGGCCCAGATCGTCGATTTGCTGCGCGACATCCAGGCCCGCCACCACATCGCCTATCTGTTCATCAGCCACGATTTGCGCGTGGTCCGCGCCTTGGCCGACGATCTGATCGTCATGAAGGACGGCAAGGTGGTGGAAATGGGCACCGCCGCCAAGGTCTTCGCCGCCCCGGAAACGCCCTACACCAAGGCGCTGATGGCGGCGGCGTTCAATTTGGAAGCGGTGGCTGGGGCTGCGGATTAAAGGTACACTGATTCCATGGCAACCGTGCCCGAAACGCTGCTCCGCACAATCGTCGAGGTGTACTCACCCCGGCGCGTGGTGCTGTTCGGCAGTCAGGCGCGGGGCGATGCTGGCCCAGAAAGCGACATCGACCTTGTGGTGGTTCTCGACGACGATGTTCCGGCCGAGACACTATCTTGGCGAAACCGCAATGCGGCGCGCAAAGGGTTCACGGGCTCCGTCGATATTATCCCTTGCCGGGAGAGCGTTCTTACCGAACGCGCCCGTGCACCAGGGTCGTTCGCCGACACCATTCTGCGCGAAGGTGTGGTGGTCTATGAGCGGCACTGAGATCCAATGGGCAGAAGCGCGGAGATGGTTCGCCAAGGCGGCCGAGGATCAGCGCTCAGCGGTCCTTATTCTGGCGGCTGATCCGCCGTTGATCGACCCCGCTGCCTACCATTGCCAGCAAGCCAGTGAAAAGATGCTCAAGGGGTTATTGGCTGCTGCCGGCATCGCCATTCCCAAGACGCACGATCTGCGTCGGCTGGCCGGTCTGGTCACGCCGCTCTACCCCATGTTGGCAGCTCATATTGACGTGGTGGCGGATTGGACCCCGTGGGGTACGGCAACCCGTTATCCCGATCTGGAACCTGACCTTGGTGTGATGCCCGAGGACATCCGGGATGCATTGGTTGAGCTTGACCGCCTTAACACCGCCATCGCAGCGCTGGCCCCGTAATCGTTCAGCCGGCCTCGCCATAACCGAATGCTGGCGCCGCCGTAACGAACGCCTCCATGTGAAACGACGCATGGTCCGGCGCATAGGCGTAGTCGCGGCCCAGCGGGCAGGCGTGGCGGGCGTGGCAGCCCACCGAGCGGCACGAACCGCCGGCCTTCAGATGATCCATGCAGCGGGGCACGTCATAGGGCACCGCCGCACCCACCGGGCAGGCGGTCACGCAGGGGCGGTCCACGCACGCATGGCAGGGATTGGGCAAATCTTGGCGCGGCGGCAATGGGATCGCGTCCGGGAAGACCAGGGCGCCGCGATAGGCGTGCCACAGGCCGTAGATTGGGTGGACCAGCACCCCCATGGGCGATTGATGGACCGGCTCCGCCGCCATGGCCCAGCGCTGGAACGGGTGGAAGGGCGGGCCGTCGCACGGCATCAGCATCTGGGCGCCAAAACGGTCGGCCATGTCCGTCAGCACGCGGCGCGACCATGAATCCAGCGGGTTGAGTTCATGGCGCCGGGCGGCGGTGAAATGGGGCCAGAAGGCCGAGCCGGCAGTGCCCACCAGGACCAGCGAGTCCACGCCGCCCCGGATGATCAGGCCGTGTTCGGCCAGGGCGTCGGCGAGGGGCTTCAAGCGCAGTAACGCGCCACTTCGTCCAACAGCTTGCGGATGGACAGCGGCTTGGTGATGACCTGATCGAAGCCTTCCTTGAGGAAGCCCGACACCGAATCCGGGTCGGCAAAGGCGGTCACCGCCAGCACCGGCACCGCCTGGGTGCGGGGGTCGGCCTTGATCTGCTTCAGCAAATCGACGCCCGATTGCTTGGGCAGTTGGATATCCATGAGGATCAGCTTGGCGCCACTATCGGCGGTCAGGGCCACCAGATCGGCACCGTCCGACGATTTGACCGTCTCGTAGCCGGCGATGGTCAGCGCCTGCTCCAGCAGCTTCATATTCATCGCGTTGTCTTCGACGATGACCACGGTCCCGCTCATGTCCCCACTCCCTGCTGCTGCGCGGCGGCTCGGCCGGCAGCGCCCCCATTGCGGGCGGCTGCATCATATGTTGCGGCGAAACGTACGAATTCGGCCACGGGCAGTGGCCGACCGATCATATAGCCTTGGATCTCGTCGCAACCATGCTTAGCCAGCATGGCGGCTTGGATTTCCGTCTCGACACCTTCAGCGATTGTCTTCATGGACAAGGAATGCGCCAGTGAAATTATCGCCTTGGCGATGGCGCGGCCGTCTTCGTCATGATCCAGATCGCGCACGAAGGCCCGGTCGATCTTCACCGTATTGACCGGGAAGCGCTTGAGATAGGCCAGCGACGAATAGCCGGTGCCGAAATCGTCGATGGACAGGGTCACCCCCAACTCGGCCAGGGCGCGCAGCAGCTTCAGCGTGCCCTCGCCATCGGCCATCAGCATGCTTTCGGTCAGTTCCAAATCCAGCAGGCGGGCGTCGATGCCGGTCTCATTGATGACGGCGGCCACCAACTCGGGCAGATTGTCGTCGCGGAACTGGCGGCCCGAGATGTTGACGCCGATGCGCAACTCGCCCAGGCCTTGATCGGTCCAAATCCGCATCTGACGGCAGGCGGTTTCCAGCACCCAGCGCCCGATGGGAACGATCAGGCCGGTTTCCTCGGCCACCGGGATGAACTTATCCGGGGCGATGATGCCCAATTCGGGATGGCGCCAGCGGATCAGCGCTTCGGCGCCCACCAAACGGTAATCGTCCAGCGCCACTTGGGGCTGGTAGAACAGCTCGAACTGGCCTTCCTTCAGCGCGTCCTTGAGCGAGCGTTCCAGGGTCAGCCGCTCGGACACGGCGAACGACATGGCCGAATCGAAGAAGCCCAAATCCTCGTCCGGCTGCTTCTTGACCTGATGCAGCGCCATCTCGGCATTGCGCAGCAAATCCTGCGGTTCGTCGCCGTCGCGCGGGAACACCGAGACACCGAAATCGGCGGGCAGGTTCAGTTCGTTGCCCTGGGTGTGGAAGGGGGCCGCCAAACCGGCGCGCACCATCTCCACCGCGCGGCTGACCGCGTTCAGATCCTTGAGCTGGGGCACCACCAGGGCGAATTCGTCACCGGCCAGACGGGCGGCGGTGCCGCCGAAGCCGGCCATGACCTGGGACAGCCGCCGCGCGGTTTCGCGCAGCAGCGCATTGCCCACTTCGTGACCCAAGGAATCGTTGACCATGGTGAAGCCCACCAGATCGATGGTCAGCACCGCCACATGCAAGCCGCTGCCGCGGGCCACCGCCAGGGCTTGGCCCAGCCGGTCGGTGAACAGGGAACGGTTGGGCAAATCGGTCAGGGAATCGTGATTGGCCAGATAGGCCACGCGCTGGGCCAATTGCTTGTTTTCGGTCAGGTCGCGGATGGTGCCGGTGAACAGCCGACGCTTGTCCAGCCGCAGTTCCGACGCGGACAGATGCACCGGGAACACGGTGCCGTCCTTGCGCTTGGCCATGACCTCGCGGCCCATGCCGATGACGCCGCCGCCATTGCCCGACAGGTATTTCTGCACATAATGCCCATGACGGCTGGCATCGGGTTCGGGCATCAGCAGGCTGACCGGGGCGCCGATCAATTCCGACAGGGAATAGCCGAAGATACGCTCCACCGACAGATTGGCCGAGACGATGACGCCGTCCTCGTCGATGGTGACGATGCCGTCCAGCACGGTGTCCATGATGGCGCGGATGCGATGTTCGCGCGCCGCCACCGCCCGCATGGCCGCCGTCACCTCGGTGGTGTCACGGCCCACCAGCAAGGTGGCGGTGTGGCCGTCGCGGCGCAGGGGCACCGCGTTCAGCTCCACGTCGCGGGTGCGGCCGGCGAAGGTGACCACCTTGACCGGGACCGGATGATCCTCGCCGTACAAGGCCTCCAGCCCGGCATCGAACAGGGCCAGATAATCGCCATGGACGAAGTCCAGGAACGACTTGCCCTCGCATTCCGAGGCCGCCGGCGCCCGCAGCATGCCCAGACCGGCGGCGTTGATACGCTCGATGATGCCGTCCACACAGACGCAGATCAGATCGGGCGACAGCTCCACCAGATCGCGGTAGGACGCCTGATCCCGCAGCAGCGCCGATTCCAGCATGGAGACGTCGGTGATGCGGTCGATCAGCTTAAGGATTTGCGAGCCGGAATTCAGGATGCTGTCGGCATATTCCCCATAGCCCGTGGGCTGCAACGGCCCCAGCATCTGGGCCGAAATCAGCTCGGCGAAACCGATGACGTCGTTGAGCGGCGTGCGGATGTCGCGGCTCATGCGCGCCATGAATTCGGTCTTGGAGCGGTTCGCCAGTTCGGCGGATTCCTTGGCCTCGGCCAGGGTCCCGGCAGCGGCGCGCTCGGCGGTGATGTCGCGGGAATACATGGCGCAGCGGCGGTTGCCGGCCTCGCCCACCGCCAGGATGCGATTGGTGTACCAGCGCAGGCCGTCGGAATCCTCGAACTCCACCGTGCGTCCGCTATCCAGCGCCTGCTCGAAATAGGACCGGCGATGCGACAGCGCATCCACGGTCAGGGCGAAGAAATCTTGGCCGGTCAATTCATCGGTGCGCTTGCCGAATTGCTCTGCCGCCTGGGCATTCACCGTGATGATACGGCCTTCGGCGTCCAGCAGCATGGCCTGATCATGGCTGGCATCCAGCAGGGCCTGATTGGTGTGGTGCAGCAGCTCCAGCGCCACCTGCGCCTGCTGGCGTTCGATGGCGTGGCGGATGACGCGCGGCAGCAGCTCCAGCCCGGCCAGGGATTTGACCACGTAATCCTGGGCACCGGCGCGGATGGCGTCCTGAGCCACGCGCTCGTCATCCAGGCTGGTCAGCACCACCAAGGCGATGGACGGCGCCCGCGCCTTCATCTTGACCACGGATTCGATGCCCGAGGCGTCGGGCAACCCCAGATCCACCAGAATGCATTCGTAATCGGGAGACGGCACCAGCGCCAAGCCGTCGGCGAGCGTGCCACGGCAATCAGCCTTCCACGACACCATGGACTCAGCGAGTTTGATCTCGATAAGCCGTCGGTCGCCGGGATTGTCCTCGATGACAAGCAGTCGTTTGGGCGCGGAGCCGATAATCATAATAAGTGAAGATGCAGGATTGTTGCCGTCTTGTAAACGACACTACGCACATCAAGGAACGTTGATACCTGCTTTTTATTACGCCGGCATGACGAGAGGCGGCAGCGACCTTCGCATGAATGCACTTGGAGCACAGACGCGGTCATCGTTTCAGACGCCATCCCCACTTCGTCATGGCCGGACTTGTTCCGGCCATCCACGCGGGTCCGCCGCGAAGTCATTGGAAACACTGAGGTTTGTTCCGCCGCGTGGATGCCCGTGACAAGCACGGGCATGACGGCGGAGGGGGACCGCCCGGCGCGCCCTTATATGGGCGCCAATCCTACCGCTGCTTGGACAGCCACTCGTTCACGGTGGGGACCATGGCCTTGCAGGTCAGGGCGAAGGACGCCATCAGCTTGTCCTTCTCCTGGGTCATGTGCAGCATGTTGTCCACAACCTTGCGCAGGATGTCCTTGGAGAAGTTGGGATGGCCCAACACCTGGGGCAGCCGGTTGCCGAAGGCTGCGCGCAGGCTGGTGACCAGCACCTCGGTCTTGTCGATGTTCAGGCGCTGGACTTCGGCCAGATTTTCGGCGGCGATGAAGCTGAGCACGTCGCCATAGGCGCGCGCCACCGGCTTGTCCAACGCGGCGACCACGTTGAAGAACGCCTTGTCGCGGGCGAAGAAGTCCCAGGCGGCATCGCCCAGCATCTTGCGGTAGAATTCGTACATCTCGCGGTTCCACACCGCCACGCCGGCGATGGCCTGGGGCTGGTGCACCAGAATCTCGACGAAGTCGGGACCGGCGGCAAGCTTGACCTTGCGCAGGGTGGCCGGATCGAATTGGCCCACGGCGGCGATGGCCTCAGGCGTGCGCAGGGCCACCACGTCGGCGCCGATTTCCATGATCTGCTGATAGGACAGATGCTGGCGATAGGCCGGCAGCAGCGGCAATTGCCAGCCGAAGGCGATGTAGCGCGACAGCTCGCGCACCTTGCGCTCTTCCACCGGATCGTTGCCGATGCGGGTGACTTCCTTCTGCTCGGTCTTCTTGATCAGGCCGAACAGGGATTTCTTGGTCACCGTCTCGGTCACCGTGTGCTCGGTCTTTTCCGACTCGAACACCTTCTTGGCGCAGGTGCGCACCAGCAATTGCTGAATCTGGTTCAGCGACACCTTGCAGATCAAATCCTGATTATCGTCCCGCACCGGCTTGCCGCCCTTGGCCTGGACGATGTCGTCGCACTCGGCGCGGTTGGCGATGAAGGTGGCGATGAATTGGTCCAGCACATCGGGGTGCGAGATCAAATCCTGATAGCTCAGGGCGCCATCGACCAACCGCTTTTGCTGGAAGCGGGCGAGAACCTTCTTCAGGCCATCGATGATGGCCTTTTTGGTGTCGTTGTCGATGTCCACCGGCGGCGGAAGCGTAGCTACGGACATGACCCCAGGGACCTACAAGTATTCGCGGAGCCCTATGGTTTACCCGTTCGCACCGTCTCAGGCAACCTTTGTAGATTCTAGACGCCCAACGGCTGGTCCAGCAGCACCCAGGTCAGCTCATGCTTGTTGTGAAACAAGTGAAACACCTGCGAGCCGGGGATGGCGGCAAAGGCGGCCTGGGCAGCCAGATCGGTCTCGCCTTGCAGCTTGATGGTGCAGACGAAGTTGCGCACCAACCCGGTGGCCCGCCAGCGTTCCACCAGATTCAGCAATCGCTCGGGATAGCAGATGATGTCCGAGAAGAACCAATCCACAGGTCCCACGCTCAACGGGTCCAGGCCGAAGGCGCTTTCCTGACGCATGGTCACGCCGGGCATGGCGGCAATGCGCGGTTCCAACGGCGCCTTGTCCACGCTGATGACCGTGGCCCCCAGCGAGGCGATGACCCAGCTCCAGCCGCCGGGGCAGGCGCCCATGTCCAGGCACAGATCACCCTTGCCCGGCGCCACGCCCAGGCGGGTGAACACGTCCCACAGCTTGAGGTAAGCCCGGTTGGGCGGGGTGACCTTGTCCTCGACAAAGTGGCACTCGCCATTGGCGAACGGGCTGTCGCAGCGCGCCGCCGCCAGCAAGGTGTATTCGTCCAGCAAGGTGAACGAGCCCAGCGGCGCGGTCGGCGCGGGCTGGCCGAACACCTGCGGCTTGGCCGACACCTTGGGCAGCTTTTCCACCATCAGCGAGGTGCGGCGGTGCAGCCCCGGCGCATAGGGCCACCAATTGCGCTGAATGGCCCGCAACGCCTTGGCGCCCTCGCCGATGGAGGCGATGGGGATACGCACCACGTCGTGCCACACATTCTGCGCCCAGGCCATGGGCCGCGCCGGGCCGGGGGCCAGCATCAGGCGGCCATGCTCCTGAGTGACATCCCCCAACTCGGCACGCAAATCGGCCTCGAAACCTTCGGCGGCGAGGTAGCCGGTGAGGCCGGTGGGTTCGGGAGTCGGAAGGGCGTCGGTCATGGCGGGGGATATATCAGCATGCGGGCGGTTTCACCACTGCGGCGCCAAGAAAGAATTAATGACACGGATGGACACGGATTCCCGCTACGCGGGACACGGATAAAAATCCATCCGTGTTTATCCGTGTCCATCCGTGTCACCCACATAAAAGGGCCTCGCAAATGGCGATCTACTCCGCCTCGGCGTCCTTTTCCTTCCGCCGGTGGATGTTCGAGCCCACCTCGTCCAGGAAAATCTGTTCCTTGCGGTCGGCCTCTTCGCGCTCGGCCTTTTCGCGGTTGGCCTGGGTGACTTCATAGGTTTTTTGCTGGCGGAAGGCCTCGGCCAATTCGTCGCGGGCGACTTCGATCTCGGCCCGCACCGCCGTCAGGGCCTGATGCATCTGATCGCGGCGCTGCATCCAGGCTTTGTGATAGGCGCCGTACAGATAGCCGATACCCGCGGCATCCTCGGCGGCGAGGCGTTGTTCCTCTTTCAGGCGCAATTCGCCCTGGCGGATTTCCTCGATGATCTGGTCTTCGCGGTTCTGCAATGCCGTCAGGACGCGGCGCCGCTCATCCACATTGAACTTGGACAAACGAATCAGCGTCTTTAACCCTTTGGCCGGCTTGGCCATGGATTAGTTCCGCCCCATGCCATCACCCTCGAACGGCATGCCGAGGATTTCCGCCAGACCGGCATAGCAATCGCGCAAGGACGTGGCGTCGGTTTTGCGCTGGGTCAGGAAGGCCTCGATCATGGGGTAATAATGGATGGCTTCATCCACCGCCGGGTCGGTGCCGCGGCGATAGGCGCCCAGGCGGATCAGTTCGGCCATGTCTTCATAGGTGGCCAGCAGCTTGCGCGCCCGGCGCACCAGGGAGTTTTCCTCTTCATTGTTGCAGGCCGGCATGGTTCGCGACACCGAGCGCAGGATGTTCACCGCCGGATAGCGGCCCCGGTCGGCGATGGCGCGGTCCAGCACGATATGGCCGTCCAAGATACCGCGCACGGCGTCGGAGATGGGCTCGTTATGGTCGTCGCCATCCACCAGCACGGTGAACAGCCCGGTGATGGAGCCTTTGCCGGTGCCGGGACCGGCGCGCTCCAGCAGGCGCGGCAATTCGGCGAAGACGGTAGGGGTGTAGCCCTTGGAGGCCGGCGGTTCGCCTGCCGACAGGGAAATCTCGCGCTGGGCCATGGCGAAACGGGTGACCGAATCCATCATGCACAGCACGTCCTTGCCCTGGTCGCGGAAGTACTCCGCCACCGACAGGGTCAGATACGCGGCTTGGCGGCGCATCAACGGGCTTTCATCCGAGGTCGAGCAGATGATGACCGAGCGCTTCATGCCCTCGACGCCCAGATCGTCCTCAATGAACTCGCGCGCTTCACGGCCACGTTCGCCGATCAGCCCGATCACCGACACATCGCACGACGTGTTCTTCGCCATCATGGACAGGATGGAGGATTTGCCCACGCCCGAACCGGCGAAGATGCCCATGCGCTGGCCCCGGCACATGGTGAGGAAGCCGTTCACCGAGCGCACGCCCAAATCCACCTTGCCGGCCACGCGCTGGCGCGAATGGGCCGATGGCGGCCGCGCACGGATGGGATAGGCCACGTCACCCATGGACAGCGCGCCCAAGCCATCCACCGGCTGGCCGAAGGCGTTGATGACGCGGCCCAGCCAATTGTCGTCGGGATAGACCACCGGCTCGGTGTCCTGCACCTCGGTGCGGCAGCCCAGGCCGACGCCGTTCACGTCCACGAACGGCATCAGCAAAGCGCGGCCATTGCGGAAGCCCACCGCCTCGCACGGCACACGGCGGCCATCGCGGGCGATCACATGGCAGCGGTCGCCCACGGAAATCTGGCGCTGCACGCCGCCGGCCTCGATCAGCATGCCCTGGACGGCGGCGACCCGGCCATAAACCTGGATGCCGTTCAGGCGGTCGATGTCGTTGACCAGATTTCGGACCAGGAATTTCAACCCAAACCCTCCAGAAAACACGCGACCGGTGCTAAGTTCCGATCATTAGGATGAAAAATCATCCTTATTCGTGAGACACTTACATGCCGGGCGCCTTGAAGTCGCCACGATACCCCATTATGGTTACCACATCCTCACTACTCGGAAAAACGGGCATACTCATATGCGAGTTCTGGTGGTCGAAGACGACCGTATGATGGCACAGGTCATCGAGACGATGCTGAAAGCCGAAGGTATGGTCGTCGACACGACAGCCCTTGGCGAAGATGGTCTCGAGATCGGCAAATTGTACGACTACGATATCATCCTGTTGGACCTGATGCTGCCCGATATGGACGGCTATGAGGTTCTTCGGCGCCTGCGGGCTGCCCGGGTCGAAACCCCCGTGCTGATCCTGTCCGGCTTGACCGAGTCCGAGAAGAAGATCAAGGGCTTGGGCTTTGGCGCCGATGACTATCTGACTAAACCATTCGATCGCGGCGAATTGGTGGCGCGCATCCAAGCCATCGTCCGCCGTTCCAAGGGCCATGCCCAATCCATCATCAAGACCGGCAAGCTTGCGGTCAATCTGGATGCCCGCACGGTGGAGGTGGAGGGCGACCCCCTGCACCTGACCGGCAAGGAATACGGCATCCTGGAGCTGCTGTCCCTGCGCAAGGGGCAGACACTGACCAAAGAGCAATTCCTCAACCATCTTTATGGTGGCATCGACGAGCCTGAGCTGAAGATCATCGACGTCTTCATCTGCAAGCTGCGCAAAAAGCTGTCCACTGCCACCGGCGGCGAAAGCTATATCGAAACCGTGTGGGGCCGTGGCTACGTGCTGCGCGATCCCGACGGCACCCCCAGCCGCAACGCCGTCGGTACGGCGGAGCACCATTCGGCGGTGTAAAAGTGATTGCGGCCAGGGCAGTGTCCCTGGCCGCAGCTTCTATGGCGCGGACAGGGTGATTTCACCACAGAGGCACAGAGACACAGAGACGGCACAGAGAAAAAGGCCTCTCCCTTCTCTGTGAATCCTCTGTGTCTCTGTGCCTCTGTGGTTAGTCAGCCGCCGTCACATGTTCGCTCACCGGCGTTCCCCGTCCAGGGCCGGAACCACAAGGCCTCGCTTTGTGCCCTGCGCTGACGCGCGCCAGCCTTCCCCAAAACGAAGCTTGACGCTGGCCCGTTCCCAGCGTTTGCTACCCTGGCATTTTGAACCCCTCAAACCGCCAGGGTCTTGTCATGTCCGCACCCGCCAAGCCCAGCGGCGAGCCGATCACTTCCAAACGCCAGCTTGTGGAATACATCGCCTCCGGCTGCAAACCGGCCGAAGACTGGCGCATCGGCACCGAGCACGAAAAATTCGCCTATACGCTGGACGATCTGCGCGCGCTTCCCTATGAGGGCGAGCGCGGCATCAAAGCCATGCTGCTTGGGCTGGAAAAGCTGGGCTGGCATCCGGTCAGCGAGGACGGCAAGGTCATCGCCCTGCTGGACGACACCGGCGCCTCGGTGACGCTGGAGCCGGGCGGGCAGCTAGAGCTGTCGGGCGCGCCGCTGGATTCCATCCACCAGACCTGCCGCGAGACCTATGCTCACCTGAAACAGGTCAAGCAGATCGCCGCACCCCTGGATATCGGCTTCCTGGGCATGGGCTTCCAGCCCAAATGGAAGCGCGAGGACATCCCATGGATGCCCAAGGGCCGCTACAAGATCATGGGCGAGTACATGCCCAAGCGCGGCACCAAGGGCCTGGACATGATGCTGCGCACCTGCACGGTGCAGGTCAATCTGGACTTCGCCTCGGAAGCGGACATGGTGGAAAAGTTCCGGGTGTCGCTGGCCCTGCAACCCCTGGCCACCGCTTTGTTCGCCTGCTCGCCCTTCGTGGAAGGCAAGCCGTCGGGGCTGCTGTCCACCCGTTCGGACGTGTGGACCGACACCGATAACGACCGCTGCGGCATGCTGCCCTTCGTGTTCGAAGACGGCATGGGGTTCGAGCGCTACGTGGATTGGATGCTGGACGTCCCCATGTATTTCGTCTACCGCGACGGCAAGTACATGGACGCCTCGGGCCAGTCGTTCCGCGACTTCATGGCGGGCAAGCTGCCGGCATATCCCGGCCAATTGCCCACCTTGGGCGATTGGGCCGATCACCTGACCACCGCCTTCCCGGAAGTGCGGCTGAAGAAATATCTGGAAATGCGCGGCGCCGATGGCGGCCCGTGGCGCCGCCTATGCGCCCTGCCTGCCTTCTGGGTCGGATTGCTGTATGATCAGGGCGCGCTGGATGCGGCGTGGGATCTGGTCAAGGACTGGACCATCGAGGAGCGCGAGCAATTGCGCGCCGACGTGCCCCGGCTGGGGCTGAAGGCCCAGGTGCGCGGGACCACCGTGCGCGATCTGTCGCTGGAGGCCTTGCGCCTGTCGGCCCAGGGACTGAAGAACCGCCGCCGCTTCAACGATTCGGGCCGCGACGAATCCATCTTCCTGGACACCTTGCAGGCCATCGCCGAATCGGGCCGCACCCCGGCAGAGGAAATGCTGGAGGCCTATCATGGCCGCTGGCACGACAGCGTCGATCCGCTGTTCAAGGAATATGCGTATTAGGAGGCCATGATGCCGGACTGCAAAGACCTCGCCGAAGTGCGCGAGCACATCGACCGCCTGGACCGCCAATTGGTGCCCCTGCTGGCCGAGCGCGCCACCTACGTGGAACAGGCCGCCCGCTTCAAGGCGAATAAGGCGGCGGTGGTGGACATTCCGCGCATCGACGCCATCATCCTGAAGGTCCGCCATCTGGCCAATGAAGAGGGCATGGACCCCGATCTGGTGGAGCACATCTACCGCTCCATGATCGATGCCTTCATCATCCACGAAGCCAAGGTTTACAAGAAGCTGCACCCCGAGGGCTAACCCAAAGGACTATGGCGGATAGTTCGCCAGATCAACTTGCGGTTATTCATTATTGGCAGCACCATATCCCATTGCGCGCGCATGAGCGCATTTGGGAGAATTGGGCATGCTGCATAATTTAACCATCGGCAAACGGCTGGCGGCAGCCTTCGGCGTGATGGTGATCTTGATGGGCCTGCTCTCGGCCTTTTCGGTTCACACCTTCGGCTCGCTCGCCGAAAGCTCCACCGTCATCACCAGTGAAGCCGATGTGGTTGCGGCGGCCATCGAGGCCGACCGGGGCACCCTGGCCTTGCGCTGGGCGGTACGCGACTACAACCGCGACACCACCGAGCCCAATCGCCTTGCCTATGGCGCCGCCATGGACAAGCTGGGCCACCATTTGGATTCCGTCCGCCCGACCCAGCCCGACCAGCAAATCCTGGCCGAATCCTTGCGCGCCGAGTTCCTGCGCTACAAGACCCAGGCCGAGGCCATTGACGCCATTCTGATCCGCCGCAAGGCCGCCCATCTGGACATCCGCAAATATGGCGACGTGGCTGCCCCCGGCATCGAAAAGGAAGCCGACCGCGGCGGCGATGCCTCGCTGATCAAGGCCCATGCCGCCATGCTGGAAGCACGGCTGTTCGTGCGCCGCACCCTGGAAGCCTCGGGCGGCACCGAAGTGGACCGCGCCCGCATGCTGATCGCCCGTGCAGGAGAATTGACCCGCGCCGCCGGCCTGTCCGATCTGACCGGGCAGGTGGCCCTGTACGGCCAATCCTATGAAAACCTGATCGCCCGCAATGTGGAGCTCGCCACGCAATGGACTGAAGCGGTCGCCGTGGGCGAGCGGCTGTCCAGCCAAGCCAATGATCTGCACCAACTGGCCGAAGCCCGCCAGGGCCAGGTGCGCGCCGACGCCCAGGCCCAAAAGCAAAGCGCCCGCGCCCTGGCATTGACCCTGGCCCTGGTCTCGGTCCTGGCCGGCGTGGCCTTGGCCATCCTGATCGGGCGCGGCATCAGCGTTCCGGTCAAACGCCTGACCGCAACCATGGCCCGGCTGGCCGAGGGCGATCTGACGGTCGCCGTGGACGGGGCCGACCGCCGCGATGAAATCGGCGCCATGGCCCGCGCCCTGGCGGTATTCAAGGACAACGCCCAGGCGGTGGCCAATCTGCGCGACGACCAGGAGCACGCCGCGCGCCAAGCCGCCGAGGACCGCCGGGCCGCCATGGCCCGATTGGCCGACCAATTCGAGGCCAGCGTGTCCTCGGTGGTGACCAGCGTGTCCCAGGCGGCGGAACAGGTGCATGGCTCTGCCGCCCAAATGCGCGGCATCGCCGACAACGCCGCCTCCACCAGCGACCACGTGGCCGATGCCGCCCAGCAGGCCAGCAGCAACGTGCAATCCGTGGCCGCCGCCGCCGAGAAACTGGCGGCCTCCATCGCCGAGATCGGACATGAGGCCGGTCAGGCCAACACCATCTCCGCCGATGCCGTGCAGGAAACCCATTCCGCCACGGAATTGGTGGGCGGCTTGGCCGATGCGGTGGGCCGCATCAACGACGTGGTGCTGATGATCAGCACCATCGCCAACCAAACCAACATGCTGGCCCTGAACGCCACCATCGAAGCCGCCCGCGCCGGTGACGCCGGCAAGGGCTTCGCCGTGGTCGCCAACGAGGTCAAAGGACTGGCCAACCAGACCGCCAAGGCCACCGAAGAGATTTCCAACCAGATCGAGCGGGTGCAGCAGGCGTCCAACCAAGCGGTCGCCGCCATCGGCGGGGTGGCCGCCACCATCGCCCGCATCAACCAGATCAGCGGCGTCATTGCCCAAGCGGTGGAACAACAAATGACCGCCACCCAGGACATCGCCCGCAACGTGGACCGCGCCGCCAATGGCGCCGGCATGGTCACCCAATCCATGGGCGCACTGGGCACCGACGTGCGCCAAACCGGCACCAATGCGGATTCGGTGCTGCACTCAGCCGTGCATCTGAGCGGTCAGGCGCGGGTGCTGCAGGACGCGGTGAGCGGGTTCCTTGCCAGCGTGCGGCAGGGGTAGTAAAGCGCTTTCCACGGCCGGCGTAGCGGGAATTGGCGCACGGACCATTGTGCGCTTTCCGGTGGATACGCTGGCAAGAATCGCGGTACACTGCATTCCACGTCCGCTTGTCGGCGGACGAACAGGACGGAAGGGTGTCGAAAGCACCCTCCCGCCCCTAACCACCAATGTGGAGTAACACAGTGATGGCTAACGCCGACTATACCTCATCGTCCGGATTTCCCACAGTCCCGCTGTGCCCGCACAGCGCCGCTGATGTGAGTCTGGCCGGGGGCTGAAGGGCGGGCGCATTGGTGACGCCGATATCTTCCTGATATCAGCACCACCGACGGCGGGTCGGGCTATCCGACCTGTTCGCTGTGGCCCGGCCCGTTCGTCCGCGCCGCCCTTCGGCCCCTGGCCGGTTTCCGGTCATGGGATTCCACCGCATTACATTCGCTGTGCTTGCCACAGTGTGTTCGCCCGCGCATGCGGCGGAAACGCTGCTTGGTCCGTACAATGCGCAAGTTATGCGCGTCATCGACGGCGATACCGTGGAAGCGCGGGTGCATGTCTGGTTGGGTCTGGACCTGATCACCCATGTGCGCGTGCGCGGTATCGACACCCCCGAATTGCATGGCCCCTGCCCCGAAGCGGCACAGGCCGCCCGCGACGCCCTTGCCAATCTGCTGGGCAACGGCCCGGTCATCCTGACCCGCATTGCCAACGATAAATACGGCGGCCGCATTGATGCGGCGGTAGCGCTGCCATCGGGGGCGGATGCGTCCACCGCCATGCTCGCCACCGGCCATGCCCGCCCCTGGCCCAAAGCCAAAGGAGATATCAATTGCCCGTCCGCCGCGCCCCCCGCAAGCGCCGTCTTGCCACGATCAAAAAGCCGAACCCGTGCGACGCCCATGTCGGCGCCCGAATGAAGCTGCGCCGCCTATCGGTCGGCCTGACACGGTCTCAATTGGGCGCGGTCATGGGCCTGACCGTTTGGCAGGTGCAAAGATACGAGAGCGGCCGCCATCGCTTTTCAGGCCCGGTCTTGTGTTGCCTCGCCCAAGTGCTGAACGTGTCCGTAAACTTCTTCTTCGACGGCATGAACAAGATGCTCAATCCGTGCTGACGGCAAAGCCGTCATCCGCGTCCATCCGGTTGCGCCTTAAAACGCCCTAAGCCCCAGCCCCCGCCGGCAGCCTGACCCGTACCACGGTGCCCACGCCCGGCGTGGATTTCAGTTCCACTTGGCCGCCGTGCAGTTCCACGAAGCGGCGCACCAGGGATAGCCCCAGACCGGCGCCGGCTTGGGGGGCGGTGCGGACGAAGCTGTCGAAGACGCGGGCCTGATCCTCGGGGGTGATGCCGGGACCGGAATCGGCCACGGTCAGCACCAATTCGCCGTCCTGGCGTTCGGCCCCCACGGTGATGGCGCCGCCTTGGGGGGTGAATTTCACCGCATTGCCGATCAGGTTGAACATGACCTGCTTGAGCCGGCGCTGATCGGCCACGATCCAGCCCATGTCCAGCGGGCAGGTGAATTCCATCTGCAGCTTCTTTTCACGCACCCGCTCGCGCACCAGCGACAGCACCGAGGACAGCATGGGGTGGATGTCGAAGGCGTCCAGTTCCAGAGTCATCTGGCCGGCCTCGATGGCGGCAAGGTCCAGAATGTCCGACACGAGGCTTTCCAGGGCGTGGCCGGCCTCGCTGATACCCTTGACGTATTCGTGCTGGCGCTTGGTCAGCTTGCCGAAATATTCCGCCGACAGCATCTCGGCAAAGCCGATGACCGTGGTCAGCGGCTTGGACACTTCCGCCGACACATTGGCGATGAACTCGCTTTTCAGCAAATCGGCGGCGGCCAGGGCTTCGTTGCGCTCGATCAACGCGCGCTCCACGCGGGCGGTGTCGGTGACGTCCAGCCAGGTGAGCAAGGTGGCGCCGTCGGGCAGCGGCACCGACGTGCAGTCCAGGATGGTGCCGTCCTGACGCTCCAATTGACCTTCCATGGCGCGGCGTTCGTTGACCAGGGACATCAATTGCTCGCGCGCCGCCGGCCAGCTTGAGGCCCGGTCGGGCCGCCCTTCGAAGAACGGCTTCAGGCGCTCCACCACTTCATGCAGATGGGGTTCGCCGGCCAAATCCTCGGATTCCAGATTCCAGATGCGGCCAAAGGCGGGATTGACCAGCTTCAGCCGCCCGTCGCCGCCGAACACGGCGATGCCTTCATGCAGATGGTCCAGGGTTTCCCGCTGCACCGCCATGGCGGTGTTGAACGACCGCTCCATGGCCAGGGTGTCGGTGACGTCTTCATAGGTATAGATCAGCCCGCCATAGGGATGGGCGGAGACCACCCGGCGCAGGGTGCGGCCGTCGGGCAGATGCAGCAGCGTCTCCACCGGGTCGATCAGCGTTATGAAACGCTTGAGCTCTTCTTCCTTGGTGGCGCGGTAATCGGCGGCCTCGGGCAGCAGGCGGCGTTCGCGCAGGGCATCCAGCACGCCGCCATAGGTGGGCTGGGCCATCAACCAGTCGCGGTCCAGCCGCCACAATTTGCTGAACGCGGTGTTGAAGAAGGCCAGCCTTGTGTCGGTGGAATAGATGGCGATGGCGGTGCTCAGACGCTCCAGCACTTCGCCATGGGCGGCCACGTGGTGGTCCAGATCCGATTGCAGTTCCTCGACCCGGGTCTGGTCCATGGCGAAGCCGGCGGTCAGCAGAGTCTCGCCCACCGACAGGGGCACCTCGGTCAGCCGGGCCAAGCGGCGTTCGCCGCTGAGCACCAGATGGAAGCTTTCCATGCGTGGCTCACCGGCGGCACGGGCGCGGGCGGCCAAGGCGCGGGCCTCGCGCACCAGATTGTCCGAGGCCAATTCCACCTGATTGACCACCACCGCCTCGACCGAAGCGGCATCCACCGCCGCCGCATAGGCGCGGTTGACGGTCAGCAGGGACAAATCTTCGTCGCGCAGCCACACCGGCATGGGCAAAGCGTCGATCAGCGCCTTCAGATAGGCGCTATCGGCGGCCAGGGCCTGCAACGAGCGGGCAAGGTCCTCGACCACGCCGGCGCCCTCGCTGACATCTTGCAGCCACAGCATATCGGCCAAGCGCTCGCCCTCGTGCGAGCTGACGCGCACGCCCATGGCGCGCACCCGGCGCCCGCCCTCCAGGGTCAGTTCAGCCTCGAAGCCCTCGCCCTCGGTGTGCAGATGGCGCACGGCCATGTCCAGGGTGAGGGAATCATCGGGCTGGAACGCGGCCAGCACATCGTCATAGGACGCATCGGTGCCACGCGCCAAGCCCAGCAGCACGGCCAGCCGGCGCGAACAGGTCTCGTCGTCCTCACCCGCCATCCAGCAATAGAAGCCGTCGGGGCTGGCGGCGAGGCATTCCCGCAGAGTGAATGCCTCGGTCTCCTTGGCGCGGACACGCCGGACCAGCTTGGTCAGGCGCCAATGCTGCCACGCCACCAGGGGCACGGCCATCGGCAGCAGCAACGCAGCACCCAAGACCAGGGAGGTGAGATCAAGCCACGGCAGCACATGGGATGCAGCGCTTTGGGCAAGGGCGGGCGACGCCAGGGCCACGCCCGTGGCCGCCGTCGCCATCAGCCTTCCCCATCGCCCACGCATACTGTTCCCCTGCCAAATTCTGGGGCGAGAGTGCCCCCCACTTGCCCGAAAGGCAAGGGCCTGGGCTAACATCTTGTGGATAGCCCTACCCATTGCGAGTTGTCCACGGATTCGCAGACTGCTAAACCCTCGGGGACGCAAGGCCGGGGAGCAGTTTCATGTTGCAGAAGACCTATGACTGGATGATGGACAAGGCGTCCCATCGTCACGCCGTGTGGTGGCTGGCGGCCATCTCGTTCATCGAAAGCTCGGTCTTCCCCATCCCCCCCGACATCATGCTGATCCCGCTGGTGCTGGCCGCACCGTCGCGCTGGTGGCGGCTGGCGCTGATCTGCACGGTATCGTCGGTCATCGGCGGCTATCTGGGCTATGCCATCGGCTATTTCTTCATGGACAGCGTGGGCGCCGCCATCCTGGCCGCCTTCCACCTAGCCGACAAATTCGCCGCGTTCAAGCCCTTGGTGGACCAGTACGGCGTGTGGGTGATCATCGTCAAAGGCGCCACCCCCATCCCCTACAAGCTGATCACCATCGCCGCAGGAGCGTTCCACTTCGATCTGGCCCACTTCACCTTCGCCAGCATCATCGCCCGCGGCATGCGCTTCTTCCTAGTGGCGGCCCTGCTGTGGAAGTTCGGCGCGCCGGTGCGGGAATTCGTGGAACGCCGGCTGAAACTGGTCACCACGGCGGCGGTGCTGCTGCTGGTGGGTGGGTTTGCGGTGCTTAAGCTGCTGTAGAAACGGTTCGATGCTCAACCCACCTTCCGCCACACTTCCGGTAGTGGGAGGGAACCATGAAGAAGTATTTTTCGGGTTGGTATCGACCATCCACCCGGTGCCGTTTACCGCGTTGTTTCCAATGGCTTTCCGGCGGACGAGCGTGGATGGCCGGAACAAGTCCGGCCATGACGGCGGTGGGGGCTGTGTGAATCTTCTGTCGGCATCAATGCGCCTCAGGTCAGATGCTGGCGCGTCACATAATCCTCGGCCTGCATCTCCATTAGGCGCGACACCGTGCGTTGGAACTCGAACGCGCCGATGCCGGTGGGGTACAGGGTTTCCGGCGGGGCGGCGGCAGAGCAGATCAGGGTGACCTTGTGCTCGTACAGGGCGTCCACCAGGGTGACGAAGCGCCGGGCCTCGTCCTTGTTCTCGGGTGACAGCAGCGGGATGCCCGACAGGATCAGGGTGTGGTACAGGGTCGCCAGCTCGATATAGTCGCTGGCGCCCAAGGCGGTTCCGCACAATTGTTTGAACTGGAAGCGGGCGACGCCCACGGCGGAGACCGGAACGGTCAGCTTGCGGCCATGCACGGTCAGCACGTCCGGGCGGGGCACCGCGCCCTCGGTCAAGCGGGCGAAGGCGGCGTTCAATTGAGCCTCGGCCTCGGCCCCCAGGGGTGCGTGATAGACCTGCAGGCCGCGCTTGCGGCCCAGGCGGTAGTCGCGCTCGCTATCCAATTGCAGCAAATCCAGGCGGCTTTCCATCAGCCCGATGAAGGGCAGGAAGCGCTCGCGCTGAAGGCCGTCCTTGTACAGATCCTTGGGGGCGCGGTTGGAGGTGATGACCACCACCACCCCCGCCTCCATCAGGCCATGAAACAGACGGCCGACGATCATGGCGTCGGCGATGTCGGTGATCTGCAATTCGTCCAGGCACAGCAGCCAAGCATTGGCGGCCAGATCGCGCACCAAAGTGGGGATGGGATCGTCGCCCTTGGCCCCGGCCTGACGCCACGCATGGATGGCGCCGTGGATGTCGCGCATGAATTCGTGAAAGTGGACGCGGCGCTTGCCGGCCACGGCGGTGTTCTCGAAGAACAAATCCATCAGCATGGATTTGCCGCGTCCGACCTCGCCGAAAATGTACAGGCCCTGCTTGGGGGTGGCACCGATGGCGTCGCCGGGCGTCCATTTCAGCCCTGGCTGGGTAGGTTTGGCGCCAATACCGAAACGCGCCAGCCAGCCGCTCTCGCCGGAATTGGGGCGGTAGCCGCGCACCGCCTTGGTCAGGCTTTGCAGCTTCTCCACCGCCAGTTCCTGGGCGGGATCGGGGCGGATTTCGCCGCTCTTGAGGCGCTCGCGATAGGTGTACAAGGGACCTTCACTCATGATGGGGCACCTTACCCCAGGCGCGCCCATGAAAAAACCCCCCGCCGAAGCGGGGGGCTGATGATGCGCTATTACTTCTTAACAGCCCTTATTTCTTGACGGCTGGGCACTCGCTTTCCGCCAGCGGACGGAAGGCCTTGTCGCCCGGCACGGTGCGGACCAGCTTGAGGTAATCCCACGGCGCCTTGGATTCCGACGGCTTCTTGACCTCCAGCACATAGAGGTCGTGGACCATGCGGCCATCCTCGCGCACCTTGCCGTTCTTGGCGAAGAAGTCGTTGACCGGCAGTTCCTTCATCTTCTTGGACACCGCCTGGGCCTCGTCGGTGCCGACGGCGGCGATGGCCTTCAGGTAATGGGTCACCGCCGAATAGGTGCCGGCCTGGCCCATGGTCGGCATGGCCTTATGGCGCTCGAAGAAGCGCTTGGACCATGCGCGGGTCTCGTCGTTGAGATCCCAATAGAACGCCTGGGTCATGATCAACCCTTGCGCGGTTTCCAGGCCGATGGCGTGGATGTCGGTGATGTGCAGATACAGGCCGGCCAGCTTGACGCCCTGCTCGGTCAGGCCGAACTCGCGGGCCTGCTTGATGGAATTGACCGAATCGGCGCCGGCATTGGCCAGACCGATCATCTTGGCGCCCGAGCTTTGCGCCTGCAGCAAGAAGGACGAGAAATCGCCGGTGCCCTGGGGATGGCGGACAGTGCCCAGCACCTTGCCGCCGGCCTTGGTCACGGCGGCGGCGGTGTCGCGCTCCAGCGCGTGACCGAAGGCGTAATCGGCGGTCAGGAAGTACCACGGCCCCTGATCGGCCAAAGGCAGGCCGGTGCCCACGGCCAAGCCGTAGGTGTCATAGGTCCAGTGGATGCCCACGGGCGAGCAGAACTTGCCGGTGAAATCGGACGAGCCGCCGGTCGACGCGATGACCAGACGGTTCTTCTGGCGGCCGATTTCCTGCACCGCCAGCAGCACCGACGAGGTCGGGATGTCGACGATGGTGTCCACCTTGTCCTGGTCGATCCAGCGGTTGACCAGGGCGGCCCCCACATCGGGCTTGTTCTGGTGGTCGCCGGCGACGATTTCCACCGGCTTGCCCAGCACCTTGCCGCCGAAATCTTCCACCGCCATCTTGGCGGCGATGACCGAACCGGGGCCGGCCATGTCCACATAGATGCCAGATTGGTCGTTCAGCACGCCGATCTTGACCACACCATCGGAAATGGCATCCGCCGCACCGGCGGGGACCGCCGTGCCAATGACCACGGGCGCCGCCAGAGTGGCCGAGACAAGGCCCGCCGCCAGGAACCGCTTCACGCTCATAATTTCGACACTCCTCGGCACCACGAAAGTTGTTGGTGCAAGGGATGCCATTTCACACAGATCGCCGTCAATACAAAAAGTATATAACCATATTCTTGTGTGTTATGCGCGCCGCAAAAGGGGCGCCCATTGGCGCCCCTGCGTGACCTCAGCCGTCGGCGTTGATCTTGGCGATGATCTTGCCCAGCACCTCATCGGCGATTTCGTTATCCACCTGACAGGTCCCGGCCTTTTCGTGACCGCCGCCGCCATAACCCAGGCACAGCTCACCCACATTGGTCTGGGAGCCGCGATCGACGATGGAGCGGCCGATGGCGTACACCGTCTTCAGTTTCTTCAGGCCCCACATCTGATGGATGGAGATGTTGCACTCGGGGTGCATGGCGTAAATCATGAAGCGGTTGCCGGCGTAGATGGTCTCTTCGTCACGCAAATCCAGCACCACCAGATTTTTGTACACGGTCGAGCGGCGCTTGACCTGATCCTTGAACAGCTCTTCATGGGCGAAGTAAAGGTCGGTCCGTTCCTTCACATCTTCCAGGGCCAGGATTTCCTCGATGGAGTGGTTCCGGCAATAATCGATGAGGTTCATCATCAACTGGTAATTGGAAATGCGGAACTCGCGGAAGCGGCCCAGACCGGTGCGGGCGTCCATGATGTAGTTCAGCAGGGTCCAGCCGGTGGGCGACAGGATGTCGTCCAGGGAGTACTGGGCGGAATCGGCCTTATCGACCTCCTCCATCATCTTGTCCCATGCCGCCGGGAAGCGCACGGCGCCGCCGTAATAGTCATAGACCACACGGGCCGCCGACGGCGCTTCGGGGTGGATGATATGGTTGTCGCGCTTACCGACGCGGATGGTTTCCGACAGATGATGGTCGAACGCGATGTTCACACCTTCCACATAGGGCAGGTTGGTGGTGATGTCGTTCGGACCGATCTCCACCACACCGTCCTGCATGTCCTTGGGATGCACGAACTTGATCTCGTCGATGATGTCGAGCTGCTTAAGCAGCACCGCACACACCAGACCATCGAAATCGCTGCGCGTCACCAAACGGAATTTATTACCCTCGGACATCGAAACTCTCCTACCGCCCCAACCAACTGGCAAATGAGAGCTTAGCCCACCCATAAGGCGGGGACAACGCCTGCCAGGGGCCCTCGGTTGTTTCCCTAACCCTCAGGGTACGATAAACAGGAGGTCACAGATTGCCGGTGAGTCCGATCATGCGCGTAGCCCCTCCGTTGTTTCTAGTACTGGCCGGCCTGGTTTCCAGTTGCGCCGCAGAGCCTTTCGTCGATACGGGCATGGCCGTGACCGTGCAAAAGGCCCCGAACACGCTGCTCGAAAGCGGCGATATCTATATTTGCCACAGCGACTCCACGCCATGGGACCAAGTGCTCGGCTTGGCAGAGGAGCAATGCGCCGCCCATGGGCTCAAGGCCGTATCGAGCAAGACACAACGCTGGCAATGCCGTGCCACCAGCCCGCATCGGTCCCACTTCACCTGCGTCGATCCCGACATGCGCAATACGGACGGCAGCTACGTCAACCCCTTCAACAGCCTTGAGGTTGGAAATTGGCAGAAGCGCACCGGCAAGACCGCGCCCGCCTACCGCGCCGCCAGAGGGACGGCGGTGTCACCGCCCGCGCCCGCAACGGCTACGCCCGATATTGTGCCCAACCCTCCCGGCCCCGCCGCCCCGCCGCGCGCGCCCATCTCAGCGGTGCCGCCAGCCTTGACCCCGGCTGACATCGCCGGCAAACCGGCCATGCCAGCCCAGCCCCCGCGCATGGATTCTCCCCCGCCGCCGCCCCCGCCTGCACCGGTGGATGGCGGGTTCAAATTGCCGGTGGGCAGTTGGGGGGATAGCTTCCAGGAATAGGACGTTCCTGGAATCAACGAGGGTTCATCGCGGACTGGTTCTCGAAGCTGCTTCACGGGAAGGGGCCGCTATGACCTGGGTTGGTGCCGTATCCGTCAACCTTACTAAGAAGTCAGGATTTCTGCGCCACTCGCCTGTGGGTGTAACGCCAAGCCAACCCCTTCGGGTAGGCCGGTGTTGGCGGAACCTGCCAGAAAGTGTGGCTTGGGGCGGTTGACTCCGGCGCCCTCAAGGGCTAAACACTCGTCCCATTGCCGCAAGTAGGGCCTTTTGGGCCTGCCATCGACCGTTTTCGGGGGCTTATTGCCATGACCACGCGCAACCGGCCGCTTTCCCCACACCTGCAGATTTATCGGCTGCCTTTGTTGGCGCTGGTATCCATCACCCATCGCATTACCGGCGTGGGTTTGGTGGTGGGGCTTGTCGTCCTCGCTTATTGGCTGGGTTCGGCCGCTTCGGGGCCTGAGGCCTTCGCTACCGCCCAGTCTCTTTTCGGCTCGCCCATCGGCTACCTTCTGCTGTTCGCGTGGACGGTGGCCCTGTTCTTCCACCTCTGCCACGGCATTCGCCACATCCTGTGGGATACCGGCTGGGGCTACGAGCTTCCGCAGGCTTATGCCTCGGCCAAGGTGGCGCTGATCGCCGCCGCTGTGCTGACGGTCATCGCCTGGGTTGCCGGTCTCGCTTGAGGGAGGATGAAATGACGCTCCGTAATCCGCTTGGCCGCGCGCGCGGCCTGGGCTCGGCGAAAGAAGGCGTGAACCATCATTGGGCCACTGTCCTGACCGCCATCGGCCTGATCCCGCTTAGCCTGTGGTTCGTCATCTCGGTGATCGGACTGGCCGGTGCCGACTACGCCACCTTCAAGGGCTGGCTGTCGCGCCCCTTCAATGCCTCCATGTTCGTGCTGACCGTGCTCATGGTCATCTACCACGCCCAGCTGGGCCTGCAGATGGTGACCGAGGACTACGTCCACGGCGAAGGCAGGAAGTTCGGCACGCTGGTCGCCGTCAAGCTGGCCGCCGCCTTCCTCGCCGTCTTCATGACGGTGTCGATCCTCAAAGTCGCTGTCGGAGTCTGACGACATGGCTGCCTATAAGATCGTTGATCACACCTATGACGTGGTGGTCGTCGGAGCCGGCGGCGCCGGCCTGCGTGCCACCATGGGCATGGGTGCAGCCGGCCTGAAGACCGCCTGCATCACCAAGGTGTTTCCCACCCGCTCCCACACCGTGGCCGCCCAGGGCGGTATCGGTGCGTCGCTCGGCAACATGGCCGAGGACAATTGGAAGTGGCACATGTACGACACCGTCAAGGGGTCGGACTGGCTGGGCGACCAAGACGCCATCGAATACATGTGCCGCGAGGCCGTGCCGGCGGTGTACGAGCTTGAACATTTCGGCGTGCCGTTCTCGCGCACCCCGGAAGGCAAGATCTACCAGCGCCCGTTCGGCGGCCACATGCGCAATTTCGGTGAGGCCCCGGTGCAGCGCGCTTGCGCCGCCGCCGACCGCACCGGCCATGCCATCCTGCACACGCTGTATCAGCAGTCGCTGAAGCACCAATGCGAGTTCTTCGTCGAGTACTTCGCTCTCGACCTGATCATGGAAGACGGCGTCTGCCGTGGCGTCATGGCCTGGAACCTGGATGACGGCTCGCTGCACCGCTTCCGCGCCCACAAAGTGGTGCTGGCGTCGGGCGGTTATGGCCGCGCCTACTTCTCGTGCACCTCGGCCCATACCTGCACCGGCGACGGTCATGGCATGGTGTCCCGTGCCGGCCTGCCCCTGCAGGACATGGAATTCGTTCAGTTCCACCCGACCGGCATCTACGGTTCGGGCTGCCTGATCACCGAAGGCGCCCGTGGCGAGGGTGGCTATGTCACCAACTCGGCCGGCGAGCGTTTCATGGAGCGTTATGCCCCCACCGCCAAGGACCTTGCGTCCCGCGACGTGGTCAGCCGCGCCATGACCATGGAAATCCGCGAGGGCCGTGGCACCGGTAAGGAAAACGATCACATCTACCTGCATCTGGAGCATCTGGGTGCCGAGACCCTGGAGCTGCGCCTGCCGGGCATTTCCGAGACGGCGAAGATCTTCGCCGGCGTGGATGTGACCAAGGAGCCGATCCCGGTGCTGCCGACCGTGCATTACAACATGGGTGGCATCCCCACCAATGTTCACGGCGAAGTGCTGCGTCCGACCGCCGAGAACCCCGACGCCACCGTGGAAGGCCTGATGGCCATCGGCGAGGCGGCGTGCGTGTCGGTGCATGGCGCCAACCGCCTGGGCACCAACTCGCTGCTGGACATCGTGGTGTTCGGCCGCGCCGCCGCCCTGCGCGCCGGTGCGACCCTGAAGCCCGGCACGGCCCACAAGCCGCTGCCCAAGGATGCCGGCGACGCCTCGGTGGCCCGCTTCGACCGCCTGCGCAATGCCAACGGCTCGCTGCACACCAGCGAAATCCGCCTGGGCATGCAGAAGACCATGCAGATGGATGCGGCGGTGTTCCGCACCTCCAAGACGCTGGCCGAAGGCTGCGAGAAGCTGGGGCAGGTCGCTTCGACCTTGTCGCAGATCAAGATCAACG